>CAZNLL010000016.1:9664-42966 GCA_964573885.1 uncultured Desulfobacteraceae bacterium | reverse complement strand
TCAATAAGCGTCAAATCGTCTGGGCTGAACCCGAAGACAAAGGGTCTTAAGAATAATGATGAAATCGAAAAAAAGATCTTTGCCCACCCTCCTCTTTTTGGCCGCATTCCTACTGCTGACTCCGGGTTCATCCTTGGCAGACCGGTTTAAAATCACCCGGGTATACGACGGCGATACGGTCATGGCCAGGCAAGACCGCACCATCATCTATATTATGCTGATAGGCATCGACGCCCCGGAAGTCCCCAATCCCATCGACCCTCAGGGACAACCTTATGGACAGGAGGCCAAGGATTTCCTCACGCGAATGGTCTTAAACAAGACTGTCAAGGTGAAAGGCTATGGAAGGGCCCCCTATCCGGACAATAATATCCTGGGAGTCATCTACTGGAACCAGAAAAACATCAACTTGGAAATGATCAAACAGGGCCTGGCCGAGGCCCACCAGGAGGGGCTTCCGGAAGACTTCGACATCAGCCCGTACGTAGAAGCTGAAGAAGAGGCCCGGGAAAAGGAAAAGGGCATGTGGCGTCTTAAAGAGGATTACATGAGCCCCAGAGTCTGGCGCAAAAAGCACCTGGTGAGGTAAAAGACGGAAAGGGATCGGCCGTTCAAAGAAGAGCTCTTTTGTCTTGACTTGGCTATTGAGGTGGAGTATTGAATGTCTGACGTTTAATTCCTGGAGTTTTAAGGCCTATTTCGGAATAGGCGGGCACCCAATGGGCTTTGGACCGGGATGAAAAAAAGGCGTGGCTTTGTTCGGGTCAAATTTCTAACCAGGGAAGAAAGGAGAACAAAATGACAGTGAAGGCGAAAACCGTATTGACACTTGTGTTGGTAATCCCCTTCTTCTTGGCCGGAGTGGCAGCAGCAGAGATGGTCCCTGCTGGGAAGGTGGAGATTCAGACCACAGCTATCGCTGTGGGCATCGGCGTGGACTGGGGCGAAGGCACCCTTACCTTGAATAGCGGAGAAAAACACAAATTTTCGATTGTAGGGATGAAGGTGATCGGGGTGGGGTTTACAAAGGTAAACGCCAAGGGCACGGTCTATAATCTCAAGGAACTCTCTGACTTTGAAGGCCGATACATAGCGGCGGAGGCCGGTATCGCCCTGGCCGGAGGTGGCAAGGGGACGGCCATGGAGAATCAGAACGGCGTGGTGATCCACCTTGGAGCCATTCAACAGGGCGTTGACTTGACCTTTGGAGTACAGGGCATCCACATCTCCCTGATCAAGTAGGCCTTTTCTTTGATGTGGAGGTGACCCCTTCCACCCCAGGAAGAATGCGGAAAACCCATCCGGGTGCCTTACCCATTTTTTTATAAAATGGGTAAGGCACCCGGATTTTTTATCTAAAGACGCCTCATGGCCGACCCCCTTGCTTGATCCTTAGGCCTATCTCTTTCCTTAGTCCCCTTCCCCTCCCGGGGGGAGGCGGCCGTCAAGACTTTGACAGGACGGGGCTTTAATCCTGCCCCCCATCCCTTCAAGACCTCTCCCCTCCAGCCGCGGGCACCCGCCAGGCCGTGGTTTGGAGCCCTGTCCCTCACGGAAACCCGATCCGGTGGGCTCTTTCGGCATAATTTGTGCATCGGTCCTCCATGAATCCCCTCCCCCTGGTTCCGGACCCAGGACAGGGCAGAACGAGGGGCTCAGGAGCAACCGGTATTGAGGCTTTTGCGATGGCCCTTGATGGTGCAAGACAAAAAAAGCTTGAGGACCTTATAGCGCTTCTGGATCGATCTGAGATTTCTTCAATCAAGACCGTTGTCAAAGGCGTGCTTAATGTGATCAATGACCCCCGTTCCAGTGCAAAGGACCTGAAGGACCTCGTCGAGATAGATCCCCCCTTAACGGCCAAGGTGCTTAAAGTGGCCAATTCCGCCCTTCACGCATCCCTGCGGGAGATCAGCGAGATCCAGCACGCCGTCATCTGGATAGGATTTGACGCCCTCAAGGAACTGGTGCTCAGCCAAAAAGTCTGTGAGATCTTCTTGGAGGATACGATCACTGACGGCTATTCAAGGACCTCTTTGTGGAAGCACAGCAACGCGGTGGCCCTCTTTGCGAAACTGATCTTTCGGAGGGAATTCGGAAAAAGAGGGGAAAATGTCTATGCGGCCGGGTTGCTCCACGACATAGGAATTATCGTGGAGGATCAATTTCTCCAAGCCGAATTCAGGGACATCCTGGAAAAGGCAAGGGCTGAGAAGAGGAATTTGTCTGCTGTAGAACGCGAAGTCCTGGGTTATACACACGAAGATCTAGGGAAAGCCATCACGGCTCACTGGGCCTTTCCCGAGGAATTGATTTCCGCCATCGGGCATCATCACAATCCGGAGGGAGTATCCAAAGAGAATGAAAGGATAGCTTCAACTTTGTATGTTGCCGACTACCTGTGCCATGAGAGGGGTATCGGATACTCTGACGCCCCCTTTCGAGACACAAGGCTTTTCAAAAAGTGTCTAAGGAACCTGGAAATCGGGGCCTACGCCCTTGATCTCATCGTCAAGGACGGGGAACAAAAAATCCGGGAAATGGAAGAGCAGGGGTTGTTCCAAAATGATCAAGACGAAAGATAAATACATACAGGACCTTGAAACGCAAAACCTCATTTTGGAAACCCAGGTGAGACATCTGACCAACGACCTTCGACTAACCCGGGAAGAGAACGAAAACTCCACAAAAAACTACTTTGAAATATACTCAAAAATGGAAAGCATCGTGGAGGAGCGAACCCGGGAGTTGAAGGCGGTTCAGAAGCAATTGGAGGAAAAAAGCCAGGAACTCCAAATCATGTTGGACTCCACCCCGGGAATGATTTTTTACAAAGACACGGAACAGAGATTTATCCGGGTTAACAAAAAATTCTCGGAGATGATGGGACTTCCAGCCTGCGAGATCATCGGCAAGACCTTTACAGAGCTGTTCCCCAACGCCGCCGCGCCCGGCCTGGAAACCGATTTGGAAGTCATAAGAAGAGGAAAGCCCATACTCAAAAGCACGGAGTTTTTTGAGACACCCAAGGGTGTCAGGCAAATATCGGTCGATAAAATCCCTTCAAAAGACAACGAGGGCAGGGTCATAGGCATCATCGGCTTTGGACTGGATGAGACGGACCTCAAAAAAATGGAAGAGGAAAAAAAGGCCCTTGAGGCACAACTTCAGCAATCGCAAAAAATGGAGGCCATAGGCACCCTTGCAGGAGGAATCGCCCATGACTTCAATAATATCCTGGCAGCCATTATGGGCTATACCGAACTGGCCTGTATCAAACTCGGTGAGGACTCCCTGGCCAGGGCGAATCTCCAAGAGGTGCTCAAAGCCAGCCAAAGGGCCAAGAAGATGGTGAGCCAGATCCTCTCCTTCAGCCGGCAGACCGATCACGAGTTACGGCCCCTTCAGCTCAAACCCATCTTTAAAGAGGCCCTCAAACTCCTGAGGGCCTCACTCCCGGCCACGATTGAAATCCACCAAGAGATCCATACCCGGACAGGGACCATTATGGGGGATCCCACACAGCTACACCAGTTATTGGTGAACCTTTGTACCAATGCCCACCACGCCATGCAGGAAAACGGTGGAAGACTGGAGGTGCGGATGGATGACCTGGATTTCACTCCAGGTGATATCCTGCCCTGCCATGATCTGAGCCCCGGGCCCTATTTGAGGCTCACCGTTAAGGATACGGGACACGGCATGGAGCAGGCGGTCATGTCCCGTATATTCGAGCCCTATTTTACCACCAAAGGACCGGGGGAGGGTACCGGAATGGGTCTGGCCGTGGTCCACGGGATTGTGACCGCTCACGGCGGCACCATCCACGTGGCCAGCAAACCCGGTAAAGGGTCCACATTTCAAATATACCTGCCCAGGATCGAATACGAAAATGACGACATGAGCAAAAAACCCTCCAGGGCACTTCCCCGAGGACAAGAACGCATCCTTTTTGTGGACGATGAACAGGCCCTGGTTGATATAGGGCAGGAAATGTTGAAACACCTTGAATATCAGGTGGTTTCGAGGACGAGCAGCGTAGAGGCCCTGGCCCTCTTCGAGACCAAGCCCTATGATTTCGACATGATCATTACCGACCAGACCATGCCCAATATGACCGGGGAGACCCTGGCAAAAAAGGTCATTTCCATCCGGTCTGACATCCCCATTATCCTCTGTACGGGATTCAGTGAAAGGATATCGGAAAGCAAGGCCAAGGAAATAGGCATCAAGGCCTTTCTCATGAAGCCCTTAGTGATGGAAGACCTTGCTGTAACCATCAGGAAGATATTTCAGAAGCACAGGTCCTCCTAGGACGGGACCCGGGCCCAAATTTATACCCCCGGTCGCCTGCATCCCGGGAGAAGACCTTCCTTCGCGAGATGTTGATGAACCAGCTCCGGGGCGAATTTGGTCATGTCTTTAGCCACCGTGTGAAGAGCCACCCCTTGTTTAACAAGGGTTTCCAGATCCTGACGGAGCAACCCCAGCATACGTGAGGGTGCGGCCACCACCACACACCGGGCCCCACATCCCGTGGCCAAACGCCTGATTCTTTCAAAGACACTCCGGGCAAAACGACGGTCCATTTCATCTTCATGCTTTTCTCGGTGATCGTCGTAGCCGTGGGCCGGGCCACCCTGGGGCGCGCGACCGCCTCCAGTCTTTGAATCTGCGAAAAGCTCCCGCTCGGGGGTCTCCTTCCCTGGGTTTGTAAGGCCCCCCCGATCAATCAGCCTGGGACCCGATTCCAGTTCCGGAAAATCCGCTGTTTCCAAGGTAAAAAAACGTGCACGCCCACCGCTCGCAATGACGACACAGTAATCACTCATGGTCTCCCTTCTCAGATAGGTTAAAGGAAATTATCAGGTTTGAGAGGGCCCATACCCCTTTAATGCCTCGGCCCTGCCCTACCCCGCCAAGAGTGTGATTTACAACAAAGGTGTCTCTTCTGCCTGAGAACGAAGGAAAAAATCCACTCATTTCCGGGATCGCGCGCTCTCCTCTTTTTGGTTGGATGTGAGGCCCTAAAACATGGCCGTCTCAGGAGTGACCACACCGCCTGCCCAGGTGCTATTCAGGGGAATGTGGGAAAACATGCCTTAGAAATAAATTACATATAAGCACAAGTGCTCAACTTATTCAAGATCATAAAATGAATCCCTTCCCCGGGCCAGAGAAAGGGGGTCCAACAAAATTTTTTTACAATATATGGTATTTTTACTTGACAAAAACCACAATAGATTGTATTAAGGCACCAATTCCCAGGCAATCCTTTGCGGAGGGGAAATGATGAATGTAGAGGGAGGAACCATTGGCAGACGGGCTTTCATCGGCAAAACCGCCTCTTTTCTCCTAGGCACATGGTTGGGTCTGGACACCCTCTCCACAGCCATGGCCTTCGGCTTCCGCAAGACGCCCCCCCTCGCCAAGTCCGTCATCTCTCTGATCATTGATGACATGGGTTACAGCCTCTCCCGGACCGAACAGTTCTTGAACCTGGAAATCCCCCTGACCTTTTCCATCCTGCCTCGGCTGCCCCGTTCGGAAAAGGTGGCCCTGGAAATCCACGCCCAGGGACATGAAATAATGCTTCACCAGCCCATGCAGCCCTATAACGCCGATCTTGATCCCGGTCCCGGAGCCCTGTATGTGGGAGACGGGACCAAAAAAATAACCAGAATCGTGGAGGAAAACATTTCCAGCCTGCCTTTTATTTCAGGGGTTAACAACCACATGGGTTCGCGTTTCACGGAATGCCAACGGGAAATGGGGGCCGTCCTCAGGGTCATTAAGAAAAGGGGGCTCCATTTCATTGACAGCCTCACCACAAGCCATTCCAAGGCCTACACCACGGCCAAGAGCCTTCACATGCCCGCGGCCCAAAGAAACATCTTTCTCGATAACCTGCCCCATGAATCGGCCATCCTCTTTCAGCTCAACAAACTCAAGAAACACGCCTTGAAATACGGCCGGGCCATAGGGATCGGCCATCCCCATCCTGAAACCGCCAGGGCCATCTTTCGGTTCCGAAAAGATCTTGGCGATTCAGGCCCCGCTCTGGTATACATATCCCAGGTTATACGTGTTTAATTAGTGCCCATCCACCGCAACGGATCACTCACGATAAATGAGTAAATAAGGTTTTTGCCTTGACTGATAGGGTCCATTCCGTTATATTTATGATTTAGCTTTTTTCCAAGGAGTTAGAGGCCTATGTATGCGGTGATTCAAAACGGCGGAAAGCAGTACCGGGTGTCCACGGGAGAGGAAGTCAAGCTCGAAAAGATTGAAGGGGCGCCTGGGGACACCATTACCTTTGACCGCGTCCTTATCACCTCTGATGGCGAGGAGACCCGGGTCGGCAAGCCCTATCTGGAAAACACCCGGGTGGTGGGACAGATCACGGCACAAGGGAAAAACAGGAAAGTGGTGGTCTTCAAATATAAAAGAAGAAAGGGGTACCGCAGGAAACGGGGTCACCGCCAGGATTTTACCCTGGTAAGGGTTGAAAACATCGAGGCCTGATCCCGGGTAACGACCCTTTTGAGGTAAACATTATGGCACACAAAAAAGCAGGCGGAAGTTCTCGCAACGGCAGGGACAGTGTCGGCCAGAGATACGGGGTGAAGCGATTTGGCGGCCAAAAGGTTCGGGCCGGCAATATCCTTGTGCGGCAGAAGGGGACCAAACTGCATCCCGGTACCAATGTAGGCCTGGGGAAAGATTATACCCTTTTTGCAAAAGTTGACGGCGTCGTCGCCTTCGAACGCCTGGGCAAAACGCGGAAAAAGGTCAGTGTGTACGCCGCCTAAAGGTCTGCAAGGCCCCTCCCCTGCTGAGACCCACCATGTCCTTTGTTGATGAAGCGATCATTACCGCCAGATCGGGAGACGGAGGGAGAGGCTGTGTGAGTTTCAGACGAGAAAGGTCGCTGCCCAAAGGGGGACCGGACGGCGGTGACGGGGGAAAGGGCGGAAGTATTTACATCAAGGCCAAGGAGACCCACCACACTCTAACGGACTACGTGACCCGCAAGCACTTCCGGGCCCGCGACGGCCAGCCTGGAAGGGGAAAGAACCAAACCGGCAAGGCCGGTGGCGATCTCTTCCTCGAGGTCCCCGTGGGGACGGTCGTCAGCGACCCAAACACGGGCGAGGTCCTCGCCGATCTTACTCAACAAGAGGAGGCGGTCCTTTTCATCCCCGGCGGCAAGGGAGGCAAAGGCAACCAGCACTTTGCCACCCCCACCAACAGGGCGCCCAGATATGCCCAGCCTGGGCTTCCGGGTGAGGAAAGGAGACTGAAGCTTACCCTCAAGTGTGTGGCTGATGTGGGTCTCATCGGACTGCCCAACGCGGGTAAGTCCACCTTGCTCTCCCGTCTTACAGCGGCCCGCCCAAGGGTGAGAGCCCACCCTTTCACCACCTTGGCTCCCAATTTCGGCGTCATGACCCTGGACGACAACTGGGCACTTGTCATCGCTGATATGCCCGGGCTCATCCAAGGGGCCAGCCTAGGGCGCGGCCTTGGTCTTCGCTTCCTGAAACACATCGAACGTACCCGCCTCCTCTTACACCTTCTGGACGTGACTCAAGGCACCGGAAAAAACGGGTTGGATGATTTTCACGTGCTCAGGAAGGAAATGGCCGCATACAATCCCGGGCTTCTTGGTAAACCCCAACTGGTCGTCATTAATAAAATAGACCTCTGTGGCCCCGAACGCAGGGAACTGGGGGTACTCCAGGAGGGTCTGCAGGATCTGGGAATACAGTCCGCACCCGTTTCCGCGCTGACCGGCGAAGGCATTGAACCCTTAAAGGAGCTTATCTGGGAGAAGTGGAACACCTTACAAGAAAAGACCTGTTAAAACCCGTCAAGAGGGTGGTGGTAAAGGTCGGCAGCGGGGTCCTCACCGCCAGGGAGGGCCTCAATACCACGGCCATCCGGCATCTCACAACAGAGATCTGTGCCCTGAGAAAGAGAGGGATCGAAGTGATCCTGGTCTCTTCAGGGGCCATTGCCTCAGGGCTCAAAAAGATCGGTTTTTCAAAAAGACCCCAGTCTGTGTCACAGCAGCAGGCCATGGCAGCGGTGGGTCAACCCAGCCTTATGTTGGCCTATGAAAAGACCTTCAACAGGCACGGCTATAAGGTGGCTCAGGTCTTGCTCACCCGGGATGACCTCACCCACAGACGTCGCTATCTGAACGCCCGAAACACCCTTTTCACGCTTCTATCCTGGAATATCATCCCCATTATCAATGAAAATGATACCGTGGTGGTGGATGAAATCAAGTTTGGGGACAACGACAATCTGAGCGCCATGGTCACCAATCTGACCGAATCCCATCTGCTCATCAATTTGACCAATATTGACGGGCTCTTTGACAAGGACCCCAGAAGCCACAAGGATGCGAAGCTGATCAGGGTGGTGGAGAAGGTGGATCGGAAAATGGTCAAATACGCGAGTACCATTCCCGGTTTCCTGGGAACAGGAGGAATGGCCAGCAAGATCCGGGCGGCCCGCCAAGTGGCTGTGGGAGGCGTTCCGACCGTTATATCCAACGGTCTGACGCCGGGCATACTCGGCCGGATATTCAGGGGCCAGGAGGTGGGAACCCTTTTTCTTCCGAGCCCTGTCTCCCTTTGCAACCGGAAGCACTGGATAGCCTTTACTAAGGCTCCCAAAGGCGCTATCGTTGTAGATGGAGGGGCGGAGCAGGCCCTTTTGAAACATGGGAAAAGTCTCCTTCCCTCAGGAATTCAAGGGGTACAGGGCAGGTTCAGTTTGGGGGATTCGGTGGTCGTGGAAAACAAGAAAGGGAAGGAGATCGCCGTAGGCATGGTCAATTACCATTCGGGTGATATCAAAAAAATCATGGGCGCCAAGACCTCTGAAATCGAATTACGGCTTGGGTTTAAACACGACGACGAAGTCATCCACCGGGACAACCTTGTCTTGACCGAAAACATGGTAGAAGGAGAGGATTTATGTCAATTGCCGGCATGATCACTGATATGGCGAAAGAAGGCAAGTTGGCCTCCAGGGAGCTGAGAAACCTGGATAGGGCCAAGAAAGACGCCGCCCTGCACCTGATGGCGGAAAGGCTCCTTGAAAGAGAGGAAGATATCCTCCGGGAAAATGCAAAGGATCTTTCACAGGCCAAAGCGTCAGGCCTCTCAGAGGCCATGATCGACCGGTTAACCCTCAACAAAAAGGTGTTACAGGAAATGTCCCAAGGCCTGCAGGAGGTTAAGGCCCTGCCGGATCCCGTGGGGGAAATCACGGGTATGTGGAAAAGGCCAAACGGGCTCCTTGTAGGCCGCGTCCGGATTCCCCTCGGCCTCATCGGGTTCATCTATGAATCCCGGCCCAACGTAACCATAGATGCGGCCGGCCTTTGCTTTAAGTCGGGGAACGCGGTGATCCTGAAAGGGGGCTCGGAGGCGATTCATTCCAATATGGTCTTGGCAGGACTCTTGGAAGAGGCCCTCCGGGAGGCGGGCCTGCCCCCTAAGGCGGTCCAACTCGTTCCCACCACGGACAGAGAGGCGGTAGGCATTCTTCTGGGGCTGGAAGACTACCTGGATATCATCATCCCCAGGGGGGGAGAAGGGCTGATCAGGTTTGTGACCAGCCATTCCCGGGTCCCAGTTCTAAAACACTTCAAAGGCGTGTGTCATGTGTATGTGGACGAGTTCGCCGACCTGGGAATGGCCGAGGATGTTTGCTTTAATGCCAAGGTCCAGAGGCCGGGGGTCTGTAATGCCATGGAAACCATGCTGGTCCACGAAAAAATTGCCCCCCGCTTTATCCCTGCCATGTGTGATCGGTTCACTCATGCCGGCGTGGAAATCAGGGGCTGCCCCAGGACACTGGAGTTTCTTCCAGAGGCAAAACCGGCCACGAAAGAAGATTGGCCCGCCGAGTTCCTTGAGCTCATCCTGGCCGTGAAGGTGGTATCCAGCATGGAAGAAGCGCTGGACCATATTGAGGAATACGGATCCAAGCATACGGAAACCATTATCACCAATGATTATGCACGGGCGCAGCGTTTCCTCTCCCAAGTGGATTCCTCAGTGGTTCTGGTCAACGCCTCCACCAGATTTAACGACGGGAACCAGTTGGGGTTGGGTGCAGAAATTGGTATTAATACCTCAAAGCTACATGCCTTTGGACCCATGGGTCTGACTGAGTTGACCGCCACCAAATTCATCGTATACGGCCATGGGCAGATCAGGAGCTAGGGGGGGATCAGGATACACAGGAGGAGGTCGGTCTTGAAGTTGGGCCTTTTTGGAGGGACCTTCGATCCAATTCATCTCGGCCATTTGCGTTCGGCAGAGGAGATAGGAGAGGCCCTTGATCTGACCACGGTCTATCTTATACCCTCCGCCCTCCCACCCCACAAGACCGGGGAACCGGTCACCCCCTTTCACCACCGCCTGGCCATGACCCGACTGGCCGCGGCCCATTCGGCCCGCTTTGAGGCCCATGACTTGGAAGGGCGGCGGCCCGGTCTCTCTTACTCCATTGAAACCCTCAAAGAATTCCATCGGGTTTATGGTCCAAATCCTCAACTCTTCTTTATTGTAGGCACCGACGCCTTTCTCGAAATCAAGACCTGGAAGGAATATCAAAGCCTCTTTGACTACGCCCATTTTGTCATTATGCAACGTCCCGGATTTCAACTGGAAAGGCTTGAACCTCTTCTTCTAAGCCTGGATGTGGCGTTTGAGAAAACCGATGATCCCCGGGTCTTTGAAACACATACGGGTAACCGACTCATGCTCATGAAAACCACGCTTATGGATATATCTGCCACGGTCGTGCGGAAGCTTGTCAGGGAAGACAAATCCGTCCGTTTCTTGGTCCCGGAAGATGTAAGAAACTATGTCAAAGAAAAAGGATTATATAGAAGCTATGGACACCCTGGAAAAGGCCAAATTATGTCTCAGGCTCATTAAGGAGAGAAAGGCCATTAATCCTGTCCTCTTCGAGGTCGGCAACCTGACCACTATTTCCGACTATTTCCTCATTGCCAGCGGGAGTGCCAGCAGGCAAGTGCAGGCCATCACCCGTCACATCCAAAGGAATATGCGAGAGGCCGGTTTCAGGGCTTACGGTATCGAGGGTGAACGGGAGGGCCACTGGGTGCTTATGGATTACGGGGACGTGGTCATCCACCTCTTTCACGAGCCGGTGCGGGCCTTCTATGACCTGGAAGGGCTCTGGATAGAGGCACCGCGGGTCAATTTAGATGATGAGGGGAAGGGAGACACCCTATCTTGATGCAAAAGCGCCCTTTTCATAGCCTTTGGTTTCTCAGACTTGCCGCCGTCTTGGTATTGATTGCCCTGGCCTTCGGGCTTCCAAAGCCAAGCGCCTTTGCCCTTTCCCTGGAAGAGGAAACTCAGATGGGTCAGGAGTTTGTGGCCCAAATAAAAAGGCATTTTAACCTGGCAGGTGACGACTTCGCCAATCAGTTCATCAATGACCTGGGGCACTATCTGATCAGGCCCTTGGAAGTCACGTATTTCCCTTTCCGCTTTTACATCATTAAGGACAACACCCTCAATGCCTTTGCCGGCCCGGGAGGACATATCTTTATATTTTCCGGTCTCATTGACGTCATGGACGGCATCGACGAACTTTCGGCGGTGATATCCCACGAGATCGGGCACATCTCCGCCAGGCATCTGGCCCACCGCATCGAACAGGGGAAAAAGATAGGGATCGGGACCATGGCCGGTATACTTGCAGGCGTTTTGCTTGGAGGAGGGCCGCTGGCGGGCGCCCTTATCACGGGCTCCATGGCCGCAGGCCTACAGGCCCAGCTGCATTACAGCCGCAGTGACGAGAGGCAGGCAGACCAGTTGGGATACAAATACATGACCGCCGCCGGTTTTGATCCGGCAGGGATGATCACCACCCTTAGGAAGATTGAAAGGGGAAGCCTCCTGGGCACGGACAAGATGCCCCCTTATCTCATGACCCATCCCAGCGGTCCTGAGAGGATGTCCAATCTTGATACCATGCTGAGCCAATACTCTCCGGGACCAGCCCCAAAAGAGGCGGCATACTTTTCAGCCCTTTTCCCGTTTTTCAAAACCACAGTCCTTGCGATCTCCCTTGATCCCAACGAGGCGGAAGAGCGTTTCAAAGGGACCCTGAAAAAGGGACCCGATTCGTATCTATCCCATTACGGCCTGGGGGTTGTTTTTCTGAAAAAACTGGAGTACCCCCTGGCCATTCACCATCTCAAAAAGGCCCTGGAAGAAAAACCGGGTTTTGTCCCTATTTTGACCAAGCTTGGCGAGGCCTACCAGAAGAATGGACAGGATGACAAGGCCCTTTCCCTGCTTGAAGAGGCGGTGAAACTCAACGACAGGGACAGGACGGCCCTTTTTCATCTCGGGTTGTGTTACGAGAGGTCCGGAGCTTACCAAAAGGCCATCCATCTTTACGAAAGGGTAGCCTCATTCCATCCGGTCAAACCGGAGCTCTATTACCACCTGGGCCTTTGTTACGGCAAGCAAGGCCGGCTTGCCCTGGCCCATTACAATCTGGGCCTGTACTCCCAGGTTTTAGGGCAAAAGGAAAAGGCGCGGTTTCATTTCCAGAAAGCGGAAGAGCTCTCCGGCCGGGATCCCAGGCTTCGCAAGAAGATCCATGAGGCCATGGAACCCTTATCGTGAACGGGAGACCCCCTTCAGGACCTCCTTTGCCTCTTCCTGACCCAGTTCGGCCGCCTTCTTAAGATCCACCATGGCCTTCTGCTTCTGCCCCTTGGCCGTATAGGCCACCGCCCTGTTGTAATAAAGATTTCCGTGGTTCGGTCTCATCTGCAAGGCCTTCGAATAGTCCCGAATCGCATCATCAAGCCTGCCCAGATGGTAGAGGACATTCCCCCTGTTACAATAAGCATCTGCCGCACCGGGTTCCAGCTTGATGACGGTGCTGAAATCGCCCAGAGCCGATTCATATTGCTTCATCTTTACATGCACAAGTCCACGGTTGTAATAGGCGTCCGACATTTTGTTGTCGAGGCTGATGGCCTTGGTATAGTCTTTTAGGGCCTTAGCGAGATCCCCTCTCAAGCCCTGGATCCGACCCCGGTTGTAATAGGCAGCGACATTGTCACGGTGCTCTTTAATGACCTCATCGAGCTTTTTGAGCTCCTTTTGGTAGCCCGGTGCCTTCTTGGCGGGTTTCTCCCCAAGGGAAGACGGCCTGGTCGCAGGGGCTTCTTTTGGAGCCGACTCTTTGGGTGCCTTCTCTTGGGCAGGTGGGGCGGGCTTCCGAGGGGGTCTCTTTATGGGGAGTCTCAGGGGACCTTCTCGCTTCTGAAGTGTAGGCCGTGCCCTTTGTGCACTGATTTGGGCGAGCTGCAGGACATGGTTTATCTGGGTTGTCACAATGAAACCCAGGGCCAACAAAGGGATCAACCCGACAATAACCAGGGCAATCGCGATGAGGGGATTGACCTTAACCGGCTTGAAATGGGCCACCTCCGGACCATCTCCCACGGTAAGCCCTTGGAGCTGCCACCGGTACAACATGCATAAAGCCCAGGGTGAAAAAAGATTCAGGGTGACCAGGTTCAAGACCCAGTTAATTATCGAAATCTTCACGAACTCCCCGAGTCCCGCGCCAAAAGAGGTCCTTTCTCCGCCGTACCGGCTGTGTTCCTCCTTCCAGGCATAAAATTTAAACAATCCCACCAGGTAATAGAGGCCCAGGGTCACCATGGGGAGGATCATGAGATGGATGAGGTAGAGGAGGAACAGGGAGCCTCCAGTGCCCTTGAAGTCACTGGCCGCCCCGCCCACGAGGGTATTCTCGGTCTTCCACTTCAAGACCTTGCAAATGGCCCACGGCCCGTAAATCCCGAAGGTCACCATGGTCAAAAGGCCGTTTACCAGAAGGATAACAAAGAACCTTGCTCCCGTGCCCGTGAAGCTCACCGTCTTGCCGTTCATCACACTGTGGGATGCCTTGAGCTTGAAGAGCCTGACCAGGGCCCATGGGGAATAGAACCCCAAGGTGAGCATATTGATCAGAAAAAGGTGAATGACCACGGTTACAAAGTACTCCCCCCCTGATCCTTTGAAATCACAGTTTCCCTTGGCCATCATCCTCCTCCCTGCTCTCCCCGTCAACGCGCTTCAAGGCCTCCAAATAGGGGCCTCTGTCTTCCATGAAACTCTTATAAAACCTGTAGCTTTGGGTCTGTTCGTAGGCGATCTCACTGATGGGGGCATGATCAAAGCTGAAGACCTGTGCCCCCGGATAGCTCAAAATAATAGGTGAATGGGTGGAGATAATGAATTGTTTCCTTTCTCCCCGGGCTATCTTAAGGAGGATCCCCACCAGGGCCAGCTGATTTTGCGGGGAAAGGGCGGCCTCCGGTTCATCCAGGAGATAAAGCCCGTCAAGGCGGCATCTGCTTCCGAAAAAAGAGAGAAAGGATTGACCGTGTGACTGCTGATGAAATGACAGGCCCCCATAATATCTCAAGATAGCGGGATCTGTTAGACTCATGTCATCGATACCGGAGGCATAATTAAAAAAATTCTCCGCCCGGAAAAGAAAGCCTTTTTGTACGCCCCCCGTATCAGGAGAACCTTCGAGGGTTAAGAAGTGATACAATTTGGTCTCGTAAGGGTTACGGTGGGAAATGTGGGTCTTGTCCCCTCCCCATACGGTAAGTCCGTACCTTCTCGCAATACCCTCCAAGAGGGTGGATTTCCCGGTGCCGTTTTCGCCTGCGAAGAATATGACCGGGGCTCTAAAATCCAGACGCCCGGTCTTTTGAAAAGGAACCAGGTTAAAGGGGTAGACTTCCTTCTTGGGAAAATGCTTGTTGTGAATGACCATTGATGTAATAAGCATGACCCCAGTCCTCACATTCCCCAAGACCCCGTGGGTTTCACGGCAAATAGTCAACCCTCACCGGAGAAAAGACCTCCACGGCCACTGCAACCTCAAGCACCCCGGCTCCGTGTTCCACATCCCCCTCGATACACCATGAATCACCCGGACCGGCCTGGAATCTTGCTTCCCCAACCAGCAGGTTCAGGCGTCCGGAAACCAAATAACCGGTCTGTTCGTGAGGATGGGTGTGGTTGAATTCGCAAGGAAGGGTCTTCTCCCCATAGACCAAAGTCTTCTGTTCTATGCCCTCAAGGGGAATTTTGTATCCTGAATTATCTTTTTTGGTAAACATTATCCGAACCTTTTCCGGTCGTCCGACCTCTCCCTTTCAGGCAGGGAGAGGACATGGATCAACTGGTAGTCAGGCGGGGGGAAGTTAAAACGGGCGAGTTCTCCGGGTTCAGCCCATAAAAACCTCTGGCATTGAAGGCTCTTGGGCTCCCCTTCCACGGCCACGCAATTGAAAAAGTGGAGGGATACGCGCTTTTGTCCGTAATCGTGGTCAACGGTCATAAGGGTGTCAATGGGTTCCACCTTGAGTCCCAGTTCTTCTTCCACTTCCCGAACAAGACATTCCTTCAGGGTTTCATTCCTTTCCTGTTTGCCGCCCGGAAATTCCCAGTATCCTCCCAGGTGAGACCCCTCGGGTCGTTGGGCGATCAACACCTTTCCATCCTTCCAGATCACCGCTGCGGTCACATGAAAATGGGGTTTTTCAACTGGCTCCTTCATCCTTGACACTTTTCAATCTTAATTTCAGATAGGATTCCTCGGCCTCTTCATGGCCCGGAGAAAGCTCAAGAACCCGCTTGTAGGCCTTCAGGGCCTTTGAATACCTGCCCTTTTTCTCCTGGAGCCTGGCCAAACCCAGCCACAGTCCTTCATCCTTTGGTTTCAGCTTTAGAAGTTCCTCCATCTGCTTTATGGCGGTTTCCTCCTGCCCGGTCTCCAGATAGGCCAGGATCAAGTACTCCCTAAGGGAAGCCTCTCCAGGATTGGCCTGGACCCCTCGCTCCATGATCGGGATCATGGCCTCATAGTCCTTTCGCTCCTTGAGGGCCTCAAATATATAATGGTAGGGTCCCACATCCTCCGGACGTAATGAGGTGAGGGCCTCTGCCTCCTTGTACGCCCTCTCTGTCTTCCCTTGCTTCCTGTAAATTTCAAAGAGGATACTCCGGGCAGTGAAATCCTCGGGATGTGACTTCAGATACTCGGTCAGGTGCGCCAGGCCGGTCTTGAAATCACCCTTCTCAAACTCAAGAACACCCAGGTTGTAAAGTATGGTTGTATTCCCCGGTTCCAGGGCGAGGATCTTCTCATAGGTCTTGATGAGTTCGTCCCTGTTTTCCTGATCTTCCAGTACCCGGGCCATCATTAAAAGGGCGTCCAGACGACGGGGATCCCGCGTTAAAACCTCTGAGAGGTATTTTTCCGCCTTTTTGAAGGACCCTTTTTCAATCAAGCTCTGGGCCAATTTGAGTCGACCCTCCAAATCCTCCGTGTTCAGGGTTACGGCATTGCCCAGATAAAAGTCCGCCTTATCCTGATCATTGATCTTTTCGTAGAGGTAGGCGAGGTTGTAATACAGATTGGCATCCTTTTGATCCAGGTTTGCAGCCTTGAGGTAAAAGGAAATCGCTTTCTTGTACCGGCCTGTTTCCGTGTGCAGGTATCCGAGCCTTTTGTAGATCTGAATTCTTTCCTCCGGTTCCAGCTGTTTGAGAAGGCCTTCATATGCCTCTATGGCCGCACTCAGGTTCCCCTCTTCCTCGAGTACTTCCGCCAATCGACTCCTCGCCTCCAGGTCATCCGGATCCACCTGAACCAGCCTTTCCAAGGTGGTAACCACACCCTCCCGGCTTCCCATGGCCGTATATACCGCCAGGAGTTCCGTGAGGATTTCTCTATTCATTCCTTCACGGGCCATATCTTCGAGCATGGAAGAGGCCTTTTCCCAACGCGCCAGGGATTTGTACTCGTCAAGGAGTCTCCGTTGAATCTCCTTGTTCTCGGGGTGGAGCCGGTGCGCCCGCTCAAGGAATGCCAGCCGCTGGTCCCCGTCGATAATCCTGTTCGCCCTGTCCAGCCAGTCCTCTGCATAGGGCCGGATCTCCCAGTCTATGTGGCCCAGTTCCTGATTCTCGTGTTTGACCCTGATTCTGAAGTTATAGTGTTCAAAGATCCGCTCCCGCGGCAGCAAATCCGAAAGGGTCATCTTTTCATACCGCAGGGCATTCACATCAAAATTCGTGGAAACAAGGCGGATACCAACATTCAAAGGCACGGTTGTTGCGACCTTACTGATTTTGACCCTATCTGAAGGATGCAGGGTAAGGGCCTCACCTGGAAGCAGTTTTTGGGCCTCATGATTTATCTCAATGAGGATGGAATTGAAACGGGGAGAATCTGAAGACAGCCCGCGAAGGTACCACCACCCTGCTGCAAGGGCCGCGATGATCAACAGGGTTACCACCAAATAGGCGGGTCTCCGGGATGGTGAATTTTTTTTCCTTTTTTTCAGCAATCGGCGGCACTCACTTGGGGATGCCCTTTTTTGCCCTACTCCTCTTGGCGAAAGTGCCTTCCCAGATCAGAAGGACCGGGCTTGCCACAAAGATGGAGGAGTACGTGCCCACGATGACCCCGATCAATATGGCAAAGGCAAAATCATGAATCACACCCCCGCCCAGGATGAAAAGGGCCAAAATAACAACCAGAGTGGTGGTGGATGTCAGGATAGTTCGACTCAGGGTCTCGTTGATGCTGCCGTTTATGATCTCTGCAAACGGACGCCTCCGGAAGCGCCTCAAATTTTCCCGAATCCTGTCGAAAACAATGATGGTGTCATTCAGGGAATATCCCACAATAGTCAGGAAAGCGGCGATAATAGACAGGGAGATCTCCCTGTCTGTCAGGGCAAAGGCCCCCACCGTGATGGTGACGTCGTGAATAAGGGCGATGATAGCGCCAAGGGCATATTTCAATTTCAAAAACCAGCACAACCCGAGGGTCACGATGAGGGCCACCAGAATGAGCCAGGTCACCCTCAGCCCGAAACTGGAGGTCAAATAGACCACCATGGCGAGGGAGAGGGCCATGATAATACTCATGGTCCACTTATATTCAAAGCGGCCGGAAATATAGATGGCAATAAACAAAATGGCGTAGAATATGGCGAAGAGGGCCTTTTGCCTCAAATCCGCCCCTACTTTCGGCCCCACCATTTCCACCCGCCGGATTTCCACACCCTTGCCGAAGGCCTGGGTCAAAGCCTGTTCCACCCGGCCACTCAACCCGGTGAGTTCAATGTCGGTCTTGCGGACACGAATCAGATACTCAAATTGCCCTTCTTCCCCAAATTCCTGAATAATGCTGTCCTGAAGCTGAACCGGCACCAGGGCGTCCCTGATTTCAGCAGGGCTCCTGGCCTGGGACAGTTTCACTTGGATTAGCACACCCCCGGAAAAATCCACCCCGTAATTAGGTCCCCCCCGCCATAGGAGAAGAATCAGGGTGAGAATGATCAAAGATGCAGACAGGAAAAAGGCGATTTTACGCCTTCCAAGAAAGTCGATATTTATTCCAGGTTTAATGAATTCCATTTCGTGGCTCCGGATTCACCCTATATGCTGAGTTTCTTCATTCTCCTTTGGACATAGAAATAGTCAAAAACGATCCTGGTTATAAAGATGGCTGTAAAAAGGCTGGTCACAATGCCGATGCTCAGGGTTACGGCAAAACCTCTCACCGGACCTGTCCCGAACTGAAACAAGACAAGGGCTGCGATCAAGGTGGTGATATTGGCATCCAGGATGGTGACGATGGCCTTGCCGTATCCGCCTTCAATGGCGGCCCGGGCCGTCTTTCCCAACCGCAACTCCTCTCGTATCCGTTCAAAGATCAACACATTGGCGTCCACACACATACCGATGGTCAGGATGATACCCGCGATCCCGGGAAGGGTCAGGGTGGCGCTGAAAAAGGCGAGGCCGGCCATGATGAAAAGCACATTCAGGAACAGGGCCAGATCCGCAATGACCCCGGAGAGCCCATAGTAAAGGACCATGAAAAGCAACACCACCGCACCGCCGATAAGGATCGATTTGCGCCCTTTTCGGATGGAATCGCCCCCCAAAGAGGGCCCCACCGTGCGCTCTTCGATGATCTTCACAGGGGCGGGAAGCGCCCCGGCCCTGAGGACAATGGCCAGGTCTCTGGCCTCCTCCATGGTAAAGCGTCCTGTAATCTGCGCCCTGCCGCCGGAAATCTTGTCCTGAATCACGGGGGCGGAATTGACCTTGTTATCGAGCACAATGGCAAGCCTTTTCTTAATATTCTCTGCGGTGATCTGCTCAAAGAGCCTCGCCCCCCTGGCGTCAAATGCCAGCGAGACGTAGGGCTCGTTGTACTGGCGGTCTATTTCGACCCTCGCATCCGTAATGTATTCCCCGGTAAGGAGGGTCCTCTTCTTGAGGAGGAAAGGGATCTTGACCCGGCGTCCGGTCTCGCGGTCTACACTCAACTGGTATAGAATCTCGTCCCCTGGAGGGACCGCCCCCTTGAGGGCCTCCTCCACACTGTGCTCGTCATCCACAAGCTTGAATTCCAGTAAGGCGGTCTTTCCGATGAGATCTATGGCCCGCTTGGGATCCTTGATCCCGGGAAGCTGGATAAGAATCCTGTGCCCCTCCTGAGGCCTGATATCGGGTTCGGTGACACCGAATTGATCGATCCTGTTTCGAATGGTTTCCAGGGCCTGATCGGCCGCCATCTTCATAATATGGGCCTTGGCCTTGGATCGCAAGACCAGGTGAATCACGGGCCGGCCTTCTTGGCGCCCCGCCGTTTCCATCTTAAAATCAGGGTAATTTGCAACGACCACATCCTCGAATGGATCCGTATCTTCAGGCCTCATGAGAACCAAAACAATCCGGTCCATACCCTGACGACCCAGTTCCACATACCTGATCTTACTCTTTCTGAGATCGAGCTTGAGTTCCTCGGCAACCCTCTCCAGATGGCTTTCCACGGCCTTGGAGGCCTTCACTTCCAGGATCAGGTGCATCCCCCCCTGGAGGTCAAGCCCCAAACGGATTTGATCCTTGGGCAGGATATTGGACCACCACCGAGGCAAATCGCTCGTCAGGGTAGGGGTAAGATAGATCAATGCCGTCACGACAAAAAACAGGGCGATTGCGCTGCGCCAACCTAAGCTTTTCGACACGTTCTACTCCGTAATTAGCTGCCAGCAATAAGGAACGAACTTGGAATTCCCAAACCCAGCCGACCCGGTACCATGGCCGGATTCGCCCGGCCAATTTTCTTGAACTTCCCAAAAACCAGACAATACGGCAGGCCCGCTCCTGTGGACGCGAAGAGCCCCAAACGGTGACCTGGTCGACACCGGCGATCAGCTCCCTTTGTTCAGTGCCCCTGAAATGGAGCCCCTGGACACCTTGACCCTCACTTTGGGCGCGATCTCCATGGTGACCACATCGTCTGTCAGTCCCGTGATGACCCCATGGAGCCCTCCTGAACTCACGACGCGATCCCCTTTCTTGAGCGAGGAAAGCAGCTGTCTGTGCTGTTTTGCCTTCTTTTGTTGGGGCCTGATCAATAAGAAGTAAAAGATGGCAAACATGAGGATCAAAGGAATAAAAGCCCCAAAGCCGCCGCCTTGTCCGCCGGCGCCTCCTGCGCCACCGCCACCCATCGCATAAGCCAGAAAATTCATCATAAAACCTCCTCATCCAATAAAATCAACAGTCAAAAGATGCTGACCACCCCTGTTTTCATAAAGGCCCCTTCTCCCGGGAGCCCGGATGGAGGGACAGCGCGTTTCCCCCGGTGCCTTGAAGCGCATAAAAACGTTTGCGGTATTCCTCAATGCTTCCCTCTTCAATGGCCCGTCTAATCTCCGCCATCAGGTGTGTATAATAGTAGAGATTATGGATTGTGTTCAAGCGGTAAGCCAGGATCTCCTTTGCCATGAAAAGGTGTCTCAAATAGGCCCTGGAGTAATGGCTACAAGTATAGCACCCACAGTTTTCTTCAATGGGCCTCCCGTCATCCACAAACCTTGCGTTTTTAATGGTCAACCTCCCCCGGGAGGTAAAAAGGGTGCCGTTCCTCGCATTCCGGGTGGGCATCACGCAATCAAACATGTCCACACCGAGCAGTACCGCCTCCAGGAGATCCTCAGGGGATCCCACACCCATGAGGTAAACGGGCCTGTCGAGGGGCAGGCGTTCTCTGGTCTGGGAGACAATATCGAGCCTTGTTTCCCGGTCTTCCCCAACGGAAAGGCCTCCCAAGGCATAACCGCTGAAATCCAATTCCACCAGGTCCTCAGCGCTCCTCTTTCGGAGATCCTCGTAAACCCCGCCCTGTACAATGCCAAAGAGGGCCTGGTCTTCCCTTGTCTTGGCCTCAAGGCACCGCCGCGCCCATCGGGTCGTGAGCTTCACGGAATCCAGCAGGTATTGGTAATCAGCCGAGTAAGGGGGGCACTCATCAAAGGCCATGATAATGTCCGCCCCCAGGGCCTCCTGAATCCCTATGGCCTCTTTGGGACCGATGAAGTGGGTGCTCCCGTCCAGATGGGACTGAAAAGTCACGCCCTCCTCAGTGATGGTCCTCAATTTTGAGAGGCTGTAAACCTGGAATCCTCCGCTGTCGGTCAGCACCGGGCGGTGCCAGTTCATAAATCCATGCAACCCACCCAACCGTGCGATGACCCCTTGCCCCGGCCTGAGATAAAGATGGTACGTGTTGGCCAGGACAATTTCCACCCCGGCCGCCTTAAGATCCTCTGATGAAACGGCCTTCACTGAGGCTTGGGTCCCTACCGGCATAAAAACAGGGGTCGTAAATCTTCCATGCCCTGTGTTTATCTCTCCTATTCTGGCCCTGGTTTGCCGGCAA
The DNA here is from genome assembly GCA_964573885.1 of uncultured Desulfobacteraceae bacterium. GTDB lineage: Bacteria > Desulfobacterota > DSM-4660 > Desulfatiglandales > Desulfatiglandaceae > CAZNLL01. The sequence continues at coordinate 21,099 of CAZNLL010000016.1, read as the reverse complement.
TTTTGGATAACCCGGAATTCCAAAGATCTGAAGTGCGCCTCCTTTTCGGCTGCGATGGCTTGCGCCCGAGGGGCCGGACCACTCCCGGGCCTCTAAAGGATGGCCATGGCATCCCCATAGCTGAAAAACCGGTATCCCTTTTCCACTGCCACCCTGTAAGCCCTTTTCACCAGGTCCTGTCCTGCAAAGGCGCATACAAGGAAAAGCAGGGAGCTTTTGGGCAGGTGGAAGTTGGTTACCAGTCCGTCCACCACCCTGAAAGAAAAACCGGGTGTGATAAGAAGTTCTGTTTTACCCTCTCCGGCCCTGATAGAGCCATCGGCCCGCGCCGCGGTTTCCAGGGCCCTTACCACGGTGGTCCCCACGGCGATCAACCGTCCTCCTGCCTCTTTGGTCCGTCTGATCGCCTCCACCGTTTCCGGCTCGATCCTGTAAAATTCTTCGCCCAGGTTGTGTTTTCGGATATCTCTGGCCCTGACGGGACGAAAGGTACCGTACCCCACATGAAGGGTCAACGCTGTAAGGGCAATTCCGGCGGCCCTTAACTTCCCAAGCAAACCCCGGGTAAAATGAAGGCCTGCCGTGGGAGCAGCCACCGCACCGCTGAACTCCGAAAAAATCGTCTGATATCTCTCCCGATCAAGCCCTGCCTTACCATTGCCCTCTTCCCGCTTAATATATGGGGGAAGAGGCATATGCCCCTTTTCTTCAAGGAAGTGCTCCAGGGGGCGACCACCACGAAACCGTATCTCAACCAGGCCGCCTTCCAGAACCTCCTGCACTTCACCCACGAGGCCTGAGTCAAAAAACAGGAGGCTTCCCTCTTTGGGCCGCTTTGATGACTTCACGAGGCAGGACCGGATGGCCGGGTTCTCTTCTGCCGAATCAGGCTTTCCCAGCGCCAGTATCTCGACCCGGCCCCCGCTTTGCTTGCGGCCAAAAAGCCTCGCCGGGATAACCCTGGTATTATTTACGACGAGGAGATCCCCCGGCCGGAGCACCTTGGGAAGATCGAAGAAATGAATATCCGAAAAGGCCTCGCTTCCACGGTCCACCACCAGCAAACGTGAGTGGTCCCGCTCCGGGGCCGGCTCTTGTGCAATCAACCCTGGCGGCAACTCAAAATTATAATGCTCAATATCAAACATCCCGGTTTTTCAAAAGGGCTAAGTTAGACAAGAACCCGTTTAAAGTCAAACGATTTTATTCATTAAAAAAATAAGTTATCAAAAGTCCCAGGGCCATGGCTACAAAGCCGATTATCCTGAGATGGCCATCAGGGACCTCCAGCAACATGGACAGCCACTTCTTCATTTTACCGGGAAAGGCGAAATAGGGAACCCCCTCCACAATCAGTACGAGCCCCAGCAAACAGATAAGGATTTTCATACCCGCCCACTCTATAAAAAAATGAGCCCCCACCCCCAGCGGCTCTCATGCAATGTCTTCCCAAAAACTTTAAATATCATAGACGGAGCCACACCCTCTGTCAAGCAGCCGAAGGGCCTGTCCTGAGCCAGCCCAAGGAGCCGGCCCTCCCACCTCAAGGTATCCTTACCCCGGGTTTCAGCGGCCATTTTTTCAATGGACGAGATAGATACCCTTGATCTATGAAAGAAGATCAGTTAGCTTTTATAGGTTATGCATAATTAGGCGCCCATCCACAAATCAATATGGGGAAGGAGTGGGTCTCTCATCCAGCGCTTCAATCATGGGTCCTAACATCGTGAGGATTGATCTGCCGGCCCTGGTTCATAATCTCGGCCAAATCAGGGACCTTGTGGGGCTGGGCAGGAAGATTATGGGTGTGGTGAAAGCGGACGCTTACGGCCACGGCCTATTGCCTGTGTCCCGGACCCTGGAGAAAAGCGGGGTGGACAGCCTCGGCGTGGCATTCCTCCATGAAGGTCTGAAATTGAGGGCGGAGGGGATCGGGGCGCCCATCGTCATTCTTTGCGGCATCCGGACCAGAGAGGAATGCCGGGCGGCCGTGGAAAAGGGTCTGACACCGGTCCTTTTCGACCTCAGCGTGGCTCAAACCCTGGCAGAGGAAAGCGCAAGGGCGGACAAGCAAACGCCGATCCATCTGAAAGTGGACACCGGCATGGGAAGACTCGGGATCTCCTCCGAAGAATTGGGGTCCTTTATCGAGAGGGTCAAGACCTTCAAAAACCTCAGACTTGAGGCCCTCATCTCCCATCTTTCTTCGGCGGATAAGCGAGTGAGTGCATTTACAAAGACCCAAGCGAGGGCTTTTCAGGAAATGGTTGAAACAGGAGCGGCCCAGGAGCCTTGCCTTTGTCTCAATAACTTGGCAAACAGTGCAGGCATTATGGGTCACCCGGAGACTTTCTTCGACATGGTGCGGCCCGGTATCATGCTCTATGGGGGTCGGCCCTCACCGGAACTCATCAGCCCGGTGCCCCTTAGACCGGTGATGCACTTCAAGGGCCAGGTCCTCCAGACCAGGACACTCCCTGCCAATACCCCCGTCAGTTACGGGAGGATTTACTACACCAGGTGCCCCCAAAGAATAGCCGTCCTTTCAGCGGGTTATGGAGACGGTCTGGCAAGGAGCATGTCTAATCTGGGCTATGTGCTCATCCGGGGCAGGAAGACCCCCATCATCGGCACCATATGTATGAACCTGACCATCTGCGACATTACCGGTTGCGGGGATGTGACTCCAGGGGATGAGGCGGTTTTTCTCGGCACCCAAGGCACCGAAACCATAGAGGGTGACGATATTGCCAGGTGGGCGGGTACAGTCAGCTATGAGGTATTCTGCTCCATTGGTCAGCGGAACAAGCGAGAATATGTCACATGAAAACAAAACTGCGCACCTTGATAGAAAAGACCCTTCAAAGATGTTTCGAGCAGGGGGCCCTTTCCCCGACAGGTCTCCCTGACTACGTCATCGAGGTCCCCAATAATCCAGAGCACGGCCATTATGCCACCAACTTACCCCTCGCCCTTGCTTCGAGTCAGAGGCGGTCCCCCTTGGAAATCGCAGGGATTATCCTCGACCACCTCCTGGATGAGGAAGGACTCCTGGAAGGGGCGGAAACGGCCGGGCCCGGTTTCATCAATTTCACGATCAACCGGGCGGTATGGTACCGCCTTCTTTCCCATGTCCTCAGCGTGAAACACGACTACGGCCGCAGCCCCACGGGAGGGAACCAAAAAGTCCTGGTGGAATACGTCAGCGCAAACCCTACGGGGCCGCTTCATCTCGGACACGGCCGGGGGGCGGCCTTGGGTGACACCCTCTCGAGAATCCTTGCCTTCTGCGGATATGACGTGACCAGGGAGTTCTACATCAACGATGCGGGGCAACAGGTTCGGCTCCTGGGCGAGTCGATCTTCAGCCGCTGGAACCAGCTCTTGGACCCTCAATACCCCTTTCCGGAGAGGGGTTATCATGGGGATTACGCCCTGGACCTGGCCAGGACCGTATCAAAGGTTCATGGGTTGGGCGCCATGCCCAGCGAAGAAGCCATCGAGACCTGTGCCCAAAAAGGCAAGGCCATCATGCTTGAGGAAATCAAGCGGGACCTGGAACGTTTCCGGGTCACGTTTGACCGCTGGTACAGTGAGACGGAGCTCTATGATTCCGGCCTGCTCAATAAGACCCTAAAGGCCGTTGAGAAAAAAGGGCACCTCTATGAGGCGGATGGCGCCCTCTGGATCAGGACCTCTGATTTCGGGGACGACAAAGACAGGGTCATCAGGAAGAAGGATGGAGAATTCACCTACTTTGCCTCGGATATCGCTTATCACCTGGATAAAAAGAGGAGAGGCTTTGAAAAGGCCATTAACGTATGGGGCGCAGACCACCACGGTTATGTCCCCCGTATACAAGCCGCCTTATCAGCGTACGGTTTTCCCGAGGGATGGCTCTCTGTGATGTTAATCCAGCTCGTGAAACTCTGGAAAAACGGCCAGGAAATCAAAATGTCCAAAAGGGCGGGCAGCTATGTGACCCTCCAAGAGCTCATGGATGAGGTCGGGGTTGATGCCGTGCGCTTTGTCTTCCTCACCAAAAACCACGACTCAACCCTTGATTTCGACATAGACCTCGCCAAAAAGCAGGACAGTGATAATCCGGTCTATTACGTCCAGTACGCCCATGCGAGGATATGCAGCATCTTCAGAAAGGCCGCCCAAGAGGGGATAAGCCTAAACGAAGGACCCCATGACCTGTTGGGGCACTTGGTCCTTGAGGAGGAGTTGGGCCTTATCCGGCACATGGCCGAATTCCCGGCCCTTTTGGTTGATATATGCCGGACCTTGGAGCCTCACCGTTTGACCTATTACCTGACCGATCTTGCCGCCGCCTTTCACAAGTATTTCAACCTGGGGACAAGAAACCCAAACTGCCGGATAGTTACCCGGGACAAGGACCTGAGCCGGGCACGACTGTCGCTGGCCGAGGCGGTCAGGCGGGTTCTGGCCAACGGGCTCGCACTCCTGGGCATCAGCGCCCCGGAGAAGATGTGAATCACGGAGAAAAGATGGCCGCCAGGAAGAGCGAAAAAACGGGGAAACGGTATCAGTTGCAGTTCTCGCTGCTCTCCCTCCTGTTCTGGTGCCTGGGCCTCTTCATCCTTCTGGCCTGGACCTTTGTACTGGGGATCCTTGTGGGCCGGGGCTTCCTGCCCGAAGGGGTGAAGAACCTCTCAGAACTCAAAAGTCCCATCGGAAAACTCCAGGATATGGTGAAAAAGAAACAATCCGATGACCTGGAGCTCCTGAAAAAGCTGGACAAAGAACCAAAATTCGCCTTTTATGAGGAGCTTTCCACAAAAAAGGAGCGAAAGGCCTCAGAAAAGGAAAAATCGAAGAATACGCCGAAACCCGATGAGGGGTCCGAAAACGAAAAGGCCCCGCGCCCCCGTGAAAAGCCCCGGCCCGCGAGGGTAAAGGAGGAGGCCAAAGAGGCCGAAAAAGAAACGGCCCCCGCTGGTCTCCCCGCCAAGGAGCAAAAATGGGAGCAAAAGGGGGGACAATATACGCTTCAGCTCGCTTCCTTGGAGCGGGAAATCGATGCCGTAAAGATGATCAACCGACTAACGGCCAAAGGCTATCCCGCCTATTATTATGCCGTCACCCTCGAAGGGAAGACCTATTATCGGGTCCGGTGCGGGAGGTTCAAGGATGCCAAAGAGGCAGGCAGATTCAGGGCAGAGTTCGTACAAAAGGAGAAGATCAAACCCTTTATCACCAAAGTAGAATGACCCGGGAGACCTCAGAGACCATGCGGATCAGAAAAGCGGTCATCAGTGATGTCAAGGCCGTTCACAAAATCATAAACCATTATGCGGACCGCGGGCTGATGCTTCACAGGTCCCTGAGCGAAATCTATGATCACTTGAGAGACTACTTTGTCCTTGAGCCCCAGGACCGGGAAAGGCCTGTCCTGGGCGTCTGCGGTCTGCGGATATGCTGGGAAGACCTTGCTGAAATCAAATCCCTCGCCATTTCTGAGGCCTATCAAGGCCGGGGTTCAGGTTCCGGGCTGGTCATGGCCTGCCTTGAGGAGGCCCGCGCCTTTGGACTGAAAAGGGTGTTTACTCTCACCTATCTGCCTGACTTTTTCAAGAAAATAGGCTTCAAGGAAGTTGACAAAGCCGTTCTGCCCCACAAGATATGGGCGGATTGTCTCAAATGCCCCAAGTTTCCCGACTGTGACGAGACCGCCATGATGACAGACCTTAGCCCGGGTTCCGATCCGGCTCTGTAAACCCCTTGGTGTTCGGGGCTCTATGAGGAGGGAAAGATGTTCGGCATAGGAATGCCAGAATTGATCATTATTATGGTCATTGCATTAATTGTCATCGGACCGAGTAAGTTGCCCGACCTTGCAAAGGCTCTGGGCAAAGGTATGGCCGAATTCAAAAAGGCGACCCAAGAGATCAAGGAAAGCCTTAACGTGGAAGAGGAGTTCAAGGAGGTCAGGGAGGATTTGGTAGACTCCATCAGCGGGCTGGATCAGCCCCCGGAGCTGGACCAGATCCCGCCGGCCCAAGAGGGCGAGCCGAAATACCAGGATTTTGACGAGATGCTTGAGGAATACCAGGAGTCCAAGGCGCCCCCCCTGGAGGAGGAAAAGGACCTGAAAGACAAGCCCCCTGCCCAGGAGAAAAAGAGTGATGATCAGTGACGAAAAACAGCCCTTTCTAAGTCACCTTGAAGAGTTGAGAAAAAGGCTTGTGGCCTCCGCCATCGCGGTGGGATGCGGCTTTGTGGTGGCCTATTTTTTTGCCGAAAGGCTGTTTCAACTGCTGGTCTTACCGCTCAAGGAGGTCATGCCTGAAGGCAACCATCTCATCTTCACCAACCTCCCGGAGATGTTTTTTACCTATCTCAAGGTCGCCTTTCTTACGGGTGTCCTGGCCGCAGCACCCGTCATTTTTTACCAGATGTGGATGTTCATCGCCCCCGGCCTCTATCAAAGAGAAAAGAAGTATGTCATCCCCTTTGTGGTCATCTCCACCATTCTTTTTGTTGGAGGCTCCCTTTTCGGCTATTTTATTGTGTTCCCCTTTGGTTTTAAGTTCTTCCTCGGCTTTGCCAACGAGACGGTCAAGGCCCTGCCCTCTGTGAAGGAGTATTTTTCATTTTCCATAAAGCTTCTCTTGGCCTTCGGCATCGTCTTTGAACTGCCCGTGGTCATTTTCTTCCTTACCAAGATCGGACTTGTCACCCCCGAACTCTTGAAGAAACAACGCAAGTATGCAATATTATTAACTTTTGTTTTAGCAGCCATTCTTACCCCACCGGATGTCATCACCCAGTGCATGATGGCCGGTCCCATTATCCTGCTCTATGAGATCGGGATATTCGTCTCCAAAACGGCCCGGCAAAAAACCGAGGAAAAAAAAGAAGGGCCTGAAGGGTCTCAAGAGGAGACTAAATGAGGTCATTGAAAGAGAGCCATGCCTCCGCCTGCGATGGTCAACAACAGGGGCTGGGTCTCTACCTCACCCTGAGGGGAAAAAGAGATCTCTCCGGTAACCCCTGAGAAACCCTTGCACTCGAAAAGGCCTTCCTGGAAATCCCTCCTGGTGCGCAGTCCTTCTCTGGAGAGGATCCGACTCACCAGCCTGACGGTATCATAGCCGATGGCCGCCAGGATACCGGGAGTGGAATCAAAATCGGCCCTGTAGGCATTCAAGAAGGCCATCACCTCGGGGTCATCTGGATTTGCGAAAAAGCCGGAGGTAAAAAGGGCCTCCTGAACGTAATCTCCGGCCAGTTCCAGGAGTTTGGGGGACTGCCAAAGGCTCGTCCCCATCAAAAGCACATCCACCACTTCATGATAGAGTAACTGGGGTGCAATCATGGCCACCCGCTGGTAATTGTCCGGGATAAAGACGGCGTCAAAGTCTACGATGGGCTCGGGCTTTTCCGGTTCTATCTCGCATTCCTCCTGCTCGGGAGGCCTCATGGCCCTTCGCTCCCGTACCAGTGAGGGGGGCCTTCGAAAAAAGAGGCCCGTCATCTTTTTAATCTGGTCCGCGAAATCGGTCTGCTCCGGGTCATAGGTCTCCACTCCGGTCACCTCACCGCCCATCTCTTGGAGTCTGTCCCAGAAGAGATTCATGAAGAAACGGCCGTAGGTATTATCCGGATACAAGAGGGCATAGCGCCTTAAACCCATCTCTGTCAGGGTGGCATCAAGGATTCTGTCCACTTCTCTTGAGGGGGTAAGAAAGTTCCGGAAAACCATGTCCCCGATTTCTGTGATTCCCTCCTTCTGGGTGAGGGTGATAATGGGGACTCCGATTTCCTGGGCCTTCTCGGCCACACTGACCGCGGTCCTGCTGGAAAGGGGGCCGATAAGGGCCGTTACCTTTTCCTTCTGGACCAGTTCCTCCAGGCCTTCCAGGGCGACCTGGGGGCTTCCTTTGGTATCTCTCACGGCCAGCTCCACGGGGCCGCTCTGGGCCGGGTCGCCAAAAAGGCCCATACCGAGCTGAATGCCCCTCAGAACCTCCTCCCCATAAATGGCAAAGGGACCGCTCAGGGGCAGCAAACACCCCACCACCCCCGGTCTCACAGAGATCTCCGCCTGGATCCTCTCCAGGAGATCCCTGCCCTTGGAAACCCAGGCCTGCTCCGATGTGGAACGCACCAGGGCCATGGCCATTTCCTTCGCCCCTTCCAGGTCCTTGTCCTCCAGGAGGAGGACGGCCATCCTGTAAAAGATTTTGGGCGCAAAATCCGTGCCCGTGGCATACTCCGCCATGGACTCGAGGGCGCCTATGGGGCTCTGGGCAATGATCTTTTCCAGCCTTTCCCTGACCTGAGTCCTTAATGGGAGGTCACTGATCCCCTCTTGTTCCGCCAGGAGCCACCAGCGAAAGGCCTCAAGCCTGTCCCCCAGGGCCTCGAAATCCTCCCCGAGCAGATACAGGACCTTTTCTCGCATTTCATGACGGCCGAAACGATTGAGCCACTTTAGGGCCTCCTCTTTGGAAGCTTCATGGTCTCCTAAGAGATACAAACATCGGGCGATCTCATAGTGGACCCCGGGTAAGCCTTCATAACCGGGGAATTCCTCCCGAATCTCTCTGAGAATTTTTAGGGCCTCCCCATACTCTTTGCTTCGGAGGGCTATTTCGGCCACCCGGTGCAGGGCCAGGGGTGATTTCTTATCCTCAGGATATTGTTCAAGAAAGGCCTTATAGGCCTCAAGGGCCTCCGGCCACTGGCCCCTCTGCCAGTACCCTTCCGCAAAAACAAACAGGTCCTCCGGCGGCTTCCTTTCAGGGGCTTTCTCCACCGAGGGCTTTATCTGGCAGGCACCCAAAAAAAAGGCTATCCCCACCAACACGGCGGGGACAGCCTTTGCCGATCCTATGGTCCTAAATCTCACTTCTGGACTTCCTCAAAATCGGCGTCCACCACATCCTCATCTTTTTGACCGCCTTCAGCAGAATCTCCTCCACCGCTGCCGCCGGCCTGTTGTGCCTGTTGTTGCTGCGTGGCCTGGGCGTACATGGCCTCGGCCAGCTTATGGGACGCCTGGGTCAGTTCTTCGGTCAGCCTCTTGATCTCTTCACTATTATCACCTTCCATGGCCTTCTTCAAGTTATCAATGGCCTGGTTGATGTTTGTCTTGGTCCCTTCGTCCAGCTTATCCTCGTTCTCCTTGACCGATTTCTCTGTGGTATAGATGAGAGAGTCGGCCATGTTACGGGCGTCTACAAGCTCGCGCCTTTTCTTGTCTTCGTCCGCGTGGAGTTCCGCCTCCTTGACGAGATTTTGGATCTCTTCTTCACTCAGCCCACTGGAAGCGGTGATCTTTATCGCCTGTTCCTTGCCCGTGCCCATGTCTTTGGCGGACACGTTCACGATCCCGTTGGCATCTATATCAAAGGTCACCTCAATTTGAGGCATCCCCCTTGGCGCCGGTGGAATCCCGACCAGTTGAAAACGACCAAGGGTCTTATTGTTGGCAGCCATCTCCCTTTCACCCTGAAGCACATGGATCTCCACCGCCGTCTGGTTGTCGGCCGCCGTAGAAAAAATCTGGCTCTTTTTGGTGGGTATGGTGGTATTCTTTTCAATGAGTTTGGTAAAAACGCCGCCCAGGGTCTCTATACCCAGGGAAAGGGGGGTCACATCCAGCAACAGGACATCCTTGACATCACCCCGTAAAACACCGCCCTGAATCGCCGCACCTATGGCCACCACTTCGTCGGGGTTTACACCCTTGCTCGGGTCCTTCCCAAAGATCTCTTTAACCTTTTCCTGGACCTTGGGCATCCTGGTCATACCCCCCACCAGGATCACATCGTCTACATCGTTTGCACTGAGCCCGGCATCCTTCAAGGCCATCTTGCAGGGATCCACCACCTTCTGCACCAGCTCGTCCACCAGGGCCTCCAGTTTGGACCGGCTCAGTTTTATATTGAGGTGTTTGGGTCCGCTTGCATCCGCCGTGATGAAGGGAAGATTAACATCCGTCTCCGTGGACCCGGACAGTTCCATCTTGGCCTTTTCAGCGGCCTCCTTGAGTCTCTGGAGGGCCATCTTGTCGTTGCGGAGGTCAATGCCCTGATCCTTCTTGAACTCATCCGCCAAATAGTCCAACACCCGGAGGTCAAAATCCTCTCCCCCGAGGTGGGTATCGCCGTTGGTTGACTTGACCTCGAAGACCCCCTCCCCGATTTCCAGGATGGAGATATCGAAGGTCCCGCCTCCCAGGTCGAATACGGCGATCTTCTTTTCAGCCTTTTTGTCCAACCCATAGGCCAGGGATGCGGCTGTGGGTTCATTGATGATCCTCTCCACCTTCAGCCCCGCGATGCGCCCTGCATCCTTGGTGGCCTGTCTCTGGCTGTCATTAAAATAGGCGGGGACGGTAATGACCGCTTCCTCAACTTTCTCGCCCAGGTAGTCTTCCGCGGTTTGTCTCATCTTCTGGAGAATCATGGCGGATATTTCTGCGGGGCTGTAATCCTTCCCCCTCACACCGACATGAGCATCTCCATTGGAGGCCTTGGAAATCTTGTAGGGAAGAATCTTTATATCCTTCTGTACTTCCTGGGAATCATACTTTCTCCCGATAAGCCTCTTTACGGCAAAAACCGTGTTCTCGGGATTGGTTACCGCCTGCCGCTTGGCGGTCTGGCCTACCAGTCTCTCCCCGCTATCTGTAAAAGCCACCATTGAGGGCGTTGTCCTGCTGCCCTCCTGGTTGGCGATCACCACAGGATCTCCTCCCTCCATGACAGCGACACACGAATTGGTCGTCCCGAGATCAATGCCGATTATTTTTCCCATTTCTTCTCCTCCTCACTTCCAGGCTCGATTTCCATGAATTTTTTCTCTAAGAATCCTTTTGAGAAAGGCCCTCACTCCGGGAACTGTTCTGGCTGACCACCACCATGGCAGGCCGAATAAGTCTTTGGTTCAGGAGGTATCCCTTTTGAAGCTCCTTGAGCACCGTTCCCGCTTCCACTGAATCGTCCTCATGGGTTGAGACGGCCTCGTGATAATTGGGATCAAAAGGCTGATCCACAGCCTTAACCTCTTCCAGACCGGCCTTTTCCAAGGTATCCGTAAGGCCCTTCAGGGTCAGCTCCACCCCCTCTCTGAGGGCCTCAAGAGAATCCCCCTCGCGGGAATGATCAACGGCCTTTTCCAGACTATCCAGTACCGGCAGGAGCTGTTTAATGAGCGACTCATTGGAAAATTTAATTAAATTGTCCTTTTCTCGCTGAAACCGCTTTCTCATATTGTCCATCTCCGCCTGGGATCGGACGTATAGGTCGTAGTTTTGTTCTGCCAAGTCCTGGACTTCCTTTATCTTGTTCATTAGTTCCGGCTTGTCCATCTCCTCGAGAGAAGCCGTCTTTTCTTCACCTGCTTCGGGTTCATTCCCCTCTTGGGGTCGTCCCTGAGGGCCTTGAGTTGCATCCTTT
>CAZNLL010000016.1:0-9654 GCA_964573885.1 uncultured Desulfobacteraceae bacterium | reverse complement strand
AAATTATTACGTACACGTGATGAAAGATTTGACCTTCTTCCGGATGTTCCTTATTTTGCTTTACCTCAACATCAACCACGCCTATCTCCTCTGGGGTTTGATTATCCATGCCGGATCAATGACATACGTTGGAACAGTAAGCATCGGGAAAAGCTTTGTCAAGGCACCCCCCCACAGGTTTTTTGGATGACCCCAGGGCTATTCAGGCCTTCATAATCTCCCTGAGTTCTCTGGCGAGTTGGGGGGCATACTCCCTGGTAAGACGTCGGGTTTCTTGATCGTCGGCTCCGGTGGGCTTAATGAAAAGTCCTTCAGCCCCGGCCTTGAACAAGGCCACGGCATCGCTGATCAATGATTTTCTTGTATAAAACACCGCAGGCACACCCGGATAATGGCGCCTCGCCTGCGCCAAATTGGAAAGGCCGTATTTCCTGTTCTGTCCCACCCTGGCGCAGACCTCTTCAAAGAGACTGCGCCAACTGTCCACAATGGAGAAAAGCCGCTTGAGATATTCATTGATGACATCGCCTTCAAAGGTCTCCAGCCCCTCATAGGCCCGGTCCAGAGCAGGAAAACGGGCGATCTTGGCCTCCAGTTCCTCCTTGCCAAAGCGATAAGGCTCGCGGACCGCCTCGTCCTTGCCCCACAGGTCCAAAAGAAAAAGGTCCGGGACCCGCCCATCCAGGACCTCCTTGGCCTCCTCAAAGGTATAGGCCTGAACAAAGCCCAGGTCCCCACAGGCGGGGGCGATTTCATGCGCCACCAGATCATGCTCAAAAGGCGAATCATCAATAAAACAGACCACGCTCATCTCTTACTCTCTCCTTTATTGGATCAGTCCGTGTCCTGTCAGCCTTTCCAGGGCCTCCAGGTATTTCTCTCTGGTCTTTTCGATAATCTCGGGCGGGAGTTTAGGGGGCGGCGGTTTCTTGGGCCATTGGATCTCAAGCAAATAATCCCGCAGGAATTGTTTATCAAAGCTCTTTTGCCCCTTGCCGGGGGCATAGGCGTCCACGGGCCAGAATCTGGATGAATCAGGAGTAAGGACCTCATCAATAAGGAGAAGGCGGCCGTCGCAGAATCCAAACTCAAACTTGGTATCCGCCACAATAATGCCCTTTTCCCTGGCCAGATCCCTCCCAAACTTATAGATTTTGAGACTGACGTCCCTGACCTCTTCTGCAACCTCCGCCCCCAGGATCTCCGCGGCCCTGTCAAAGGAGATATTTTCGTCATGCTCTCCGTCCGCCGCCTTGGTGGAAGGGGTAAAGATGGGTTCCTCCAGCCTCTCCGACTCCCGCAAGCCTTTGGGAAGTGAAATGTCGCAGACCGTGCCCCGGGATTTGTACTCTTCCCACCCTGAACCGGCCAAATAGCCCCGGACGATACATTCCACGGGGAGAGGTGTTGCCTGCCTGACCAGCATGCTCCGACCCTGAAGTTGATCCTTGTAGCGCTGGCACGGCTCTGGATATTCATCGGGATTGGTCGTGATGAGATGGCTCTCCACAATGGGTTCGAGTTGCTTGAACCAGAACAAGGAGATATGGGTCAAAATCCTGCCCTTATCCGGGATCGGGTCGTCCATAACCACGTCAAAGGCGGACATACGATCGCTGGCCACAATCAAAAGTCTTTGGTCGACCTTATAGACATCCCTCACCTTTCCCCGTTTTACCAGGCTCAACCCATCAAAATCGCTCATTTTCAGCACATTCGAGCTCATAGGCCACTCCTTCTGACGCCAAGTTGTTCTTGACGCCCTTTGCTGCCCGCTTGATAAGCCTGCAGCCTCAAGAGGTAGTCGCGATAAAACCCCAGGACCACGTTACGGAATGTCACCGTCTCCTGGAAAGGAGGAATTCCCTTGTATTGCCGCACCCGGTGGGGTCCCGCATTATAGGACGCCAAAGCCAGGCTTACATCGCCATTCTGGAGTCGCATCATCTCGGAGAGGTACTCGAAGCCATGGGCAATGGCCTTGTAAGGGTCCAGGCGGTCGTCCTCATTGTTTTTCAGCAGTTCATTTCGATAGCGTGAAAACAGTTTGGCCCTCGCCCGTCCCCGGGCCAAGGACTTTTTCATCAGGCCCCGGGCCTTTTTGGCATAGGCTGCCCGGTTCTCTTTGGTTATCTGGGATATGAGAGACACGGCCCTGTGCTTTAGTCGCCGTTCCTGAACCAAGAGCTTTCTGGCCTTGTCAAAATAGGGGGGCTTGAAAATCTGTTTCATCCCCAGTCCTTCTGCCGTGTTCGGCATGATCTGGGTCAACCCCACCGCCCCCACATAGGATACGGCGGAGGGATCAAAATTGGACTCCCTCTTTATGAGGGCCAAGAAAAGCAGGGGGTCGAGAGGGTACCCTTCCTTTCCACGGGCCTCCAAGACCCTCTCCACGAGGGGGACATAAGGGAGACCCGCCTTATCCACGACCCGTTTCCAGGCAGACCCAGGGTTTGAAACCCGGTTTCTTGTACCCTTATCAAGATCAAAACGGGCCTTGGCCTTGGGGGATGCCCTTGCTACAAAATCATTGAAGACCCGATTAACAAAGGTGACATTCTCCACATTCAATGGCGCCAGGTCCTCCTCAAGTCCCTGACATTTGTTGTAAAACCGGGCCAGGGCGTCTCTCAAATTATAGGATGTCTCCCTGAGGCTTGCCTCCAAGATTCGATTCAACAGCCCCAGGCAAACCTCTCTGCTCAATCTTTCGTCTTTGCTCGGGTCAAGTCTTTCCCTATAGGCCATGAGGAGGCGATAGGCGGTGTCGCGACTCCGGTTGTAGGAAAGGGCCGCCTTACCCAAAGTCGCTACGTCCCCCTCAACCAGGGCCTCCAGGGCCTGTTCAAAAAACTGATCCACCTGTTCATAGAGATCCCGGGCCTTCTCATAATCCTTGTCCGCAATCACCCTGAGCCCGAAGGTGCGGGCAATATCGGGCCTGATTCTGAGGATGCCCTCCTCTCCCCTGTAAGACCGCTCTGAGAGGCTCTTTTCCTGATCCTCCATATTACAGGCAACAACGCCCTCGGCCAGCAGGGAGCGGTCGGCCCTGGCCCTGGCTGCAAAAAGGACGGTGAAGCATACCCCGGCCATGAGGAGCAGGAGAAAAAGGTTCACCCTCCGTGCGGGCCGGAGCCATGGGCATAGAGCCCATGTACGGGAACCGAAGCCGGACGCCAAGGGTTCGGGGTCCTCCATGGGGTAGAAAATCATCCTTGTTCCGGTGGCTGAAATCAGAAATGACTCCTAGGCTTTGTGGGTGAAAAACACGCGTACATATACCATCTAGAATGGTCATGCAATAGTAACAAATGGGGGTCACATTTAAAAGGCCTTAGTTGCCGTTCAAGAGAGGGCCCTCGAAGGGTCCGGCCCATGTTGACAACCCCCCTGACCGGGCTTATTTTTATTAACAATGTCAAAGAAAAACCCTGTGAGATTTCCACAGGTGGAGGCGAATAGGCTATGCGATTCGATAAATTCACACTCAAAGGTCAAGAGGTCGTTCAGGCCTCCCAACAACTGGCTGAGCAATACAGCCACCAGCAGATTGAGCCCGAGCATCTCCTCAGGGCTATTCTGGAGCAAAAGGAAGGGGTCATCCCGCCCCTGCTGGGGAAGATAGGGGCGGACCCGGCCCAGCTCCTCCAGTCCCTGGAACCCGCCCTTGAAAAATTCCCCCGCGTTTCAGGCTCCGCCATGGGACAGACCTATTTATCCCCCCGGACCAAGGCGGTTTTAAACAAGGCCTTTACCGAGGCCGAAAACATGAAGGATGAGTTTGTCAGTCTGGAACACATCCTCCTGGCCATTGCGGAGGAAAAGGAAGGTGAAGCCGCCAAAATCCTGGCCATGGCTGGAGTTACCCGGGATGCCGTGCTCAAGGCCCTGGTGGACATTCGTGGAGGGCAAAGGATCACGGACCAGAACCCCGAAGACAAATACCAAGCCCTGGAGCGCTTCAGCAGGGACCTTACCGACATCGCTTCCAAAGGCGACCTGGATCCCGTGATCGGCCGGGACGATGAAATCAGGAGGGTGATCCAGGTCCTCTCCAGGAGGACCAAGAACAACCCCGTGTTGATCGGTGAACCCGGAGTCGGAAAGACCGCGATTGTGGAAGGTCTGGCCCAAAGAATTTTTCAGGGTGATGTCCCCGAGACACTGAAAGAAAAGAGGGTGGTGGCCCTGGACATGGGGTCCCTCATCGCCGGGGCCAAATACCGGGGGGAATTTGAAGACAGGCTTAAAGCGGTCCTCAAGGAAATCACCGATGCCCACGGTCAAATTATCCTCTTTATTGACGAAATGCACACCCTTGTCGGGGCGGGAGCGGCGGAAGGGGCCGTGGACGCCTCCAATATGCTCAAGCCCGCCCTCGCCCGGGGTGATCTGCGCTGTGTGGGGGCCACGACCATCAAAGAGTATCGAAAATACATTGAAAAGGATGCGGCCCTTGAGAGGCGCTTTCAGCCGGTATTGGTGGAGGAGCCCAGTGTAGAGGATACCATCTCCATCCTCCGCGGCCTTAAGGAGAAATATGAGGTACACCATGGGGTGCGGATCAAGGATTCGGCCCTGGTGGCCGCCGCCACCCTGTCAAACCGGTATATCACGGACCGTTTTCTGCCGGACAAGGCCATCGACCTCATCGATGAAGCCACAAGCCGGCTTCGCATTGAAATCGACAGCATGCCCAGCGAAATTGACGATATTCAAAGAAAAATCACACAGTTCGAAATAGAAAAGGAGGCCTTGAAAAAGGAAAAAGACCCGGGTTCCCAAGACCGCCTTGCCAGGCTTGACGAGGAATTGGCGGAACTCAGGCAGACCACCGATGAGATGACCGCCCACTGGCAACAGGAAAAACAGGCCATTTCAAGAATCAGGGAAATCAAGGAAAAACTTGACGCCACCAAGACCGAGGCCCAGCTCGCCGAACGCCAGGGAGACCTCACCAAGGCCGCCGAGCTCAAATATGGGACCCTTATTGAACTGGAGAAAGGCCTCGAGGAGGAAAACAAACGGCTTGCGGAGCTCCAATCCGAGTCCAAGATGCTCAAAGAAGAGGTGGACAGCGAGGACATTGCCGAGGTGGTGGCCAAATGGACCGGCATTCCTGTGGCCAAGATGATGGAAGGAGAAAAAGAGAAGCTCCTCAAGATGGAAGAGAGGCTTGCCCAAAGGGTGGTCGGTCAGGAAAAGGGCATCATTGCCGTGGCCAATGCCGTACGCCGGGCCCGCTCCGGCCTCCAGGACCCCAACAGGCCGGTGGGCTCTTTTATCTTTATGGGGCCCACAGGGGTGGGGAAGACTGAACTGGCCAGGGCCCTGGCCGCCTTCCTCTTTGACGACGAGCAGTACATGGTCCGCATAGACATGTCCGAATATATGGAAAAGCATTCCGTGGCACGGCTCATCGGGGCCCCGCCCGGATATGTGGGCTATGAGGAGGGAGGATATCTCACAGAGGCCATCCGGCGACACCCCTATTCGGTGGTCCTCTTTGATGAGATTGAAAAGGCCCACCCGGAGGTGTTTAACGTCCTCCTCCAGATTTTGGACGACGGGCGTATGACCGATGGTAAGGGCCGGACCGTGGATTTCAAGAATACGGTTCTCATCATGACGTCCAACGTGGGCACCCAGTGGATCCAGGAACTGAGCGGCGGAGACGAATCCGAAATGGAAAACCGGGTTATGGAGGCCCTCCGGGCCACCTTCAAACCGGAATTCCTTAACCGGATAGACGAGATCGTGATTTTCAACGCCCTGGGACGTGAGGAAATCAAGAAGATCGTGGATATCCAGATCGGAATCCTGGGAAAACGTCTGGCGGACAACGATATCACCCTTGAACTCACAGAACAGGCCAAGGAACATATCGCCAAGGTGGGATTTGACCCGGTATACGGGGCCCGGCCCCTCAAGCGCACCATTCAGCACTTGATCCAGGATCCCCTGGCCTTAAAGATCCTGGAAGGAAGCATAAAAGCGGGCGACCACGTGCGGGTGGATGAAAAAGGAGGAGAGATGACCTTTGAGGAGGTCTAAGGTCTGCAACCGGACCTAAGAAGGTCCGAGGTTTATCTTTTCCTTCAACTTGGGTGAGGCACGAAAGGACACGGTTCGTCTCGATCTGAGGATGATGGTCTCCCCTGTCTGGGGATTTCTTCCCTTCCTAGCCCACTTGAACCTGACCTGAAATTTGCCGAACCCCGAGATACGCACATCTTCTCCCTGGGCCAGGCTTTCTTTTATGATTTCAAAGAGGGTATCCACGATTTGGCGGGCCCGGCCCCGGCCCAGGAAGTCGCAGTCCATCTCCGGGAACAAGAATTGTTGCGGCCCCTTACGGCGCCTTTTAAAGCGTACCCTTTCCCTGACACTCTGGACGATGTCGGACTTGGTCAAGGTCATGTGACCGCCTCTGCCGCCCTCGTGAGCCTTCAGACTATAGGGCCCCTAAAAGCCTTGAGATGACAATACGCTGAACCTCGGAGGTCCCTTCCCCGATATCCAGAAGCTTCTGATCCCGGTAAAACCTTTCCACGTCATATTCCTTCATCAGGCCGTAGCCCCCGTGGAGCTGAACGGCGTGGTTTGCACATCGGTACATGAGCTCCGAGCAGTAGAGCTTGGCCATGGCTGCTTCCTTGGTAAAGGGCTTGTTACTGTCCCGCAACCAGCAGGCCTTGTAGAGCAGGAGCCGCCCGCACTCTATCTCCAGGCCCATGTCGGCCAGCTTAAAGGCATTCACCTGGAACGTGGAGATGGGTTTTCCGAATTGCACCCTTTCATTGCTGTATTTGAGGGCCAGCTCAAAACACCCCTGGGCCCCTCCCAGGCCCATGGCCCCGATGGAAAGGCGGCCCCCGTCAAGGGTCTGCATCATTTGATAAAAACCCTGGCCCCGGGGTCCCAGCAGGTTCTCTTGGGGGACGCGGCAATCATCAAAATAGAGCTCACTCGTGTTGGAGGCCCTCCACATCATCTTGCCGTGCATGACCCTGGCCTCGAAGCCCGGGGTTCCCCTTTCAATGAGAATGCACGAGAGCTCCGGCCGCCCGTCTTCCCGGGTTCCCGTCCGGCAAAGGGCGGTCACCCCCGCCGAGATATCGGTAGAGGCATTGGTGATGAAGATTTTGCTGCCGTTGACCACCCATTCATTGCCCTCCAGGACCGCCGTGGTCTTGGAGTTACCCGCATCTGATCCTGCATTCGGTTCTGTGAGGCCGAAACCCCACAGCGCCTTCCCCGCGCACAATGGGGGCAGGTACTTTTCTTTCTGCTCGTCGTTCCCGAAATAGTAAACAGGCCCGATACCGAGAGAATTGCCGGCAGCCACCGTGGCGGCATGGGAGCCGTCTACCCTGGCGATCTCCTCCGTGGCAATAATATAAGAGACATAATCCATGCCCTGGCCGCCGTACTTCTCAGAGACAAACATCCCGAAAAGACCCAGGTCGGCCATTTTTTGCATGGTTTCGTAAGAGAAAACCTCCTGTTCATCCAGCTCTTTGGCAACCGGCCCTATCTCCTTTTCAGCAAAGTCACGGACAGATTTCCGCAGTATCTCCTGCTCCATGGAAAGGCTGAAATCCATACCCCCCCCTCTGAATCTATAAGGTCATCTCAGAATACAGTCCCTGACAACCCCCCGGTGCCCGGCCGGGGTCAACCGTCCCTGTCGGAATGTCATCCGGGTGGTTTCCCAGGGCCTTGAACGGGTTAAGGCCCTGACATCTCACGGGCAAGTGCCCTGCTTTTTATAGGCGGAAGGGGGAAGATTGTCAATCATTAATGGGGACCCCCTGGCCCCGAGCGACAGCGAGGGGAACAGGGAGGGGGTAGGCATCACACATTCGTAACACCCTGATATGGCCAGGCCGGTAATCTCGGAATCGAAGAAAAGACTGCTTCAGCCTTCCCGGTTGCTAGCGTTACAGCTGCCAGCTTCCCGGTACTCATTAGCCGGATGATCCGTCGCTCCTCCACTAATTCAGGTCTCGAGATGCATCAGCAGGTAAATGCCCACCAGTAAAAAGACCCCATTGGCCGACCAGGCCGAAAGAAAGGGAGGAAGAAGCCCTGAGAGGCCCAGAGACCTGGTAATTCCCAGGGTGAGCAAATACAGGAAACAGACCCCGATACCCAGGCACACGGCCAGGGGGGTCCCCCCTTTTTTCAGGCCCAGGGCGATGGGAATACCTATGAGGATCATGATGAGGTTGACCAAAGGGAAGGCCAGCTTGATATTCATGTCCACCAGGTATCTTGTGGCGTCATAGCCCTCGCCTTGAATCTTTTCGGAAAACCGCTTCAACTGCCAATAGCTCATCTCCTCAGGCTTCTTAAGAGGTTTCAGAAAGGTGTCCGGCCCTTCGGGTAATTCCAGGTCCATCACCTTGAACCGGGTGGAATCATAGGTCCCTCCCTCTTGCAATTCCTGCGACAGGCCCTTTTCCAGCCTCCATGTCTCACCCGTCCACACGGCCCTGCGGCCCTCTATTCTACGAATCAAGCGAAAGGAGTGGTCAAAAAAATAGAAGACCGGGTCCTCCATGACCATACGCTTACCGTCGAAATGGGGTATCCAGTAGATGGCATTGTGCCCCCGGAACCAGATATGGTCCCGGCTGTAAATCCTGCTCTGAGTGAGCTTTCTCACGTCCTTGTTCCAGATGTCCTGGCTCCGGGAACTGCTGTAGGGAACCACCAGCTCGGAGAAGAGAAACGCGGCCACGGCCAAGACAAGAGAGGCCCCCAATACGGACAATGAAAGGCGGGTGACACTGATGCCGGAGGCCTTGAGGGCCGTGATCTCATTGGCCTTTTTCATTAAAGAAAACAAAACGATGACGGCGATCAGGGCCGCCACGGGAACCATCTGTACGGCGATATAAGGGGTCTTGTAAATAAAGTAGGCCACCATGGCCCCCTTTGGGGCGTGGGCCTCCATGAAGTTATCCACCTTTTGGATGAAATCCACGATGAGATAAATGGAGATAAAGATGACCAGGCAGAGGGCCAAGATCTTTGAAAATTCCCTAATGAGATATCGTGTTAGCACCCTCATCGGCCAAAGGCCCTTTGAAGGGCCCTCCATTTTCGAAGAAAGGGATCCAAGGAAAGGGTATGCTCATGGGCGGCGAGCCACAAGAGCACAGCCCCTGAAAACATCAAAAAGAGATCCGGAATCCAAACCCCCACTGCCGGCGACAGGGACCCTGTTTCACAAATGCTCTTGGCCCCGGCAAGGCACATATAATAGATGAGAAAAACACCCAGGCCCAGGGCGATTCCCGTGCTCCGGCCCCTGGCCCTCATTTGAGCCCCCAGGGGGACCCCAATGATGCCCATGAAAAACACGGCCAGGGGGATAGAGAAGCGTTCCAGGAGCTCTATGAGCATTTCATTGTGTCTCAGCTCTCCTTTGGGCAATTCCTTTATCTGGAGGGCCAATTCACTCACCGTGAGTTCCTTGGGGGCCCTCTGCCGTTTTGCCAGGGCCGCCATGATGTCCTTCAGCCCGATATTCAAATCATAGGTATTGAACTTGATGTTTCTGGAGGACCTAAGATCCTTCTCCACCATAAGGATGGTCCCGTTCAAAAACCGCAGGGTAATCATCCGGTTCCGGGGATG
>CAZNLL010000015.1:33794-43128 GCA_964573885.1 uncultured Desulfobacteraceae bacterium | reverse complement strand
CCGGTAAAGGCTGATGGGGTTCCTTTTGATATAGCCCCGATGACTGATGGTCACCACCATATCTTCTTCGGCGATAAGGTCCTCCAGGGCGATATCGTCCACATCCTCAAGAATCTCCGTTCTTCGCTCATCCCCGTATTTGTCTCGAATCTCCTTTAGTTCATCCTTAATGATCTCCAGCACCATGGTTTGACTCTCAAGGATGGCCTTGAAACGGGCGATATTCTTGATGAGCTCCTGATACTCGGCGTTGATCTTTTCGCGCTCCAGCCCTGTGAGCCTCTGTAACCTCATGTCCAGGATCGCTTGGGCCTGGGCATCTGAAAAGTCAAAGTCGGCCATGAGCCGTGCCTTGGCCTCCTTGGGGTCTGAGGAAGAACGTATCACCTCGATCACTTCATCCAGAAAATCCAGGGCCCTCTTCAGGCCTTCCACGATGTGGGCCCGCTCCTCCGCCTTGCGCAAATCATAAACCGTGCGCCGAACAATTATCTCCCGGCGGTGCTTGATGAAATGCTCCAACACCTCTTTCAGGGTCAAAATCTGAGGCCGACCGTTAACAATGGCCAGTAAAATGAGGCCGAAGGATGTCTCCATTTGGGTGAACTTGTAGAGCCGGTTCAAGAGGACCAAGGGCTTGCCGTCCGCCTTTACCTCGACCACGATCCGCATGCCTTCCCGGTCCGACTCGTCCCGTATTTCCGACACCCCTTCTATCTTCTTCTCCCTGACCAGTTCCGCCATCTTCTCCAGGAGCTTGGCCTTGTTCACCTGGTAAGGTATCTCCGAAATCACGATCCTTTCACGACGCTGGCCCACCTTTTCCACAAAAGCCCTGGCCCTGATTCTGATGATTCCACGGCCGGTCCTATAAGCCTCTCGGATCCCCTGTGTACCCAGGATGAACCCCGCCGTTGGAAAGTCCGGACCGGGTATGAGATCCATCAGCGCTTCAAGGTCCGCCTGAGGATTTTCAATGAGCCTTATGATCGCATCGCACACCTCGGAAAGATTATGGGGAGGTACATTGGTGGCCATACCCACGGCGATGCCCGAAGAGCCGTTCACCAGGAGGTTCGGTATGGCCGTGGGCAGAATAACCGGTTCTAGAATCGCCCCGTCGTAATTGGGGACAAAATCCACGGTTTCTTTTTCTATGTCTCTCAGGAAATCCTGGGCCGGTTGGGTCATTCTCACTTCTGTGTACCGCATGGCCGCAGGTGGATCTCCGTCTATGGAACCGAAATTGCCCTGGCCGTCCACCAGGGGGTAGCGCATGGAAAAAGCCTGTGCCATTCTCACAATGGCGTCGTAGACCGCCGCGTCCCCGTGGGGGTGATACTTCCCGATTACATCTCCCACCACTCTGGCTGACTTCTTATGGGGCCTGTTGTGATAATTCCTCAGCTCATGCATGCTGTAGAGGACGCGCCTGTGAACCGGCTTGAGTCCGTCACGAATATCGGGGAGGGCCCTCCCCACGATGACGCTCATGGAGTATTCCAGATAGGACTTCCTCATTTCCGATTCAATGTTCACCGAATGAACGTTAATCTCTCCGACCATGGTTCTTCTCCAACCTCTTTCTCACCGCTTCGCCCGGCCACCGGGCCTAAACCATCCGTGGGGCCCGTCACCGCCCTTTCGTCGGCCTGACAAACCCCACGAAACAAGGCCAAGGGCCCTCTCAGCTTATCTCTCTTAGATGTCCAGTTCTGTAACTTCCAGGGCGTTGTTCTGGATAAATTCTCTTCTTGGCTCCACCTTGTCTCCCATAAGCACCGTGAAGATATCATCGGCCTCCACTGCGTCTTCTATGGCGATTCTCACCAGGGTCCTCCGGCCGGGATCCATAGTGGTGCCCCAAAGCTGCTCCGGGTTCATCTCCCCCAGGCCTTTGTATCTCTGGATGCTAAGCCCCTTCTGGGCCCTCTCCATGAGCTCTTCCAGGAGCTGGCGGGGGTCTTCAATTCTCTTTTTCTCATCTCCGTCCCCGAGGGTATAACTGCCTTGCTTGAGTTTCCGGAAATCCCTGGACTTATTGCTGAGCTGTCTCAGCTCAGGCGATGACTGGAAGGCCCAGTCCACCGTGAAGAACTGCCCTCCGTTGCGGCTTTCCGTCACCACAAATTCATAGCATCCGTCCTCTTCGCGCCACTCTACGTCGCTTACGTGAAACCCGTTTTCCGCGAGCTTTTTAAAAAGGTCTTCCATAAACTCCCTGTTCTTGAACAACCGCTTTTCAGTGGCCCCTTCAGAGGCAAGAAATTCGATGAATTTCTGGCTATAACCCTTCTTGGCCAGCCGGTCCAGGCTTTCGTAAAACCTTATCAACCCTTTAAAAAAGGTCACCATTTTGGGACCGGATATCTTTTCACCGTCTTCAAGGACGATCTTTTCCTTGTCCGCAATCCTTTTCAGGAGGTAGGTATTAAAGTCCTCTTCATTCTTGATGAAAACCTCGTCCTTTCCCGCTCCGATCCTGTAGAGCGGGGGCTGGGCCACATAGAGATGGCCCTTTTCAATGAGTTCGGGCATCTGCCTGAAGAAAAAGGTTAAAAGAAGAGTCCTAATGTGCGATCCGTCCACGTCGGCATCCGTCATAATGATGACCTTGTGGTACCTCAGTGCATTAATGTCATATTCCTTGTCACCGATACCCGTGCCGAGGGCGGCAATCATGGTGCGGATCTCCTCGCTGGATATCATCTTATCGAAGCGGGCCTTCTCCACATTCAAGATTTTTCCCTTTAACGGGAGCACGGCTTGATTTCTCCTGTCTCGTCCCTGTTTTGCCGAACCACCGGCTGAGTCTCCCTCCACGATGAATATCTCACTTCTGGCTGGGTCTCTTTCCTGACAGTCAGAGAGCTTTCCTGGCAGGGAATGATCTGAAAGCACACCCTTACGCCGGGCCAGCTCCTTGGCCCGCCTGGCGGCTTCCCTCGCTCTGGCCGCATCAATAACCTTAGAGAGAATTCCTTTAATGGTCGGTGGATTTTCCTCAAAAAACCTGCTCAGCCCTTCGTTGACCAAGTTTTCAACCAGTCCTTTAACCTCACTGTTGCCCAGTTTGGTCTTGGTTTGACCTTCGAATTGAGGATTAGGGAGCTTCACACTAATCACTGCGGTAAGGCCCTCACGCACATCGTCTCCGCTCAGTTTTTCCTTAAATCCCTTCGCCATGGAGGAACTTTGCAGGTACTGGTTGATGCTCCTGGTCAAGGCCGACTTAAACCCGATGAGATGGGCGCCTCCCTCTCTGGTATTGATGTTGTTGGCAAAGGTGAATAGGTTTTCCTTGTAAGAGTTATTGTACTGAAGAGCGATTTCCATCAAGATTCCGTTCTTCTCCCCGGAAAAATAGATGGGTTTACGGTGAAGCACCTCTTTGTTCTTATTGAGGTATTCCACGAAAGACTTTATTCCTCCTTCATAAAAGAAGTCTTTTTTCTTTCCACTCCGTTCATCGGATATCTTGATGCGAACACCTCTTGTCAAGAAGGCCAGTTCCCGCATTCTCCTCGACAGGATGTCAAAGTTGAATTCAACGGTATCAAAGATCTGGCTGTCCGGTATAAAATGGACCCTGGTTCCCCATTTCTTGGTATCCCCCCTGACCTCCAGTTCGGTTTTGGGCTCTCCCCGTTCGTATCGCTGAAAAAAGATCTTGCCTTCCCTATATACCTCCACTTCCAGGAACTCGGAGAGCGCATTAACCACAGATACTCCCACCCCGTGAAGTCCTCCGGACACACGATAGGTCTTGTTATCGAATTTTCCCCCGGCATGAAGTTTGGTCATAACCACCTGTAAGGCGGGCATGTTTTCTGTCTCATGCATGTCCACCGGAATACCCCGGCCGTTATCTGAGGTGATTACACTGTTATCGCCCAAGACCCTTACATCTATCTGGTCGCAATACCCCGCCAGCGCCTCGTCAATGCTGTTGTCTACAACCTCATAAACCAGATGGTGCAGCCCCTCTGTCCCGGTATTTCCAATATACATGGCCGGTCTTTTCCGGACGGCCTTGAGCCCTTCAAGGACCTTAATGTCTGAGGCCGCATATGTTGTATCTTCCCACTTCATTTTAAAGCCTCATCGGCATAATCAGACCCAAAAAACCTTTGTCGGCTTCTCCCCTGATTATGCACGGTTTCGAGTTGTCCACAAAGCCCAGAATAACCGTTTCGCTCTCCATGGACTGAAGGGTATCAATAAAATATCTGGGATTAAATCCCGCTTCTATGCGTTCCCCCCTGAATTTGACCTCTATGCTCTCCTGGGCTTCTCCCAAATCCGGATTGGTGGAAACCAGTTCCATGGCGTCATCATCAAGGGTGATCTTGACGGCCCGGTAGCGTTCATTGCTGAGGATCTGCATCTTTCTCATCGCCTCCATCAAGGCCACCCGGTTGACCTCCAGGCTGTACTTTTCTTCTTTGGGGATAACGGCCTGATAATCCGGAAACTTGGCCTCTAAAAGGCGCATCACCAGAAGGGCCCCTTCTTTTCTGGCAACGCAATTCTTCTGTTTGAAACCCAGTTCCAAAGAGCCTCCTTCCGAAGCGATCTTGTTTAATTCACTCATTCCCTTTTTAGGGATCATGACACCACTGCCCAGATCCAGAGATTCCACATTCGGCACGGCTTTATCAATCATGGAAAGGCGGTGACCGTCGGTTGCGGTCATGCGCAGAAAGGTATTGCCTTCATGGGCCACCCGTTCGGTGAAAACCCCCGAGAGCTTAAATCCCGCCTCCTCCAGGGTGACTGAATAAATGGTTTTACTGATCATTTCATTAATGAGATCTGCCTGCACTTCCACCATGCCCACCCCTTCAGGTTGCACCAGGGCCGGATATTCATCCGAAGGAAGACAGGCCAAATTAAAGCGAGCTACTTTATCTGTGATAAGGACCCAGTTGTTCTCTTTCTCCTTAATATGGAATTGCTCGGCCTTGCTTTCCTTTAAAATTTCAAA
Source organism: uncultured Desulfobacteraceae bacterium (assembly GCA_964573885.1). Classification (GTDB taxonomy): domain Bacteria; phylum Desulfobacterota; class DSM-4660; order Desulfatiglandales; family Desulfatiglandaceae; genus CAZNLL01. The sequence goes on along the minus strand of CAZNLL010000015.1, from coordinate 38,141 downwards.
TAGCTTTCGCCCTGATATGGTAACACTCCCTTCTTCGAGTACTTGGGCGGTAAGGATTTGTTGGAACCCCAACTCCAGGTCGGTGGCTGATACGTAGAGGTCCGAGCCGGTCGCTGTCAGTAGGACATTGGAAAGGATGGGCATGTTGCTTCTTTTTTCAATAATACTTTGAACCCTTGACACGGTTCTGAAAAGTCCCTCCCGGTCAACCTTTATTTCCATGTCTGCCTCCCAGAGATTAAGGTTAATCTATTCATCCGCCAAAGACGGAAAAAAATTACGGCTTAGTCTGTCGGACTTCTTACCCTCTTTCTGTTAAAGTTAGAATAATATATATATTATTCATAATATAAGGACGGTCTAATTGTTGATACATGTGCTAACCCCTTTACATGATATAAATATTTTACTGAAAAATTTTACAAAAAATCTCTTCTTTTGCCTCTTTTCCCATGTGGACCTACCACAGGTGAAGGGTTCCTGACAGGTTCTCCACCTGCCCTCAACAATCCACGGTCATGAAAGAAGGCTTTGAAGGCTATGGATGTCATCCAAGATCTCCTTTTTGCGGGCCTTGTCTGAACGTACCCTTTTGACGGCGTAAATCACCGTGGAATGATTCCTGTTTCCAAAGGCCTTGCCTATATCTTTGAAAGAGAGCCCAATTACCTCCCGGGAAAGGTACATGGCGAGCTGTCTCGGATAGGAGTATTCCCTCTTCTTTTTGTTAGATAAAAGATCGGAGAGGGATATGTTAAAATGCTCGCAAATGATCCGTTGAATATCATGGACGTCGGTCCTTTGCCGGGGCTTGTCTTTGATGATGGATTTAACCGTGGACATATCGATCCGGCGCTGGTAAAGCGAAGCAAGGGTCCCCACGTGGATGATGTATTGAATCAGCGTTTTTAGATCGTTCGTGGTATTTGCCAGGAAAAACGCCACATCATCGGGGATGTCCAGGCCTTCCTCTTTGGCCCTCTGTTCAATGATTCGAAGCTTGGTCTTGCGAGTGGGAAACTGGATTTCGCTGATCAGTCCGGATTCCAAGCGGGACCTGAGCTGGGGTACCAAGAAATCTATTGCCCTTGGGGGGGGCTTTCCGGCAACCACGATTTGTCTTTGAGAGGTCTGGAAAAAGTCGAAAAGGGCCGTTAATTCCTGCTGGGGTTTTGCGTGGGCCGTGAGGACGTCAATATTGTCGAGAAGAAGAAATTGAAAATGCCTGTAGGAGGCCCTCAATTCAGACAGGGCGCCCTTTTTGAAGGCCAGGGAGTAGTCTGAGGCGAATTGATCCGCAGTGATGTATCTTACTGGGGTGGAGGGATTTTCATAAAGGGCAAAATTGCCGATGGCGTTAAGGAGGTGTGTCTTTCCCAGACTCGGTTTACTAAAGATATAGAGGGGATTGTAGGGGCCCGCCGGCGTTTTTGCCACGTCTAGGGCCGAGGCATAGGCAAAGCGGTTGCCTGGATCCGTAATAAAGGTCGAAAAAGTCCACAGGGGGTTTAACGGCGATGTAAAAGGGGATTGTGGTTCCTTGGAGGCTTTCTTGTAAGTCTCCTTTTCCGATGCCGGTGTGGTATAGGTAAATCTGATTTGAGGGACCAGGCCTGGGCCGTCTTTAAAGGAACGGCGTATTAGGTCGCCATAATTTTCATCCAGCCATGTGGCCACGTATTTATTGGGTACTTCCAGGACGGCGAGGTCTGGATTCAATTCCTTGAGCCTTACCCGGGAAAACCATGTCTTGAACTCGCGTTTTGAAATATGGGATTCTAAAGATGTTGAGATCAGATCCCAAATCTCTTTTTTTTTTAACATAGCAATAACTGGACGCGCCTCATAAGTTCTATCCCTATTCGAGGCCCGGAAATAGGGCCGTGACGAGGGTCCTGAAAGACAGGGGCCTAAAGGCCCTTGGCACTGGTCCGGAAAAAGGGTGTTTATGAGGGATGCGCCATTTTAAGTGATGGAATTTAAAAGATTTTATACATTATAATAATTCCGGAAAAATATCAACTAAAATCTGTGAGAAAGGGAGATTACTATGGCCTATTCAATCGCGCTGGCAGGGAAAGGGGGCGCCGGGAAAACCACCATGGCCGCCCTGCTGATTAAGTATCTTGTGGAAAAGGGAAAGAGGCCCACTCTGGCCGTGGATGCCGATGCCAACGCCAATCTGAACGAGGTTCTGGGGCTTGAGGTGGAAGAAACCCTGGGTGATGCCAGGGAGGAGATGAAAAAAGGCGTGGCCACGGGCATGACCAAAGACGTGTTCATGGAAATGAAGATTCAGCAGGCCATTGTTGAATCAGAGGGTTTTGACCTGGTGGTTATGGGCCGACCCGAAGGGCCGGGCTGCTATTGTGCGGCCAACTCTCTCCTCACCATGTATTTGGAAAAACTGGTGAATAATTACAGTTATATGGTGACCGACAACGAGGCGGGAATGGAACACATCAGTCGCCTTACCACAGACAATATTGATATCCTCCTGGTGGTCTCAGACCCCACACGAAGGGGGATTCAGGCGGCCGCAAGAATTGTAACCCTCACAGATGAGCTGGGATTAAGCGTGGGCCGTAAATTCCTGGTTGTCAACCAGGCCAAGCCGGGCCAGGAGGAGGCCATAGAAAAGGCCTTGGCGCCCTATAAATTGGATCTGGCAGGGACGGTGCCCGAGGATGTCCAAGTCCAGGAATTTGACCTCGAGGGAAGGCCTATTGTGGAGCTAAATGAGCACAGTCCGGTTCTCCAGGCGGCGTACGGAATTTTTGAAAAGATCCTCGAAAAATGATCTCTACATCTTGTACCTTTAAATTTTATCTCCACCACATATAGAAGTCTATTTTATCCTAAAAAGGCGCTAAATTATTGTAAAAATGACTTGACAATGAATATGTATTCATCTAATCTTTCTCCTTGATAACCTCAATCGTAGAGGGTTTTTTTTGTACTTATTTGTTATATTTTTCACAATAAATCGGCAACCTTCCAGCGTGCTTTATGGGCGCAGGGGGTCGGCCCGAGGCCTGCCCATTGCGCGTATGTGAACCCCTCGTGAAGAATAAAACTCAAGAAGGAGGTAAGAAAATTGGCCTTTGAAATTCCCAAACAACCCTATTCCGGAAAAATAGGGGAGACGGCCCTAGGATCGGGCAGTGCCGCCGTCACTCTGGGTGGACAGACGTCATACCCATTCCTGACTTTTGAGGGAGATATGCCCAATCCTCCCAAAATCGCCATGGAGATATGGGACTATGACCCGTCGGAAGAGTGGCCGGAAGCCGCCATTGAACCCTTCAAGGATGTCCTGTCTTCACCCGAGGCGTGGGCCAAGAAATGCGTTGAGGAGTATGGGGCGGACATGATCGTCCTCCAGCTGAAGAGTACGGACCCCAATGCCATGGACAGGAGCCCGGATGAAGCCGCGGAAGTCGCCAAAAAGGTCGCTGATGCGGTGGACGTGCCGGTTGTCTTGTGGGGTACGGCTAATAACCAGAAGGACGAAGAGGTCCTTAAGAAGATTTCAGAAACCTGTGAAGGCAAAAACCTGGCCCTGGGGCCCGTAGAAGAAGCCAACCACAAGGGTGTGGGCGCAAGTGCCCTGGGTTACAACCACAGCTTGGTGGCCTCCTCCCCCATTGACGTGAACCTGGCCAAGCAGTTGAATATCCTCCTTGGGAATTTGGGGGTACCCTTGAACAAAATCGTGGTGGATCCCACCACAGGGGGCCTGGGCTATGGCCTGGAATACAGCTACTCCGTCATGGAAAGGATCCAGATGGCCGCCCTTACCCAGGAGGATGACAAGCTCCAGGTACCCATGATCAGTAATATTGGAAATGAAGTCTGGAAATGCAAGGAGGCCGGCGAATCCATTGAAGAGGCGCCCACCTTGGGGGACCCCGAAAAGCGGCCCGTTCTCATGGAAGCAGTGGCGGCGGTGTGTTACCTCCTGGCCGGATCCAGCGTGGTTATATTGCGGCACCCCGAGACGGTACGCCTGGTTCGGGCCTTTATTGAGCTCATGGTAAGTGGCGGTTCGGCCGCTGATGTCCCTGAAATCGCCAAACGTTTAGAGGCCGAGGAGGTGGACTTGGTTGCCATTTCGCCGGAGCCGAACCTGGACTTTGGTGAAGCAAAAGAGGCCCCCAAAGAAAAGGCCGCGCCACCGCCCAAGAAGAAGGAGGAGGCTAAGCCCAAGGCCGAGGCCAAACCCAAGGCGGCCCCTAAACCCAAGGCCGAGGCCAAGCCGAAAGAGGAGGCCAAGCCCAAGCCCGAGGAAGAGGCCAAGGCCGAAGCGGAAGCCAAGGCCAAGGCCGAAGAGGAGGCCAAAGCCAA
>CAZNLL010000015.1:0-33694 GCA_964573885.1 uncultured Desulfobacteraceae bacterium | reverse complement strand
AGGCCAAGGCCGAAGCGGAAGCCAAGGCCAAGGCCGAAGAGGAGGCCAAAGCCAAAGCCGAAGAGGAGGCCAAAGCCAAAGCCAAGGCCAAGGAGAGCGAGGAGCTTCAGGCCTTGAGATACAAAAGGGCCTTGGAGCGGGAAAGACATGAGGCAGAGAAGGCGGCCCGGGAAGAAGAAGTCCCAAAGACCGCGGCAAAGGTCCAGTTGACCCTGGTTGACAGGTTAATGCAGAATATCGACCGCATACACAAGCGGGTCTAAGGCCCGGGAAAGGCGGTTCAATGTGGGGCAATAGAAGCCTCACCCCCCTTTTTCCTGGTGGCCCTGGCCCCCGGGTAAACCGTGTGCAGTTGATCCTTAGATGCGTTGGGCATAACAGGTGCCCATAGGTTTTTAGAGAATTTCTAACCCACGAAGAGAGGAGGAACCTCAATAATGGCAACAGAAGAAGTCAAAAAAAAGGTTGTCGCAAAAAAGAAGGAGAAGGCGGCCCCGAACCCGGCGGATCTGGCCCTGGATGTGGCAAGCCAGGAGATGATCGTCAGGTCCCGGGAGATGGAGATAGAGACCATTTTTGACCGGGCCCAGACCATGAAGCCTTGTAATATCGGCGCCCAGGGGACATGCTGTAAGAACTGCTCCCAGGGGCCTTGCAGGCTCCCTCTGCCCAAAGGCGGTATTGAGGGGGAGGACACAAGAAAGGGCCTGTGCGGGGCCACGGCCCACACCATCGCGGCCAGGAATTTTGCGCGCATGGTGGCCGGCGGCGCGGCAGCCCATTCCGATCACGGCAGAGGTGTGGCGGAGACCTTCCTGGCCGCAGCCAGAAAAGAAACAGATGACTATCGTATAAAGGACACCAAAAAGCTCCTGGAGATCGCCCCTGATTTCGGTGTAGACATTACCGTGGAAGGAGAGGACGGCGAGGTCCTTGACCGGGACATAGACGAGATCGCCGTGGAAGTGGGAGAAAAGGCCCTGGCCCAGTGGGGCCAGCAGAACGGCGTGGTATGTACCGCCAAGCGGGCGCCTGAGGCCCGATTCGAGTTGTGGAAGAAGCTGGGGGTCCTGCCCCGGGGTATTGACCGGGAGATCGTGGAGATTATGCACCGTACCCACATCGGGGTGGACCAGCATTACGAAAACCTGATCCTCCAGTCCAGCCGGGCCGCCATTGGTGACGGCTGGGGCGGGTCCATGATCGCCACGGATCTGCAGGACGTGCTCTTTGGGTGCCCGTATCCCCTGAAAAGCAGTGCCAATTTGGGAACCCTCAAAGAAGACCATGTGAATTTGGTCATCCACGGTCATGAGCCGCTCTTGAGTGAGATGATTGTTCAGGCGGCCGAGCTCCCTGAGATGGTGGACCTGGCCAAGGAGAAAGGGGCCAAGGGCATCCAGCTCAGCGGGATCTGTTGCACGGCCAACGAGATCCTGATGCGGCACGGCGTGCCCCTTTGCGGCAACTTCCTGCAGCAGGAACTGGCCATCATCACCGGGGCCGTGGACGCCATGGTGGTGGATGTGCAGTGTATCATGGAGAATATCGCCAACGTGGCCCAGTGTTTTCATACCAAAGTGATCACCACCAACCCCAGGGCCAGGATCGCATCCGGGGACACCATCCATATTGAATTCGACGAACACACCGCCTTTGAAGACGCCAAGAAGATTGTCCGGACGGCCATCGAGAATTTTCCCAAACGGGAAAAAGAGGTCATGATCCCCGATCAGAGGCAGGAGTTGATTTGCGGATTCAGTTACGAGGCCATTAACTATCATCTGGGCGGAACTTTCCGTGGATCCTATGTCCCCCTCAATGACAACATCATCAACGGCCGCATACGAGGTATCGGCGGCGTGGTTGGGTGAAACAACGCCCGAACCTCGCTGGATGCGGGGCATATCGCCGTCGTCAAGGAATTGATCAAGCATGATGTGATTGTGTTGACCACGGGATGTAACGCCATCGCCTGCGCCAAGGCCGGGCTCCTCACACCGGAATCGGCCAAGGTCTTTTGCGGTCCCGGTCTCGCGGAGGTCTGCGAGACTGTGGGAATCCCGCCGGTGCTCCACATGGGCTCGTGCGTGGATAACAGCCGGATCCTCATGGCGGCCACAGAAGTGGTCAAGGCCGGGGGCCTGGGCAATGACATCAGTGACCTGCCCGCGGCCGGGTCCGCGCCCGAGTGGATGAGTGAAAAGGCCATAAGCATCGGTCACTACTTTGTCACCGCCGGTGTTTACACGGTCTTCGGCGTGACTCTGCCGGTGAGCGGATCGCCGGTCTTTGAAAACTATCTCTATAACGAGCTGGAAGACATCTACGGGGGTATGTGGGACTTGGAGGCGGATCCCATCAAACACGCCCAGAAGATGATCGCTCATATCGATAAGAAGCGGAAGGCCCTGGGCATTGATAAGGCCCGCGAGAGGGTGCTCATGGATATGTCGGACCGCAGAGAGATGGAAGCGGCCTAAGAAATGTTAAAAAAGTCCCCGGGGCCAACGCCCCGGGGACTGAACACTGAAAAGGAAAAACCTCTTAAGAAGGGAGGAAACAGAGCATGTCAAAACTGGTAGCATTTGCAGCGATCCAGGGCGCCTACAACATAGTCTCCAAGACGGAAGGGAAATATAAAAGGGCCCTGGAAACTTATGGTGGAAGCCAGAAAGTGGAATTCCCGAATACGGCCTATTTCTTACCGATTATTTACTCCTTGACCGGGATCAAGGTGACGGATCTGGACTCGGCCAAAAAACCCCTTGACTTTGCACGAAAACTCCTGCCGCCCCATGTGAAGAAGGACGTCCACGTCCCTTACCTGGGACCCTTACTGGACGCCGGCATGGCGGCCCTCTTTGCCGAGGAGATCGCCGAGGCCATCCGCTACGTAGAGGATCCCGACTTTTACCAGCCCTGTGTTGAGGACCCTGACGTGGAAAACGGCAAGATCTGGCTGGGAGCGGCGGATGACGCCATTATGAGAAAGCGGGGGGTGGAGTTCGTGGACGGCACGGCCCCCGGATTCGCGGCCATTGTGGGTGCGGCGCCTGATCCGGCCACGGCCAAAAAGATGGCCGAGGAGTATCAGCTTAAGACCATCTACGTGTTTATGGCGGCCAACCAGGGTGGGACCACCTTTGCAGAGCAGCTCCTGGAAGAAAAGGTGCAGATCGGATGGAATACCCGGCTGGTTCCCTTTGGCCCGGACATCTCGGCGGCCGTCTTCGCCCTGGGTTTCGCCAACCGCGCCGGCATGTCTTTCGGCGGCATACAGCCCGGCGATTACAAGAAGATGCTTCAATATCAGAAAAACAGGATCTTCGCCTTTGTCAACGCCCTGGGTGAGGTCAACGCGGAATGGGCCGCCAACGCGGCCGGCGCCGTGAACTGGGGCTTCCCCACCATCGCGGACACGGACATCCCCGAAATCCTTCCCACCGGGGTATGTACCTATGAGCACGTGGTGGCCAACGTGGTACACGACGAGATGCCTTCCAGGTCCATTGAGATCCGCGGCCTCAAGGTAAGCATCACTGAAATAGACATTCCTCTCGCCTATGGCCCGGCCTTTGAGGGGGAACGGGTGAGAAAGGACGATCTATATCTGGAAATGGGCGGAGGCAAGACCCAGTGCACCGAGCTCTGCAAGATGGCGGAGATGAACGAGATCGAGGACGGCAAGGTGATCGTGGAAGGCCCCGATGTAGGGGATACCAAGAAAGGCGACCGCCTGCCCCTGGGCATCTATGTCCAGGTCGCCGGCCGGGAGATGCAGGAAGATTTTGAGCCCATCCTGGAGCGGCAGATCCATCACCTCATCAACTATGCCCAAGGCATCATGCATATTGGACAAAGGGACATTTCCTGGATCCGCGTGGGTGAACCTGCGGTGGAAAAGGGTTTTACCCTCAAAGATATCGGCACCATCCTCCATGCAAAACTGCATCAGGACTTCGGCAGTATCTTGGACAAGATTCAGGTAACCCTTTACACCAAGGACGAGGATGTGAAAGCCCTCACCAAGAGGGCTCGGGGCGAATACAAGAGGCGGGATGAGCGCGTTGAGACCATGACGGATGAAGACGTGGACATCTTTTACTCCTGTACCCTTTGTCAGTCCTTCGCACCCAACCATGTGTGTGTGGTCAGCCCTGAGAGGACGGGCCTCTGCGGGGCCTACAACTGGATGGACTGTAAGGCCTCCTTTCAGATCAATCCCACGGGCCCCAACCAGCCCGTAGAGGTGGGGGAGTGCCTGGATCCCGTGCTGGGTCAGTGGAAGGGCGTAAACGACTTTGTTTACAAGGCCTCGAGACAGGCCATCGACCATTATAACTTTTACAGCGTCGTGGTTGATCCCATGACCACGTGCGGCTGCTGCGAGTGCATCTGTGCCGTTCTGCCGGGCCTGAACGGTGTGATGACCGTGAACCGGGAGTACACAGGAGAAACCCCTTCGGGCATGAAGTTTACCACCCTCGCCGGTGTCATGGGCGGCGGGCAGTCTTCACCGGGCTTTGTGGGCCACTCCAAGTACAATATCACCCAGGGGAAGTTCATCACCGGTGACGGAGGGCTCCTCCGTATGGTGTGGATGCCCAAGATCCTCAAAGAAGAAATTCGGGACCGGCTGCTCAAGAGAGGTGAGGAACTGGGTTGCCCCGACCTGATCGATCGGATTGCGGATGAGACGGTTGGTATCACGGAAGAGGAAATTCGGCCTTTTCTGGAGGAAAAGGATCATCCGGCCTTGAAAATGGATGCCATTGTGGGCTAAGAGCGGAAGCGGAAGTAGAAACCGTGGTGGGTTTCCTCCCGGGCCGGGCCCGGGGGGGGCCTTCCCCATCGTGACTAGGAGAGAATTATGGGATTGACTGGAATTCAGATCTTTAAACTGTTGCCAAAGACCAATTGCGGTGAGTGCGGCGTCCCCACCTGTCTGGCCTTTGCCATGAACTTGGCCTCTGGAAAGGCGGAACTGGACGCCTGCCCGTATGTGTCTGACGAGGCCCGGGAACAGCTTGCGGAGGCCTCGGCCCCGCCCATCAGACCGGTGCGCATCGGGGCCGGCACCAGGGCCTTGAGCGTGGGTGGTGAAACGGTCATGTTCAGGCACGAAAAGACCTTTTACAACCCCACGGGTGTGGCCGCGCTGATCACCTCTGATACGGACCCCGGCGCCCTGGATAAGAAGTTGAAGGAGTGGAATGCCCTTCAATTCGAGCGGGTGGGTCTTAATCTGAGGCCGGAGCTCGTGGCCCTGAAGGACGTGAACGGGGACGGCGGTGCCTTTGGCGCGGCGGCCAAAAAGATTGCAGAGGGAAGTGAGTTCAACCTCATTTTGATGAGTGATAAGACAGACGTCCTGGAGCAGGGCCTGGAGGCGTGCGCCTTCAAAAAACCGCTCCTTTATGCGGCCACCGCGGATAATGCGGAGGAAATGGGCAACCTGGCCAAAGAGAAAGAAGTGCCCCTGACCCTGAAGGCGGATAACATTGAAGACCTCATGGGTCTCACGGACAAGCTTACAGGCATGGGTCTCAAGGACCTGGTGCTGGATCCAGGCTCAAGGGAATTAAAGCAGGTCTTTGAAGACCAGGTGCTGATTCGAAGGGCCGCTCTGAAGGCTGGGAACAGGTCTCTGGGCTTTCCCACCATTACCTTCCCCTGCGAAATGGCCGATAACCTGGATATGGAGACGGTAATCGGGGCCATGCTGGTGGCCAAGTATGCGGGCATTGTGGTGCTCTCTGATTTCCAGGGCGAGAGCCTGTTCCCGTTGCTGCTGGAGAGGCTGAACCTCTTTACAGACCCGCAACGGCCCATGACGGTCACCCAGGGTATATACGAGATCGGGGGCCCCACGGAGAAGTCCCCCATCCTGGTGACCACCAATTTCTCACTCACTTACTTTATTGTGAGCGGGGAGGTGGAGGCCAGCCGGGTGCCCAGTTGGCTCCTCATCATGGATACAGAGGGTCTTTCCGTAATGACGGCCTGGGCGGCCGGCAAATTCTCCGGGGACCTGGTGGGCGATTTTGTCAAGAAGAGCGGTATTGCGGATAAGGTTGCCGAGAAGAAGATCATTATCCCGGGTTACGCCGCGGCCATCAGCGGGGAGATGGAAGAAGAGCTTCCCGACTGGGAGATCCTGATCGGGCCCAGAGATGCCTCTTTGATCCCCAAATATTTGAAGGATCAGGGCTACGCGTAGTCCTGAGTGAGTAGATACGCCGGTATCTACGAATCGAAGGCCCGGGATTAGGGTGTTATTCGTCCCCTGAGTCTGATTTTTAGGCTTGGGGGGCGCGATATTCAATCAGTCTGGGAGTAAACCGATTTAACCGAAAAGGGAGTGAACCCATGCTATTGATCGGAGAGAATTTGAATGTCATCAACCGGGTGATCGGAAAGGCCTTTAAGGAAAAGGATCCCGGTCCCATTGTGGAGGAAGCCAAACGGCAAAAAGAGCTGGGCATGGACTGGATCGATATCAATCTGGGTCCCGCCAGAAAAGGGGGCCCGGAGTTGATCGAGTTTGTGGTAAAAAGCGTGCAGGAAGCCATCGGGGATACGCCGCCTCTCTGCCTGGACACCTCCAACATAGAGGCCATGGAAGCGGGGCTGGCCGTGCACCAGGGCAAGGCCATTATAAACTCCATCATGTGCCGGCCGGAACGGTATGAAAACATGATCCCCCTGGCGGTCAAGTACAAGGCGAACATGATCGCCCTCATGTGGGGTCCTGAAGGGCTTCCCAGGGATGAGAATGAAAGGGCGGCCCTTGCGGTGGAATTGATCTATGCGGCCAACGAGGCCGGCGTGCCCAATGAAGACATCTTTGTAGACGGGATCGTGACCCCGGTCAACATCCAGCAGCCCCAGCTCATGAGCCTGTTGGCTTTTCAGGAGATGCTTCAGGATATCGCCCCCGGTGCGAAATCCACCTGCGGGCTCTCCAATGTGTCCAATGGCCCCCCGGATAATCTTCGCCCCATTCTCAACCAGGCCTATATGATTATGCTGGAGCGAAAGGGGATGTATTCTTGTATCGCCGACGCCTATGATAAGGAATTGGTCTCTATCGCCAGGGGTGAGAGGCCGGATATTGTGGAACTGGTGTACAAGGTCATGGACAGCGAGGAGGTGGATATGGCCTCCCTTCCGGACGCGCCGAATGGACCCTGGAAAATGGCCGACTATGTGAAGACGGCCAAGGTGATTCTGGGACACTCCCTGTATTCGGATTCCTGGCTGGAGCTATAAGAGGGGTACGCCCCAAAGGACGCGTGTTCATCCCATGAGGGGGCCTCCCCAAGAGGCGTGAAAGGCCTTGGGGGGGTCCTTTTTTTTAATCCCCGGGAGGGCGCGAAGCCCCGGGCGGCAAAAAGTTGACAATTGGTTTTGCATGTTTAGTTTATACTTGATTTGTGAAAAAGAGCCATTTATGAACGCAAAGGTGGTAAGAAAGCACGAGGTTAGATATTGGAAAAGGCAGAGCAAAACAAAAATGTCACCCCAGGAGACCTGGAAAGGGCCGAACAGGACAAAATGATCGAGGCCAACCTGGCCAAGATTGGAAGAAAGATCTTGGTCATGAGTGGTAAGGGCGGGGTAGGGAAGAGTACGGTGGCCAGTTACCTGGCCCTTCTTTTGAGTGCAAAGGGGTATAAGACCGGCCTTTTGGATGTGGACCTTCACGGGCCGAGTATCCCCCGTCTCATGAATGTCCAGGGGGGACTGGATATGTCGCCCGACGAGGGCGCAGTGAGACCCTATCGCTTTTCCGACCATCTGGGGATCGTGTCCCTGGAGATGGTCTTGGGAGACAAGGATACGGCTGTGATCTGGCGGGGGCCTCTTAAGATCGGAGCTATCCGCCAGTTTATCTCTGATATCGAGTGGGGGGATTTGGATTATATGATTGTGGACTCCCCGCCGGGAACGGGGGACGAACCGCTGACCGTGGCTCAGACCATACCGGATGCGGAGGCCCTGATCGTGACCATGCCCCAGGAGATCAGCCTGGCGGATGTTAGGAAGTCCATCAATTTCTGCCGTCAGGTGGATATGAAAATCATCGGCTTGGTGGAAAATATGAGTGGGTTTGTCTGCCCCCATTGTGGAGAAAGGGTTTCCATTTTCGGAAGCGGCGGCGGCGCCAGGACGGCTGCAACCATGGATATCGCTCTTCTCGGGGAGATCCCCTTGGCCGCCGAAATGGTGGATCTGGGGGATAAAGGCAAACTGGACGAGCTCATGGAAAAGTCGGGGCTGGAAATAAACAAGGCCTACGATCAGGTCCTGGAGGGGATCATCGGGTCGGATGGAAATAAAGGGCCGTGATAAGCCGCAACAATAGTTTTAAGGCATTTTTAATGGAGGAGGATTTTTAGGATGAAAGACGGAAGAATAGCTATTCCCTCTTTAGGGACGGGCGGATTGGACGCTCAGAGGTCGGGACATTTCGGCCACTGCGATGTATTCACCCTGGTGGACGTAGAGGCCGGGGAGATTAAGGAGGTTAATACCGTTGCCAATCAAAGCCACGTCCAGGGAGGATGCATGGTCCCGGTCAATCTCCTGGCAGGGCATAACGTGCAGGCCCTGGTGGTAGGCGGGATCGGCATGCGGCCCCTCATGGGTTTCAGGCAGGTAGGCATCGAGGTCTATTATGACGGGACCCGGCCCGAGATCAGGCCGGTGGTGGAAGATCTCATCGCCGGAAAGCTGCCCCTCATAGCAGAGGACCAGGTGTGCGGGGGCGGGGGCGGAATGGCCAGTTAAGCCGTCTGTGGGAATATCACCCTTAGGCATGCGAGGATTCTCAATGGAAAAGCGAGACGCGAAGGACGATGTGTACGAGATGCTTTCTCAATCGGGATATTCTGACAAGGCCATAGAATACTTTAAGGCCACTGAAAATATCGGTGTCCTTTCAGACGCGGATCTGGTCTCGGATCTCACAGGCCCTTGTGGAGATACCATGAAAATCTCCTTGGATATAGAAGGTGGGCGGATAAGAGACGCAAAGATACAGGTCCTTGGTTGTCCCGGTGCGGTGGCCTCCGGTTGTGCGGTGGTGAACCTGGCAAAGGGCAAGACCCTGGATGAGGCCGGTAAGATTGATGTGGATATCTTGTATGAGGAGCTGGAAAAGCTGCCGGACCAGAAGGTGCATTGTGCCCGGCTGGCGGTGAAAACCTTACAAAAGGCCTTGGAGGAATACCAGAATCAGAAGGATAAAGGGACCGAGGCCCAAGGGAGCGAGAGATAGATGAAGATAGCCGTCACATCAACAGGCACGGACCTGGATGCCCGGGTGGATCCCCGTTTCGGCAGGGCCCCCTATTTTATTGTGGTCGACACGGAGACCATGGCGTTTTCCGTGATAGACAACAAGGAGAACCTGAATGCCTTAAAAGGGGCCGGCATCCAGGCCGCGGGTGCGGTCAGTGAGAAAGGGGCCGAGGTGTTGCTCACGGGTTATTGCGGGCCCAACGCCTTTAAGGCCCTCAAGGCCGGAAATATCAAAGTGGCCAACAACGCCCAAGGCACTGTAAGGGAGGCGGTGAGGGACTATTTGGACGGTAAGTTGCCCTTGGCTGACGATGCCAATGTGGAGGCACACTGGTAATAGGTGTTACCTCCGCTCATAGTAATACCCTTCAATCTCTTTTAACCGCTCCATATATTCAGGGTAAAATTGCAGATCAGGATAGTGCCGAATTTCATCAGCCAGATTTAATACATACGGAAATATATCGATGCCGTAGTTGTTCCTGCCTCTCAGGTCCGCCCTGTGAACGATCAAAATACAGTAATAGCTTATAAGGACCCTGAGCTGGGGCGGGCGCCGTGAAAGGTAGGCCCTGCCGCCCACCGTATTCAAAAGATAGCCGGCATAACGATAGAGGGCTTCTCCAGATGGCCTGGCCCCCCCGAGGCCGGGGCATCGGTCCTTGCTGTTAAGCCAGCGATAAAAGATGAGCAAGTTTATCTCCATGGTGTCGGCCTCGTTGCGGATGACCTCCCTGATGAGGCGGAGGTCGTCCCGGTCCAGGATTCGGAAGAAGTAATATACATTCCGGATGATAATGCGGGGGTCAATGCCCTCTCCTGCGGGAACAGGTGGATCAGATTCCAGCTGTTTCACAATCTCCAGAAAGCGGGTGTAGGTATCGGGCTCCGGCTCGAAATGCTTCACATAATCTCTGGTATTTAAGTACCGGAAAAACTCCTCTAAATCCTTTTCCACCCGGGTGCAGTATCCCTCCTCAGGCAAGGCCATAGACGGCGCCTTTTCCGGAGGGGCGGTCTCCGGCTGCTCCGGCTTTTCTTGTGGCGGCTCGCGTTCTTCCTGTGCCGGCGGTTCCGGTCTAGGGGGCTTCGGCCCCTGGCTTACGGGGGTTTCCTCGTCACCGGGGTCTAACCCGGAATAGATGAAGTAACCGATAGCCGCGCCAATCGCGATAAATAATGCCACCAGCAAAAGCTTTCCGATCCTGCCTTGTGTCATGATTTTTGGCTCCTTATGAGACCGTGCAGGCCCATGGTAAAGACGTTTCTCCTGCCGATCAAGGGCTTACGGGGATCTGAAGAGTCACGGTGGTCCCGATCCCCTGCCCGCTTTGGATCTTGATTTCTCCGTGATGGTTCATCATGATCTGATGTACCATGGTAAGGCCCAGGCCCGCTCCATGGGTCTTGGAGGTAAAGAAGGGATCATAAATACAGGCCAGGGCCTCTTTTGAAACACCGCACCCCGTATCCACGATCTTGATCCTGATGTGACCGTTTGCACTCAGGGCCTCAATGGTCAGGGTCCCTCCCTCAGGCATGGCCTCCAGGGCGTTTTCCAAAATGTTCGAGAAGGCCTTGAAGAGCTGGGAGTCGTCCAGCATGGTGGGGGGCAGATCCTCTTGAATGTCAACAAAGAGGCGGACGGCCAGTTCCCGGGCCAAGGCCTCAACCTTTTTCAAGACCCGCTGGAGCACCTCGGAGATGTTGCCCCGCTTCAGGGTTGGGGATTGAATGTCGGCGAACTCCTGGACCTCTCTTACCAGGTTTTCAAGTCTCTGGGATTCCTGCAGGATGATGTCCGCATACTCTTGGATTTTGCGGTGGTCTTTCAAGGCCTTTTTGATCCTCAGGGCAAACCCGCCGATGGTCATAATGGGGTTTCGGACCTCGTGGGCCACCCCTTGGATGAGGTTTCCCGTGGCGGCCAATCTCTCGGAGCGGATGAGTCTTTCCTGGGTTACCCTCAATTCCTGCTCAGTAAGACGGAATTGCTCCTGGAGCCTTTCGTAGAGCTTGGCGTTTTCCAGGGCCACGGCGATCTGTTGAGACATGGTGGTGAGCAGCTCCAGGTCCGAGGAAGTGAAGGGCTCTTGGTCTCTTTTATTCAGGACCTGAACCGCACCCACCGCTTCACCCCTCAGGATCAAAGGGACACAGACCATGGACCGGGTGGTAAAACCGGTTTTCCTGTCCACCTCCGGGCTGAAGGCCTTTTCCTTGCTCACATCCTGGACCACCATGGGCTTTTTGGATTCCACCACCCGTCCTGCGATCCCTTGGCCCCACTTGAGCCGGATCCCCTTGACAGGTTCCTTTTTTTCCCCCCTGGCGATGCGGATAAATAAATCCCCCCGTTCCGGGTCCACCTCATAGATGCTGCTGGCTTCGGCATGCATGAATTGCTCTGCAGATTCCATGGCGAAATTAAGGACATCCTCGATTTGAAGGGAGGAATTGATCAGGGCACTGAACCGTATAAGGGCCTTCAGTTCCTTTTGTTCAATGTCTCTATGAGATTGAGCCTTCACCTTGAAAGGGACCCGAGAATGTGTGACGAGCTAGGTTATGGCGTATTTTTTTTGGCCCTCCTGATAGAGGTCGTTCCCAAGGGTGTCGTTGACCACGATAACAGGCAGCGCCTCTACACGGAGTTCCCGGATGGCCTCAGGACCCAGGTCCTCGTAAGCCACCACCCGGGCCTCCTTCACCGCCCTGGCCATAAGGGCGCCGGCGCCGCCAATGGCGGCAAGATATACGGCCTTGTATGTGATCATGGCCTGCCTGACTTCTTCATTACGTTTGCCTTTGCCGATCATGGCCTTGAGTCCGAGCCGCAGGAGGGTGGGCGTATAGGGATCCATCCTATAACTGGTGGTGGGCCCGGCGGCCCCGATCACTTTACCAGGCGGCGCCGGGGACGGGCCCACGTAATAGATCACCTGGCCCTCAAGGGGGATGGGAAGCTTTTTGCCGGCCTCGATCAACTCGATCAACCTCCTGTGGGCCGCATCTCTGGCCGTGTAGACATGGCCGCTTATAGCGACCCTGTCTCCGGCCCTCAGGGCGTCAACATCCGCCACGGTCAAAGGGGTTTTAAGCTGTATGACATCATCCATAGATTCCTCCATGACTTGCCTTTATTTATCAACGCTGTCTATCTAGAGAAGGATTTCCTCATGTCGACTCGCGTGGCATTGAATATTTACGGCCAAGGGAAGACTCGCAATGTGACAGGGCATCATCAGGATATGCACGGCCAGGGATGTCACCCGCCCGCCGAGGCCCTGAGGCCCCACACCGGTCTTTTGAATCGCGTCATAGAGCTCCGTCTCCATGTCCATTAGCTCGGGATCCGGATTGGCCGTTCCCAGGGGCCTGAGCAGGGATTTCTTTGCCATTATGGCGGACTGCTCAAAGTTGCCCCCGATACCCACACCCACGATAGTGGGGGGGCAGGGATTGGGTCCTGCCTCGGCCACGGTTTCCACAACCCTTTCCTTTACCCCGCTCCAGCCGGCAGAGGGGGGGAGCATGAAAAGACGGCTCATGTTTTCACTGCCGCCCCCCTTGGGTACCACCCAGATCTTGAGGGTTTCGCCAGGAACCAGGTCCAGATGAACGATGATGGGGGTATTGTCCCCCGTGTTCTTTCGGGTGAAGGGATGGCATACGGATTTGCGCAAATATCCCTCCTGGTACCCCTGTCTGACCCCCTCTTCAAGGGCGGTTCTGAAGTCTCCCCCTGTAATAGAGACCTCCTGACCCACTTCAGCAAAAATCACGGCCACGCCCGTATCCTGGCAAATGGGGATACGTTCCTCCCTGGCGATACGGGCGTTTTCGATCAAACGGGTAAGGATATCACGGCCTACCGGCGATTCCTCCGTCTTAAGTCCCTCTTCCAGGGCCTGAATCACGTCTTGCCCTAATTCATAATTGGCCTTTATGGCCGCCGCTTTAACCGCCTCGGCAATGGTTTGTGATGAGACCTGACGCATAAAAAGTCCTCCCTGTGTCCACCATCAAAATTCTCGATAGACAATGATAATCAATGATTTTGGGCAGTCCCTGGGCACCAGCAAGGTGTTAGATGCCAGGCGCCGCATCGCAGATCCCGCTTTTGTGTGCGGGAGGAGCGCCGACTGAGGCGTATAAACAATACGCCGCAAGCCTGTCGAGAGCCTCCAGGTCGAACGAGAGAAGCGATCGAAGGCAACGCAGCAGATGACATCTTGATGGTGAATCAGGGTCCTCCAATTGGGTTTGACTTTTTGCCAGTGGAACATTAGTAATAAATGCGCACGCCCGGATAAGGAAGGCCGGTTCAAAGATCTAAATTGTTTTCATCAGTCCTGTATCAGGGCGCCGACCCATACCCACAAAATGCGATAAACGGTACAGTCGTGGGTGATGCGTGCCCAATATACAGGAGATGGCAAGGAGACGCAATGAAAAGTACCCTCCTAGGGCCCCGGCCTTACGGGCCCCGGGGCGGCCCGGCACGGTAAAGGGACGAACCATGAGAATCCTATTGACCAACGATGACGGCATACACGCACCCGGGTTGGCCGCCCTGAGCCAGGCGTTGACCTCTGAGCATGAACTGCTTATCGTGGCACCCGAGGCGGAGATGAGCGCCGTTGGACACGCGATAACCTTGACCTCGCCCCTCAGGGTGCGGGAGACATATAAGAACGGGACTTTTTTCGGCTACGCGGTCACCGGAACACCGGCGGATTGCGTGAAGATCGCTGTGCAGGAACTTATTGAAGAAGCCCCGGACATTATTTTGTCGGGCATAAACCTGGGCGCCAATGTGGGGGTCAATATCCTCTACTCAGGAACGGTGTCGGCGGCCACAGAAGGGGCCTTTTTGGGAGTGCCCTCGGCGGCCATATCCCTGGCCACCCTGAGAAGACCGGATTTTACCTTTGCAGCCCAATTCAGCAGAAAGCTTATTCCCTTTATCATGGAATGCCAATTAAGGGATGGTACCGCCTTGAACGTGAATATCCCTGCCCTGCCCCCCCATAAGATCAAGGGGGTTTGTCTCACAAGGCAGGATCTCTCAAGGTTCAAAGAGCGCTTTGAGAAGAGAAATGACCCCCGGGGCATGGTTTATTATTGGCTTGCAGGGGAGAAGATCGTTGAAGAGGGGATTCCGGACAACGATCTTACCGCCCTAAGGGCCGGCAAGATTACCATCACGCCTATTCATTACGACCTTACCTGCGAAAGCGAGCTGGAGCGGTTACGGCAGCTTTCTCTGCCCTCTTTGGGAGGGGACACATTGCCCGCATCGGACGGGTAAGCCCTTGTGTCCCCTTCAAGGCCTTTTGGGCCTATTCTCCCTGGGCGGCCAGGCTCTTATAGAGGGCATAGCGCTCCTTCATATCCTCTTCGGCCTGCTTAAAAAGGTCTTCGGCATGGTCCGGGAAGGTCCGGGTCAGGCTTGAGTATCTCACTTCCCCCATGAGAAATTCCCGGAAATCCCCCTTGGGCTCTTTGGAGTCCAGGACAAAGGGGTTTTTCCCTTCCTCTTTAAGGCGGGGATCATAGCGGAAAAGGGGCCAGTAGCCCGCCTCAACGGCCTTCTTCTCCTCTTCCTGGCTCTGGCCCATGTTTATGCCGTGATTGATGCAGGGGGCATAGGCGATGATGAGGGAGGGGCCTTGGTACGACTCGGCCTCCAGGACGGCCTTAAGCAATTGGTTCTTGTTGGCCCCCATGGCCACGGAGGCTACATAGACGTACCCATAAGTCATGGCCATGCGACCGAGGTCTTTCTTGCGGGTAGGCTTGCCCGCGGCCGCAAACTTGGCCACGGCCCCGGTGGGGGTGGACTTGGAGGCCTGACCCCCGGTGTTGGAGTATACCTCTGTGTCCAGAACGAGGATATTCACGTCCCGGGCCGAGGCGATCACATGGTCCACGCCGCCGTAGCCGATATCATAGGCCCATCCGTCGCCCCCCACAATCCAGATGGACTTTTTGGTCAGGTAGTCGGACCTGTCCAGGATTTCCAAAAGCAGGGGGTTAAGTTCTGCGTCGGGATCAGCCAGTTCTTCTTCGATGGACTCCGTGATCTGTCGGGCATAGGCCTTGGACTGTTCTCCGTCGTTCATGTTCTGGAGCCATCCCTTTAAGGCCTCTTCCAGGTCCTCGGAGACCCCGCGGTCCAGGGCCTCCTTCACCTGGTCGGCCAGGGCGGAGCGTCTCTGGGAGACGCCCAGTTCCATGCCAAAACCGTATTCCGCATTGTCTTCGAAGAGGGAGTTGGCCCAGGCGGGACCGTGGCCCTCATCATTGACGGTGTAAGGACAGACCGGGGCAGAGCCCCCGTAAATGGAGGAGCACCCCGTGGCATTGGCAATCAACATGCGGTCTCCGAAGAGCTGGGTAACCAGCTTGACATAGGGCGTCTCACCGCACCCAGGGCAGGCTCCGGAGAACTCAAAAAGTGGTCTTCTGAATTGGCTCCCTTTAACAGAGGATATGGGCATGATATCGTCCATGGGGGGAAGTGTTGTCGAGAAGAGATGATTTGGCACCTGGGTTCCTGTCTGTGTGGAAAGGGGTTTCATCACCAAGGCCTTTTGCTTGGCAGGACACACCTGGGCGCAGTTGCCGCAGCCCGTACAGTCCAGGGGGCTCACCTGGATTCGGTATCGCAGTCCCTTGAGCTCTTTCCCCTTGGCCTCCACGGTGACAAATCCTTCGGGGGCATCCTGGAGGTCCTCCTCCCGGGCCAGGACCGGTCGAATCACCGCATGGGGGCAGACAAAGGAACACTGATTACACTGGATGCAGTTCTCCGGCTGCCACTCCGGGACATTGATGGCAACCCCCCTCTTCTCGTATTGGGTGGTGGCGGTGGGGAAAATCCCGTCCGGAGGGAGCAGGCTTACAGGCAGCTTGTCTCCCTGCTGGGCCAGCATGGGCCTCATGACCAGGCTGACAAATTCAGGCTCATCCTTTTCAAGGTAGGCCTCGTGACCGGCCGTGGCCCAATGGTCGGGAACCTTGATTTCCTCCAGGGCCCCGATAGCCTTGTCCACGGCGTCAATGTTCATTTGCACAACGTCTTTTCCCTTCTTCCCGTAAGTCTTTTGAATGGCCTCCTTGACGTATTTGAGCGCCTCTTCAGGGGGGATCACCTCGGCGATCTGAAAAAAGGCGGCCTGCATGACCATATTGATCCGGCCGCCGAGACCGATCTCAGAGGCGATCTTTACGGCGTCGATATTATAGAATTTGAGGTTTCTCTGAGCGATGGTTCGTTTCACGTGATCCGGGAGCTGTTTCTCCATTTCCTCAAGATCCCAAGGCGAATTGAGCAGGAAGGTGCCCCCTTCCCTGATCCCTTCAAGGATATTGTATTGGTTGACAAAGGCCGGGTTGTGGCATGCAATAAAGTCGGACTTGGTCAAGAGATAGGGAGACTGGATCCTGTGGGGGGAGAACCGCAGGTGGCTCATGGTGATCCCCCCGGACTTTTTGGCGTCGTAGGCAAAATAGGCCTGGGCAAAGAGGTCCGTGTTTTCCCCGATGATCTTAATGGCGTTTTTATTGGCACCTACGGTCCCGTCAGCGCCCAACCCCCAGAACTTGCACCGCACCGTGCCCTCGGGAGAGGGATCGATCTCTTCGGGGAGTTCCAGGGAAGTGTGGGTCACATCGTCCACAATGCCTACGGTGAAGTGGTTCTTGGGCACCCTGGAGCGCAGGCTGTCGAAGACGGCCTTCACCATGGTGGGTGTTACATCTTTGCTGCCCAGCCCATAACGGCCTCCCACGATGACAGGGGCCTCGCTTCTCTCCTGGAAAACCGTGCACACATCCTGATACAGGGGCTCCCCCAAGGCGCCCGGGGCCTTGGTCCTGTCCATCACCGCAATCCTTTCGGCCGTGGCAGGGAGGGCCCTCAGGAAATGCTCCCTTGAAAAGGGCAGATAAAGACGGACCTTAATCAGCCCCACCCTTTCTCCCTGGTTGGTCAGGTAATTAACGGTCTCCTCCATGACATCGCAACTGGAGGCCATGGATACGATGACCCGGTCCGCCTCAGGGTTGCCCACATAATCAAAGAGGTTGTAAGGCCGGCCCACCAGGTCCCCTACCTTTTCCATTTCCTCCTGGACAATGGGGGCTATACGATCATAAAAGGGATTGCACGCCTCTCGATTCTGGAAAAAGATGTCCGGATTCTGGGCTGTTCCCCGAAGTTGCGGGTGTTCAGGGTTCATGGCGCGGCCCCTGAAATCGTCAATAGCATCCCAATCCACCAAAGTAGCCATGTCGTCATAGTCTATTAGCTCAATCTTTTGAATCTCCTGAGAAGTCCTGAAGCCGTCAAAAAAATGCAAAAAGGGCAGGCTCGTGCGGATGCTGGCGAGATGGGCCACGAGGGCCAAATCCATCACCTCCTGCACCGAGGCCGAGGCCAGGAGGGAGAACCCGGCCTGCCGCACGGCGTTGATGTCCGAATGATCCCCAAAAATGGACAAAGCGTGGGTGGCCACTGCCCTGGCAGACACGTGAAACACCGCGGGCATGATCTCCCCGGCAATCTTGTACATATTGGGAATCATAAGAAGCAGCCCCTGGGAGGCGGTGAAGGTGGTGGACAGGGCTCCTGCGGAGAGGGCCCCATGAACCGCCCCTGCCGCCCCTGCCTCGGACTGCATCTCCACAACGTTTAAAACCTGGCCAAAAATATTTTTTCTTCCGTGCGAGGCCCATTCATCTGCATATTCCCCCATGCTGCTGGAGGGCGTAATGGGATAGATGGCTGCCACGTCACTCATGGCGTATGCCACGTGGGCCGCCGCTTCATTGCCTTCTATAGTTTTTGTCGTCTTGGTCATGACATTAGTCCTTTCTCAAGATTTTTGAGTTGTATGGTCTTCCCTGGGGGTTGGAGCGGACCAATTGCTTTTTGGGATATTTTTCACTAACCTGACTCCTCTCACAGGACGTAAAAAGGAATAGAACATTAAAACACACGGAGCGGTTTTGTCAACCGCGTGCGAAAGGTCAAGGAGACATGCAAAGGATGTATCCTGATCACCCCGTTGTGGGGGTGGGGACGGTGGTTTTTGAGGGAGACAAGGTCTTACTGGCAAGAAGGGGCCAGGAACCGGGACTGGGGGAATGGAGCCTGCCGGGCGGGGCCGTTGAGGTGGGTGAGGGCCTCATAGAGGCCCTGGAGAGAGAGCTGTGGGAGGAGCTCTCCATTACCATTCAGGTGGGGGGCCTGATTGACGTGCTTGACCGCATCTTCCGCGATGCCCGGGGCCGGGTTCAATACCATTATGTGCTGGTGGACTACTGGGGGTGGCTCCGTTCCGGCAGGCCCCGGCCGGGGAGTGATATCACGGGGATGAAATGGGTACCCGTGGGAGAAATCGAGACCACCGTTATGGGGGGAGCTCTGAGAGAGATCCTTTTGAAGGCGGTGAAGATGCGGGACCAGAGCGAAGGCTAGTGAATGACATCCAGGAAACGATCCCAGTGAGGCCAGGACCAATAAATAATAAAGGCCTTGCCCTTGACCGATTCAATGGGCACGAATCCCCAGAACCGGCTGTCGTAGCTGTGGTTCCGGTTATCCCCCATAACAAAGAGACGGTCCTTGGGAACGGTTACGGGCGGGAAAGAGGTCTTGGTGAGGGAAGTGCCCGACGGGGGTGGCCCTGAATAATATCCGTAAGGGTCGTTATAGAGCTCCCCGTTAATGAAGATCTTTCTGCCCTTGAATTCGAGACGGTCTCCGGGCAGACCGATGACCCGCTTAATGAAATCCTTGCTTTCGTCTACAGGATAGATGAAGACGATAACATCCTCTCGTTCGGGTTCGCTTATGGGGATGAGGGTTTTTCGGGCTAAGGGGATCTTTACCCCGTAAATGAACTTGTTGACCAGGATGTGGTCCCCCACCAGCAAGGTGGGTTCCATGGAACCGGAAGGGATCTTGAAGGCTTGAACCACAAAGGTCCGTATAAACAAGGCGAGGAGAATAGCAATAACCGCTGCTTCGGCATATTCTCTGAAGACCCCTTTTTTCTTTATCCGGGTTGTTTCTTTTTGAGGCTCCACCAGGCCCTCCTTTGAACCTGAAAAGAATTGGACGGAATGTAATCCTTCATCTGGAGCTTGTAAAGGACTTTTTTGAACAGGATCCGGGCACAACATATTGTGCCTGGAAGGATTTTTATCTACGAGATATGCATAAATTATATACATTTTAATTAAATTATAAAAAATGGTTGACAAATCATGTTTCTTATGTTCTGATGCCGCGTACTGTTATACGGCCTGGTGTGGCTATGGTCCCGTGTGACTTTAAGGTGGAGGATAAATTGGCGCAGAATGCTGTAAAAGAGATCAGAGAGAAGCTGCTCATGAGTAAGGCTGAGCTTGCCAGAAAGGCGGGTGTTTCACCCCTGACCATCGACCGGGTGGAGAAATCCATGAGCTGCCGAATGGAGACGAAGCGAAAGATCATCCTGGCGCTTGGGTATAAGCTCTCTGAGAAAGACAAAATCTTTCCTGAAAACTAGAAGGGCCGGCAATGGCTATTCACAAGAAAAATCAGCTGGTCGGGCTGGACATCGGCTCCCATTCCATCAAGCTCGTCGAGATAGACCACACCAAGAAGGGAAAGGTGCTGAAGAGCTTTGGGATTATTGGGCTTCCTCCTGACGCCATTGTTGAGGGCTCTGTCAAGGAAATGGAGATCGTGTCCTCCGCCGTAAGAAATCTCTTGAAGAATCTAAAGGTGAAAAACAAGAACGTGGCCACCTCCATATCGGGTTTCTCGGTGATCGTAAAAAAGATTACCGTGGACAACATGGAGGAATCAGAACTCGAGGCCACCATCCAAGAAGAGGCAGAGCAGTATATCCCCTTTGATATCAATGAAGTCAACCTGGATTTTGATATCCTGGGTGCCGGTGAAGAATCAGAAGAAGCCGTAGAGGAGGAGGAAGAGGAGGAGAAACCGGGTCCTGAGCAGATGGATGTCATGCTGGTGGCCGCCAAAAAGGACATTATCGACGACTATGTCAGCCTTCTCCAGCTCTCCCGCCTCAGCCCGGCGGTTTTGGATGTGGACGCCTTTGCCCTTCAGAATTCCTTTGAGGTGAGCGCCGAAGAGATGGAGGGCTGTTACGCCCTTGTCAATGTGGGTGCCGAAGAACTGGGGATCAACGTGATCAAGAACGGGGTCTCCCTGTTTACCCGGGATTCTTCCTATGGGGGTTCCCAGATTACAGAAGGCATTATGTCCTCCCTCAACACCAGTTTTGAGGAAGCCGAAAAGATCAAGTTGGGGGGGGCCAAGGTGGAAAAAGACAAGGAAAAATCACAACTGGAGGAGATCTTCTCTTCCGTGGTATCGGAATGGGTGCAGGAGATAAAGCGAGCCCTGGACTTTGTGGCCAGCACCTATCCTGAAGAATCCATAGAGAAGATTTTCATCAGCGGGGGTTCTTCCCGGATCCCAGGGTTTCAGAAGTACCTGGAATTGGAGACAGACATCCCTGTGGAGGAACTCAACCCTTTTTCTAATCTCATCATCAATGAGAAGATCTTTGACCTGGACTATCTGAGATACATGGCCCCTCAGGCGGCGGTTGCCGTGGGTCTCGCCCTGAGAAGCATTGGTGATAAATGATAAGAATCAATCTCTTGCCCTTTAGGGCGGCCAGAAAAAAAGAGAACATCAGAAGACAGTTAAGTGTGTACGGCCTTACTTTGGTCTTTGTTCTGCTGGTCCTGGGATACTTCTATGTGGACTTCAATAAAAAGGTGGGAGCCCTTGAAGCGGACAAGGCCCAAAAAAATGCCCAACTCGCCCAGTATGCGAAGACGGATAAGCGGATTAAGGAACTCAAGGCCAGGATTAAAGAGATCCGGACCAAACTGAAGGTCATCAAAGGGCTTGAAGAAAAAAAGACAGGTCCTGTCCGTCTCTTGGATGAGGTGGCCATGGCGGTCCCCAAGGATAAGCTCTGGCTGACGTCCCTTACCGAAAAGGAAGGGATCTTGAGCCTCACCGGCACGGCGATGGACAATGATACGGTGGCCCTCTTTATGACCAACTTGGAGAAGGCGGAACTCGTCAACTCGGTTGATCTCAGCTCCACGAAGCTTAGGCATTTAGAGGCGTATAAGCTTAATGTGAGTGATTTTGAACTTACCTGTAAGACGTACTCCTTTGAGGAAAAACCCAAGGAGCCACCCAGGAAAGGGCGTAGACGTCGCTAGCCCGAGACAGGGAGAGAAATGGCAGAGGCCGCCTTTATAGAGAAGATTGAAAAGATCAAGATGATCTACAGGATCTTGATCCTGGCGGGGACCGTTGCCCTCATGGGGGTGGCCTTTGTGTTTCTCGTCTATACGCCCAAGACCAAACAGATCGAGCAGCTCCAAAGTGAGATCAACGGTCTCGATCAGAGGATCACTCAGGCCAAGATCAGGGCCAGGAACCTTCCCAAGTTTGAAAAGGAGTTTGAAGACGTAGAGCACCAGTTCCAACTCGCCCTGAGGCTCTTGCCCAACAAGCGGGAAATACCGGCCCTGTTGCGGGGAATCACCCAGCTGGGGGCAGATGCCAATCTCCAGTTCCGCCTCTTCAGCCCGGGAAGAGAGCGGCCCAGGGATTTTTACATCGAGATCCCAGTGGCAATACAAGTAAGCGGGAAGTACTATGATGTGGCCAGCTTTTTCGACAAGGTGGGCAAGATGGAGCGGATCGTCAATATTCTCAATGTTTCCATGAAACCGGAAAAGGGTCATTCCACCACATTGAACACCTCCTGCGAGGCGGTGACATACAGGTTCAAAGGGAGCACAGATGGGGCGGCTGCGAAAAAAAGGTAAGGCTGGCCCCCTTTTGCTGCTGGGGGTGATCTGGATTTTTTTCTACGGTGCACCGGGGGCGGCAGCGGATGTGATCTATGACGGGCCCAGGGCCCAGAAAGCGATCACCAAGCCCAAGCCGGCCGCCTCCGAGGCATCCAAAGAAGAGCCCAAAACGGCGCCAGAAAAGGCATCCAAAGAAGGTCCCAGAAAGGCGTCTAAAGATTCAAAAGATAAAGGGAAGGAAGCGGCAGAGGAATCCGCACCGGTCTATGTCTTTGATCCCACGGGGAAGGCGGATCCTTTCAAGCCCTTTATCGCCAAACAGGAACCTGTTGAACCGGAAGAAGAGCGCAAAAGAAAGCCCAGGACCTATCTTGAGACCCTGGATATTTCTCAGCTTGATCTCATCGCCGTGGTGACCGGTGAAAAGGGAGACTGGGCCATGGTCCGCGATGCCAAGGGTTTGGGCTATGTCATCAAAAAGGGGACACCCATCGGGGTTCACAACGGTGTGGTAGAGGAGGTAAGAGACAGGGAAGTGATCATTTTGGAGAAATACAGGGACTTCAGGGGCGAGATCCAGGTCAGAAGAATTACCAAGAAATTGGTTGCGCCATAGCGGGGTATATGGGGGAAGCATGGGTATCAAAAAAAGAGTGATCAAAGGGATGCTTTTGATCGCGCACATGGGGTTGGTATCGGGCGCCTGTTTTCTGGTGGCCTGTGCTGTGGATACGGCAACACAGGCTCCAACCGAAGATACGGGTCCGCCCAGGGTCGAGTCGATTCAGGCCAAGGCCCCTGAAGGGGAGGCCTCCGTGGTAGAATTAAGGGTCAGCAAGCCGGTGCCTTACACCGCGTTCAAGCTGGTGGGTCCGCCCAGGGTGGTGCTGGATATTCAGGGGGTGCCCGGAAAAGACCTTGCTGCGGTTCTCCCTGTAAACAACGGGACTGTCAAGGATATCCGCATAGAAAGGGACGATCCCCTGGTCACGGCCATGCGCGTCATTGTGGGTCTGGAGC
This sequence comes from uncultured Desulfobacteraceae bacterium, assembly GCA_964573885.1. Taxonomy (GTDB): domain Bacteria; phylum Desulfobacterota; class DSM-4660; order Desulfatiglandales; family Desulfatiglandaceae; genus CAZNLL01. The sequence continues at coordinate 10,492 of CAZNLL010000015.1, read as the reverse complement.
GAAATGCGGATTTTGAGATCGCTGAAAAGGAGACCCTCATCTCCTTGTCCATCACTCCCGGGAAACAAGCCGTGGCCCAGGCAAAAGCGGCGGCGGCTACCCCGTCCGAGCCGGCGGTGAAAGAGGAAGCGGCCCCACAAGTTGAGCCCCATAAGCCCAGGATATTCTTTAAGCCAAAGCCGGACGGCCCCCTTGCCCAGGTGCTGGGGGTGGATTTCACCTTGCTTGACCATGGCAAGTCCAGGCTCACCGTGACCACCGACAAAAAGGTCGCCTTTAACCTGGAGCGGGAACGACCCAAGACCCTCATCTTAACCCTGGAGAAGACCAAGATTCCGGACTTACTCTTAAGGCGCCTGGACAGCTCCTCTTTCGAAGGGGCCGTGGATCGCGTAAAACCACACTATTCCCCCACGGAAAACCGCCTTTCCCTGGCCATAGTGCTCCGGGAGATGGTGCCTTTTCATGTGGACCAGACAAAAGAAGAGGTGCACATCGATTTTGGTCGCAGCGATCTTAGGCCCCGGGAGGAAAAGCTGGTGCCCCGGCAATTCGCCCAAGCCGAGCAAGCAACCCCTGAGAGGAATTCACCCCCAAAACCCGGAGGCATACCGGGAACTCGCGGTTGGCTTATGGGAATGGGGCAGAAGGCGTACACGGGCGCCCCCATGACCATGGATTTCGTGGATGCGGATGTCACCAATATCCTCAGGCTTATCGGGGAAATCAGCAATTTGAATATTATATGGGGACCCGAGGTCAAGGGCACGGTCTCCATGCGGCTCAAGAACGTGCCGTGGGACCAGGCCCTGGATCTGGTGTTGACCAATAACAACCTTGGGATGAGACAGGAAGGAAATGTCATTTGGGTCACCACCCGGGCAAAAATCACCCAGTTGGAAGCGGAGGAAAAGAAGAAACGGGAAGAGGCCGAGGCGGCCCGAAAACAGAAATTAGAGGAGAAGAAAGAGGCCAAAAAGCTGGAACCCCTGGTGACCGAGTATATTACGGTCAATTATGTGGATGTGGACGGCATGAAGACCCTTATTGAAGAAAACGTCAAGGGGGCCAGGGGAAGGATATCCGTGGACAAGGGTAACAAGACCATCATCTATACGGATACGGCCGCCAATATCAAAAAGGCCAAGGAATTGAAGAACCGCCAAGACAGGCCCAGAAAACAGGTCATGATAGAGGCCCGTATCGTGGAGGCCACAACAACCTTCAGCCAGGGGCTGGGGGTGAACTGGTTTGGCCAGTATGAAACCACCCACAATATCAGGGGGGGCACCGGGAATTATCTCTATGACTTCAGCACGAATTTCCAGAGCATACCCTCCGATACCATTATAGGTCTGAGTTTTGCCAACACGGCCTTGACAAAGATCCTTCAGGCGGAAATCGGGCTGGCCGAAAGCCAGGGGACGGCCAAGACCCTGTCCGCCCCAAAGATCATCACCCGGGACACGGTGGAAGCCACCATCAAACAGGGGACCCAGATCGCGGTTCCTTCAGGGCGGGATACCCAGGGACAGACCATCTACGAGATGGTGGATGCCGTGCTGGAACTCAAGGTAACGCCCAAGATCACCCCGAATGATATGGTGATCATGAACATCGAGGTGAAAGACGACTTCCCGGACTATGCCAATGTGGTGGCGGACAACGTACCCATCAAGACAAAGAATGCCCAGACGGAGATGATGGTGGCCAGCGGCGACACCGTGGTTATCGGTGGGATTTTCAAGGAGAACAGCTCCGTAAACCAGGAGGGGATTCCGTGGTTGCATAAGATCCCGGTGCTGGGGTCCCTTTTTGGGGTTGACAAAACAAGCAGTGACAAGGTGGAACTTCTTATCTTCCTGACGCCCACAGTCATTGCGGAGCCGGGCGAGAAATTGTAGGCCCCAGGAGGCGCGTGCTTGAGGCGTGGAGATTTAGTCGCATATGAAACCCATAGAAGCCAAAATGCAGAATGCTTAAGCGCCTTTTATGCAACAACGGGGTGAATATAAAAAAAGTGGGGGCCATGCTTGTCCTGAGTGTTTTACTCGCCCTTTTGGGGGGATGCGCAGAGGACAGGGCCCTATTGAAGAAAAAAGAGGCCAAGGCCAAAGAAGAGTTGGGCATTTCTTTGGTGCGGGACGGGCAGAGGCGGGCCGGGCTCAAGCGCCTGCTGGAGGCGGCCCAATTAGACCCTGAAAATCCTGATATTCACCATGAGACAGCCCTGGTTTACAGAGACCTGGGGGAACATGAACGCAGCCTGCAGGAATTCCACAAGGCCCTGGCCCTCCGTCCCGATTTTCCCGAGGCCCGGAATAACCTGGGGACCCTCTACTTGCTGCTCAAGAAATGGGATCTGGCCATTGGTTGCTTCAAGACGGCGATCAACAATGTGACCTATGAGACACCCCATTTTGCTTACAACAACCTGGGCCTGGCTTATTACAATCAAGGGAATTACAAAGAGGCCCTGATGAACTACCGCAAGGCCCTGAACGCCGATCCCTCTTTCGGTCTGGCCTATTACAACCTGGGCCGGGTATATGAGGCCATGACCAAATGGGACGAGGCCGTTGATGCGTATAAAAACGCCATTTCCTTGTACTCCGGGGATGTGCCGGCCCACTTCAAGCTGGGAAAGCTCTATCTCAAGCTTGACCGGCGCAAGGAGGCGGCCCATGAGCTTCGCCGGGCTGCAGACCTCGATCCGGACGGCCCCCTGGGCAAGGAGGCAAAGGCCTTGATCCAGCACTATCAACTCGAATAATTCGGGCAAGCGGCGCCTGGCCGCAATAATCAGCTCTTGGTGGAAAAAGCTGAAGCCTACTCAGAAAAAACGTCGGTACACCTCTAAGGGGGAGGAAATGAAAGAGCACCTGCGCAAGGGTATTATATCTCTTAGTATCATCTGTCTGTTGCCGTTTCTGTTTTCCTGCGGAAGCGGCGGGGGCGGCGGCGGCGAACCGGTCCCGGCAAAGAATGTAGGTACGGTCACCGTCGCCTCCGGAAGCGCCACGATTGTGGCGGATGGTATCACCACCACCTCGATTACGGCCACGGTCATTGATACAGACGGGAATAATATGCCGGACGGTACGGTGGTCAATTTCACCACCACCGCGGGGACCCTTTCTGCTCCAACGGCCGGTACCGCCAACGGGGTGGCGACGGTCAACCTCACCAGCTCAACCAGCCTGGGAACGGCCACCGTCACCGCCGAGGCCGGTGGGGTATCCGATAACACCACGGTCCAGTTCGTACCCGGGCCGGTAGCGGCCATTGCCCTGACGGCCACTCCCGACACCTTGAATGCAGACGGGGCGAGCACGAGCAATATCCGGGCCTTTGTAACGGATGCCAACGGTCATGCCGTGGCGGACGGTGAAGTCATCAGCTTCGCCGTTACCACGGGCACGGGAACCCTTTCAGCGCCCACGGCCGCCACCAGCGGTGGGGCCGCCACCGTGACCTACACGGCCTCCTATACCGCCGGGGCCGTGACCATCACGGCCCAGTCTGCAAACGGGACCACCAACACGGTCAACCTCACCCTGAATGCCGCACCTGTGGGTACGGTCACTGTGGCTGCAGGAAGTGCAAACATTGTCGCGGACGGTGTTTCAGGGACGGTGATCCGGGCCACCGTTAAGGATACCAATAATAATAACGTGGCCGACGGTACGGTGGTCACCTTTACCACCACGGCCGGGGCCCTGTCCGCAGCCACGGCAACCACCACAAGCGGGGTGGCCACGGTAACCCTGACAAGTTCAACCATTGTGGGATTTGCTACGGTCACGGCCAGCACGGGCGGTGTTTCGGGGAATACCACAGTCAATTTTGTTCCCGGGGCCCCATCCGCCATTTCCCTTAGCGCCACGCCCAACAACCTGACCGCGGACGGTGCCAGCACGAGCACCATCCGGGCCGTGGTAACCGATGCAAACGGGAACGCCGTCTCAAACGGTGAGGTGATCAGCTTTTCAATCACCACCGGGACCGGCACCCTTTCAGCCCCCACGGCCAACACCTCCGGAGGCGTGGCCACGGTGACCTATATGGCGTCTTTCACCGCAGGGACCACCACTATTCGAGCCCAGGCCGCCAGCGGGGCCTCCGACACGGTGAATATTACCCTCGTGGGGGCCGCTGTAGGCGCCGTCACCCTGAGTGCCGGGAGTGCGAGCATTGTGGCCGACGGGGTGAGCACCAGCCTGATCCGGGCCGTGGTCAAAGATACCAATAACAATAACGTGGCCGATGGAACCACTGTGAGTTTCACCACCACCGCCGGCATCCTTTCGGCAGGGAGCGCTACGACCACCAACGGGGCGGCCACGGTGACCTTGACGAGCCCCACCCTCCTGGGCACCGCCACCATTACCGCCACGGTGGGCGGGGTGAATGACACCACCACGGTGAACTTCGTAGCCGGTCCGGTTGCCAGTGTGGGGGTCACGGCCAACCCAAGCAACCTGACCGCGGACGGGGCCAGCACAAGTACCATCCAGGCCACCGTGACCGACGCCAATGCCAATCCAGTGGCCAATGAGTCCATTACCTTTAGCGCGGTCAGTGGAAATCTCACCGAGGCGAGTGCCACCACCAATGCCAACGGTATCGCTACAGTGACCTACACGGCGCCCGGAACGGTTCCCGCCGGTGGGACGGACACGGTGACGGCCACCTCCACCAACAACACGACCGGCAATGTGACCATCACCATTATTGCCGCATCCGTGGGGACGGTGACCGTGACCGCCGGGAGTGCCAGCATTGTGGCGGACGGGGCCTCAAGCACAATTATCCGGGCCGAGGTGAAGGATACGAACGGCAATAACATTGCAGACGGCACCACCGTGGATTTTGTAACCACCGCCGGGATCCTTTCCGCAGGCAGCGCCACCACCACCAACGGCGTGGCAAGCCTTACCCTGACGAGCGGGACCAACCTCGCCACGGCCACCATCCGGGCCACGGCAGGGGGAGTGAGCAATACCACCACAGTGAACTTTGTGGCCGGACCGGCCGCCCAGGTGGTGGTGCGGGCCAATCCCTCCAACTTGACAGCGGACGGGACCTCCCAGAGCACCATCCATGTGACCGTGTTGGATGGAAACGACAACCCCGTGGCCGACGGGGAAGTCCTGACCTTTAACGCCAATGACGGGCAGATGAGCAGCATCACGGCGACAACGTCAGGGGGCATGGCCACCAACACGTATACGGCCCCCAATTATGTGCCTGCCAGCGGGAATGATACCATCACCGTGGAGGCCAGCAACGGCCAGACAGGCACGGCCTTGATTACCCTCATTGGGGCCCAGATCGCCACCATTTCCTTGAGCGCCAATCCCACGAGCCTTCCCGCGGACGGCTCCACCCAGGCCACCATCAGCGCCACCCTTACCGTGGTGGGCGGCGGGGCCCCGCCCGACGGGACCGCGGTCAGTTTCTCCATTACCCAGGGCGGAGGGAGCATTACCGCCACGGCCTCCACTTCAGGGGGCACGGCCCTGGCCACGCTCACCAGCGGGACCACGGCCGAGACCGCCACCATCCGGGCGGAATCGGGGGGCAGGAACGCGGAGGTCCAGGTGGAGTACACCCCGGGGAGCGTGACCCTGACCATTACTCCCAATTCGGTCCTGGGGACAGGCCAGGAAACGGCCACCGTGGTGGCCACCCTCAAGACGGCCGCAGGGGCCCCGGCAGTGGGGGAAACGGTGAATTTTACCGTGGATGATCTCACCCTGGGGACAGTTTCCCCCAGCTCTGCCCTGAGCAACGCCCAGGGAGAGGCCCAGGTCACCTTTACGGCCGCGGCCAAAGGGGGAACGGCCACGGTTACAGGCACCTGGAATACGGGTGGTGTGGATGTGACCGGATCAGAGACCATTGACATCCAGCCCCCGCCGGCCTTTATCGAAATGGCTGCGGGCTCCCCGGATCCTGCCACCATCAGTATCAAGGGGACAGGCGGGCAATCCACCTCCCAGATCACCTTTGACGTGAAGGATACGGGCGGCGACCTGGTGGCCGACGGATACCGCATCGATTTTACCATAGACAGCGGCCCCAACGGGGGAGAGAACATCATTCCCCTTTCCGCCACCACGGTGAACGGCCAGGTGAGCACCATTTTGTACAGCGGCTTCAAGTCAGGTCCGGTGAGCATCAAGGCCGTGTACTACCATGACACCACCATCAGCACCACCACGAGCCAGATTATTATCAACGCCGGACCGCCGGTGGGGGAGGAATTCGGGATAGCCGCTGAGTTCCTCAACATATCCGGTCTGGAGAGAGCCAACCTGAAAGACGGTATGACTGTGAACGCCGCGGATGTATACGGGAACGCCATCCCGGACAACACGGCCGTCGCCTTTAAGACCTATAATACGGGCGGGTGGTTTGAGTCCGGATCCGGCGTGACCACCAATGGCACGGCCACGGACAACCTGGTTTCCGGGGGCACCTATTTACAACCCCAGGGTGGCTTTGTCTCGGTCACCGCCGAGGCCGTGGGCAGCCGAACCACCCATGTGACCTCCCTGGCGGTCACCCCCGGCAACCCTGACGTCATGTATGCAGGCACCAACGGGGGCGGTGTATATAAATCCATCGATGCCGGGGCCACCTGGGAGAACATCGCCCGGTCCGATGAAAGCCTCAAGTGGGGACAGAACTGGCTGGACCCCTATATCAAGGGAAACAACGCCATTGCCGTGGATCCGGATGACCCGGACGTGGTGTATGTGGCCACAGGGTATCTGGGCAGGGGCAATGTGTACCGGAGCCTGGACGGGGGCCGGAACTGGACCAGCAACAATGTAGAGGAATGGTACGGGATTGCAAGTGCTGACGCGGCCTGCCTCACCGTGCTGGCCGACGACGGGGGCAGCGACTATGTGTGGCTGGGCACGGAAGGACTGGGGGCACTTTTGGCCGCGGACGGCGCGTCTTTTCAGTGGGGAGGCTGGGTGGACACCGGCCCGACCTGTGCGGGAACGTGTGGGGGCGCCATGAGCACGCCCACCCTTTCCGCCACCTCCGTTTCCGAGTGGTGGACAGCGACCTATGTGGTTCCCTCGGCCTCGGCCACCGTGCCGGTGGCGGGAGAGTCCAACACCGGAAACGGGACCATGTCCAATGTGACCACCGACCCCTCCGCCACCGAGACCGAAGACTGGACCGTGACTTACCAGGCCGGGGCCGGGGCGGTCACGCCGGGCGGCGGCAACGTGGGGAACGGCACGGTGTTTGGAATTACGGCGAACCAGCCCAGCGCAGCCACCGAGACCTGGACACTTACGTGTTTCGATGCCACCACCGCGGGGGCGGAGAAGTTTACTGTTTCAAGCAGTGTGGCCGGGGTGTATCCCACCGCCGAGGTGGGCACCGCCTATGAGGAGGATGCCATTTCCTTTACTATTATCGCGGGCAGCGTGAACTATGCGGTAGGAGATACCTTTACCTTCACCGTCACCGCCAACTGGACCGTGTCGGGTACGGTCTCGGGGGCGCAAACAAACAAGGCGACCACGGGTGTTGCTTATACCTCTGACAATAATGAGATCCAGTTTACGATTACCGAGGGCTCCATCCCCTTTGCCGTGGACGATGAATTCACCTTCAGTACCACGGCCGCCGCCAACGCGTACTGGAATGTAACAGGAAGTATATCCGGGCTTCAGCGCAACAGGGCCTATAACGGCATTGCCTACACCTCGGACAATAACGAAGTCCGTTTTACCATTACCGAGGTGGGAGGCTTTGCCGCCGGGGATACCTGGACCTTTCATGTTACGGAAAGCGGCCTGGGCTACGGAAAGATCGTGCGGGATATGGTCAAGGCCCCGTCAGGACCTAACGGGGCAGGGGCCGTGCTCTATGCGGCCACAGGGACAGGGGTCTTTCGGAGCGCCAATGGGGGACTCACGTGGACGGCAGCCACCTCCTTTACCGGGGACAACGTCAACACCCTGGCCATTCATCCTAATTCCACCGGGGGTGTCACGGACATTATCTACGGGGGCACGGAAGATGCCGGGGTGTGGGTGAGCACGGACAGCGGCGCCAGCTGGACCCAATATGCCAGCGGCTTGGGCAAGGGCTTGAGCGCAACCACGCCTGTCCCCGACCGGGATAACACGGGTAATGGGGTTATGAGCGATGTGACCGTGGGCACGGATGCCGTATCCGAGTACTGGACCGTGACCTGCACGGCCGCGGCACCGGATAGCGGCACCTTCCAGGTGGAAGGCACGGTCTCCGGGGTCCAGGCTGCTACGGCCACGGTCGGCGCCCTCTATACCTCGGACGGCGGGGAGATCTCCTTTACCATATCCGACGGGAGCACGGACTTTGCCGTGGGAGATGAATTCACCTTTAGTACCACCAGGGACCCGGGCCGCACCATCAAGGACCTCCTGGTGGACGCGGGCAATAACCTGCTCTACGTGATTACTTACTTCTTTGGTCCCCTGGAACCCCATGCCGTTGGGAACGTATATGTCCATGCCCTGAATGCGGACGGGACCATGGGTGCGGGCGGGTGGGCCGAGGCCAATACCAACCTGCCCCAGTATGAACCGCCCAATGATACCACCCTCTTTGCCCAGCACGTGCTGGCCGGTAACGACCCGGATCCTTTGGTCAGTGCGCCCACAGCGCTTTTCATCGGGGGCGAAGGCATTAATCTTTACAAGGCGGGGAGCGGCCTGGGCACCGGGGCCCCGGCCTGGCAGGCAAGCAAGAGCGGGCTTACCAACTTGATCATGGCGCGTATGCCTATCCTCTTCTCTGGGCCGTGCACCATGTCGATCACTGAGAACCGCGACGGGGATGTGGTCACCTTTACCGTGTATATTCAGGATACCAACGGGAATCCCCCCATTGTGGATTCCACCTTTACGGTCATCAAGAATTCCACCATTGAACTCTTGAATGTCACCTATCCTGATTGTTACACCCACCAGGGAACCTGGCGGGACCCCTCTGACGCATCTACAGATAACCCCTATGTGATCTCCACGGCTGTGGAAGAGGACGACGAAATCGTTTTCACCTTTATCCCGGCTAATACCCTGCCCGACGCACCGGGGAGTTCGGGCTCCACCCAGAAGGTCACCCGTACCTATTAGTCCACCGGGGTGATCATCCTCCTCCTGCAAGACCCCCGGCCCTGAATCAAGACAAGGCCGGGGGTCTTGCTTTTGACCCTTCTTGTCAGCGTGAGCGCCGGGACTCTGCCCTCTCTTATCTATTCCACAGGATGTCCTTGATTTCCATGAGGCGGTCTACGTGGATGGGGGCCTTGAGGGCCCTGTTTTTGTAGGCTATAAGGGGGACGCCTGCGGCCCTGGCGGTTAAGAAATCCACCTCCGAGTCGCCTACATACACGGCATGGTTTGGCGGGATATTGAAGAAAGCCAGGATTTTGAACAAAGAGTCCGGGTGGGGCTTGGGGTTTTCCACGTCCAGGGAAGAGACCACAATATCGAAATAAGGGTCCAGGCCGTTACGTTCCAGGACCGTTTCTATGGTGGTGCTCCGGTTTGTGGCCAGACCCAGCCCGTAACGGGGCTTCAGGGTCTCGAGCAGTTCTTTGAGGCCCGGTTCCATGATCATGGATTGGATAAAGGGCGTGTAGTCCACTTTCAGCCTGAACTCGTGGGCCGCTTCCAGGTGAGGGGTCCCGGCAAAGATATGGTTCACCGATTCCTGCACCGTGTGCATATGCACAAAGGCCACCTTGTCCGCGGTGAGAGGGGGAAGGCCGAAGTGGTCAAGGAGGTGATTGTAGAAATCGATATTGGCCTGGCGGGAGTCAAAAAGCACCCCGTCACAGTCAAAAATGACACAGGAGATACTGTTTAGTGTGGTTTTCGATTTATTATCGATGGCTTTATCCATATTCTTTCACTGGACGCTTGGATCCCTGGGACCCCGACCCGTTCACGCCCTGACGCCCCTGACGAGGTTCCCGAAGTTAACCCGTCCCTTTCACTCCCACCCTCGAGACTATTTCCTCGGCTGCGGCCCCCCACCTTCTCCCCCACGGACATATTTTCCCCGGGGAATATCGCCCGGGGAAAATATCTTTGTCCAGGTAATCAAGTCCTGCTTTGCAGGACGGGCGGTTAAACAACCTCCCCCCCGACCCGTTGAAGCCCTGACGCCCCTGACGAGGTTCCCGAAGTTAACCCGTCCGTTTCAGACCCACCCTCGAGACTATTTCCTCGGCTGCGACCCCCCACCTTCTGCCCCACGGACATATTTTCCCCGGGGAAGCTTGTCCGGTGAAATACACGAAGTGTCGCGAAGCATTTCACTGGGGTCGCCCGGGGAAAAATATCTTTGTCCAGGTAATCAAGTCCTGCTTTGCAGGACGGGCGGTTAAATACCCTCCCCCGCCCCCTCGCACAGCGCCAATCTTGAATCTTGAATCCGGCCCCGCCGGAGACCAGACAGACCAAACAGA
>CAZNLL010000014.1:0-45411 GCA_964573885.1 uncultured Desulfobacteraceae bacterium | reverse complement strand
ACTCGATTTGACGTTGAAATAGGGGCCTTAAACTGATAGGATCAATTACAAAAATTATCGGCTTTCATCATGAATGTAGAATCCATCCCAACAATGACCACAAAGTCCCCTGATCTGGAGGCCCTCTTAAACACCATCCCCCTGGGCCTGTGCGTGGTGGCAGGGAAAGAGGTTGTTTTTTTTAACCAGGCCTTGTGTGATATCTTTGATATTGATTCTCTTGCCCAAAAAGAGGATCCCTCCCTCAAAGAACGAATGGCCCGGTTGACCGAAGGTCTCCTTGCAAAAGAGTTTATTCACCGCAATAAAAAGCTCTATAAAATCCTTCGCTTTGACCAGGCAAACCACATCCTGTACATATTGATAGAGGTCAGTTCCCTGGAGTACCTTGATCAGTTCTTTTTATCGGTAGACTTTGCTGAAGAAATCCTAAAGTATTTTTTTCTAAATCCCTATGAGGGCCTTAACGTGGTGGATAAAGACGGCATTGTCCGCTACCTCTCACCACCCCACGAAAAATTCCTCGGCATAGAACATGGTGAGGCCATCGGGGCCCATACCAGGGAAGTCCTGAAGAACTCGCGGCTCCACATCGTGGCCAAGACCGGAAAGGCTGAGATCGGTAAGACCATGGAAATGCGGGGGGTGGAAAGGATCGTCGCCAGAATACCCATCCGGAGGGGCAACCAAGTGGTGGGAGCCATAGGCAAGGTCATGTTCAGGGATCTCTATCAACTCAAGGACATCACCCGCAAGGCCGAATCCCTTAAGAAACAGGTGGACTATTACAAGCGGGAACTCACGGACCTCCGGCAGACGACCTTTTCCCTTGATAAAATTATCGGCAATTCCCCGCCCATGGAGAGGCTGAAGGAAGAGATAAAAAAGGCCGCCCAAGTAGATTTGCCCGTGTTCATTTTTGGTGAAACCGGGACCGGCAAGGAGCTGGTGGCCCACACCATCCATAACCTCAGCCACAGGGCCAAAAATCCCATGATTACGGTCAACATCTCGGCCATTCCACCCGAGCTTTTTGAATCAGAGCTATTTGGGTATGAACCGGGCTCCTTCACCAATGCAGATAAAAAAGGAAAGATAGGCAAATTTGAGCTGGCCAACACAAGCAGCCTCTTTTTGGACGAAATCGGAGACCTCCCCTTTGATGTCCAGTCGAAGCTCTTACGGGTCCTTCAGGAGGGGAACCTGGAAAAAATCGGATCAAAGACACTGGTGAAATCGGATTTCAGAATCATCTCCGCCACCAACAAGGACATAGATACCCTCCTCGATAATAATCTATTCCGCCTTGATCTGTTTTACAGGATCAACGCCCTCACCATATCTGTACCCCCTCTCAGGGAAAAAAAGGACGATCTTCCTTTGCTCACCCAGCACTTTATTGAAGAATTCAATCGAAAATACCATGTCAAATTCAAAGGGGTCACAGATGAAGTCATGGAGAAATTTAGATCCCATGACTGGCCTGGCAACGTGCGGGAACTTCAAAACGAGATAGGCCGGGCCTGCAGCTTTTCAAACACTGAATTGCTGGGCCTGGAAGACTTTTCATCCAGGCTGAAGAATGCCCGCAGAATCAGGGGATCCCGTGTAAAAGGCAAGTATTCCCGCAAGGTCGTGCTGGAGACTACGGAGAGAGATCTTATCCTTGAGGCCCTGAAGAAGACCCGGGGAAATAAGGCCAAGGCCGCGACCCTCCTCGGCCTATCCAGGACAATGCTTTACAAGAAGATGAAGAATTTGAAGATCGACCTTTCTTATCCCAAGGGAAATCCCTAATCAATGGATCCATAGCCACTCATTGAGGCAATTGATTTGGGTGACCCCTGCCGTGGCGTGGGCATTAGGTACTGGGTATCGGGTATTTGGGTATTAGAATCTGATTCCGATACCGGCGGGTGCGCTGACCCGCCCTACTGATCACCTATCCGACCCATATCAAAATGCTTTTGACACAAATGTTCTTCTGGTAAGCTTTTATCTGATTGGATAAGGAGAAAAGGATGATCAAGATTATAGGTATCTGTGGGAGCCCTGTTGCAGACTCAAATACAGAGCTCATTCTGAAAGAGGCCCTCAAATCAATTGAACAAGAGGGCGTACACACCGAGATAGTGACCCTCCATGACAAAAGCATAGAAGATTGTCGGCATTGTAACTGGTGCATGGCCAAACAGGTTGAAGGACAATTCTGCATGGTCAAAGATGACATGCAGCCCCTATACCCCAAAGTGATTGAAAGCGATGCCCTCTTGGTAGCTTCTCCGGTCTATCTGGCCAGGCTGTCGGGCCATGTGGCCGCCTTCCTTGATCGGATCCGATGTATCCATTACGGAAAATACTATGCGGGGGGCATGAAGCATAAAGTGGGTTCTGGAATTGCCCTAAGCTGGTTCAGGAATTCCGGGATTGAGACCACCCTCACCAGTATTCACTGGGCCTTTTTGACGTATCAAATGGTTATCGGAGTCCCCGGTTCTGTCTCTACTTTCGGAGGGGCGGCCTTCACCAGCCTTGGCGGTACCGGAGCCTTCGATCCCGCTGACAAGCATCAGGTTCTCAAGGATGAATACGGGCTTAAAACAGCCAAGGCCACCGCCAAGAGCATGTTGGAACTCGCCCGGATTATCAAGTCCGGAAAGCTTAAAAATGCAGGATAAGGGACCTAGGCCGGGTAGCGGATTGCACGGACGATCTGAAAGGCCCCGCCCTTAGGTTGACGCATCCAGGGCTTCAAAGAAACGATTGATATCGCCTTCTGTATTGTAAAAATGGGGAGAAAGGCGAATAATATCTTTTCTCAAAGAGACCATCACATTTCTTGCTGTCAAGGAACGGAAAAGGGCGTGACCGTCACGAGGGGGGATAAAACTGAAGATCCCCGAGCGCTCCCCCTTGCCCATGGGGGTGGAGATCCGGATATGGCGTCCCTGGAGCCCTTGGTACAAAAGATCATTTAAGTGGAGCACCCGTTTATGAATCTTCTCTATCCCCACTTCCATCAACAACTCGAGGGCCGCCCCTAGGCCGTAGATACCTGCCACATTCATGGTCCCCGGTTCGAAGCGCCGGGCGTCGGTCTTTAAATCAAAATGGACCTGAAAGAAGTTTTCTTCGTCCACCACGCTCTTCCAACCCACTTGTTCCGGATGAAGGAGGGAATCCACTTCCCTTGAAACAAAGAGGGCCCCGCATCCCATGGGTCCCAAAAGCCATTTGTGAGAGCCGGCGGCCAGGAAATGTATTTTGAAGCGCCTCACGTCCATGGGGATGGCACCCAGGCTTTGAATGGCATCCACACAGAAAAGGAGCCCTTCGGCCTGACAGAGATCACCCAGGCCCGCCAGATCGCACAGAAACCCGCTTGCAAAATCCACGGAACTCACGGAAAGAACGCGGGTCCCCGGGACCAAGGCCTTTTTGACCTCTTCCATCCCGAAGCGGCCGGCCTTTCTTTTGATAAAATGGACCTTCACCCCGTACCTTTCCAGATTCATCCAGGGATAAATATTGGCGGGGAAATCCGGTTCCGGTACCAGAACCGCTTCCCCCTTTTTCCATTGAAGACCCGTGGCCACGGCACTCAGCCCTTCTGAAGTGTTTCCCACAAAAGCGATCTCGGAGGGGTGCCCGTTGATCAGCCTGGCAAAGAGGCTGCGAACCTCCCCTGTTCTCTTCATCCACTCCCCGTAGCGGGCTATCCCACAATCACCGAATTCATGGACCAAGGATTCAAGCGTCCTGGTAACCGGCAGGGGGAGGGGAGCCACGGCCGCGTGATTCATAAACACGTAACGCTCGGTTATGGGGAATGCGGATCGATCTACGTGAAAGTCTCTCAAAGCCGTCTCCTTAAAACCTCGCCCTCACAGCCTCTCAGCGCATACGGGACCACACCCTCTTGAGGCGGAGGGAATTACTCACCACCGACACGGAACTCATGGCCATGGCCGCCGCTGCAAATACAGGACTTAAAAGAATACCGAAAAACGGATACAGTATTCCTGCTGCAATGGGAATACCCATGGTGTTGTAAAAAAAGGCCCAAAACAGATTTTGCTTGATCACCCTCATGGTCTGAAAAGAGAGTTTGATGGCCTGGGGCACGGCGCGTAAATCGTCTTTGATCAGGGTGATGTCACTGGCCTCCATAGCCACATCCGTTCCGGCCCCTATGGCCACACCGATGTCTGCTGCTGCGAGCGCCGGCGCATCATTGATTCCGTCGCCCACCATGGCCACCACGTGGCCTTTTGATTGAAGCCGCCGGATCTCTTGCACCTTATCACCGGGAAGCACCTCGGCAAGGATGTTCTTGATGCCCAGGGCGGTCCCCACGGAACGGGCCGTGTTTGCATTGTCCCCCGTGATCATGGCCGTACCCAACCCCATGGCCTTAAGGGTTTCCACCGCTTCCCGGGCAAAATCTTTGGGTACATCCGAGAGGGCGATCACCCCCAGGACCCGGTCGTCCTGGGCCACAAAAACGCATGTCTTCCCCTCCCCGGTAAGCCTCAGTGCCCCCCGGTCCAGGCCGTTGATGGCCATACCTTCTTTTTCCATAAGTCGAAGGCTGCCCACCAGAGACCTCTTACCCTCAACCAGGCCTCTGGCGCCCAAACCGGTGATGGACTCGAAGTCCCGGACCTCTGGGAGTGTAACCCCCCTGGCCCGGCCTTCTGCGGTAATGGCCTGGGCCAGGGGATGCTCCGAAACCGACTCCAGGGAAACGCCCACCTTTAAGACGGTTTCCTCACTCGTACCCCCCGCGCTTAAAAGGTCCGTCACCAAAGGCTTTCCCCGGGTAAGGGTCCCGGTCTTGTCAAAAACCACCATGGTCAGTTTATAGGCCTTCTCCAGGCTCTCTCCCCCTTTTATCAAGATCCCGTTTTCAGCCCCCAACCCGGTCCCGACCATGACCGCTGTGGGTGTTGCCAGTCCCATGGCGCAAGGACATGCAATGATCAGCACCGATACAAAGTTGAGAAGGGCCCGGCTGAAAAGAGGCTCCGGGACAAAAAAATACCAGATAACAAAAGTGATGACAGCAATGCCGAAGACCACGGGGACAAAAACGGAAGCCACCTTGTCTGCAAGCCGCTGGATGGGTGCCTTGGATCCCTGAGCCTCCTCCACCAGGCCTATGATGGCGGCCAGGGCCGTTTCAGCCCCCACTTTTGTGGCCCTGAAGGTAAGGCTCCCGGTCTTATTAAGGGTCGCGCCGAAGACCTCACTTCCCGGGCCCTTGGTTACAGGCACGCTTTCCCCTGTGAGCATGGACTCGTCGATGGTGGATGCGCCCGCAACCACCACGCCGTCGGTGGGGACCTTTTCCCCGGGCCTTACCAGGATCACATCCCCTTTTATGAGATCTTCTACGGGAATATCTCTTTCCCGGCCCTCCCTTTTAACACGGGCTGTCTTGGGCCTCAGTCCCATCAATCGCTTAATGGCCAAGGAGGTCTTCCCCTTTGTCTTGGCCTCCAGGTAACGGCCCAGAAGAATCAGGGTGACAATCATGGCCGCCCCGTCAAAGTATACATGGGGCGTTACCCCGGCCCGTCCGAAGAGCCAGGGGAAAAAGGTGGCTCCTATGGAATACACATACGCGGACAGGGCGCCCACGGCCACCAGGGTATTCATATCCGTTGTATGCTGCCTTGCCGCCTTAACCGCTCCAATAAGAAAAGGGCTGCCCACCCAAAAGACCACGGGAGTGGTTAATAGGAAAAGGCAAATGAGCACCAGTTCTCTGGGGATCTCCCTCAAAAAGGGAAACCATGCCTGCATGGACCCCGAGAAAATGACGGCACTCAGAACAACGCCCACAATAAACTTGACTCTGAGTTCCCTCGTTTCCCTTGCCCGGGCCGCTTCTATGGGATCTCCAATCCCTGGGGCTGCATCGGAGCCAACGGGCTTTTCCAAATCAATCACGTCGTAGCCAAGGTCCCTGACCTTTCGGGCCATCCCCTCAAGGTGAATGCGTGAGGGGTCATATTCCACAGAGGCCTTCTCAGAGGCGAAATTCACTGATGCGGATTCCACGCCTTCCAGGCTCCTCAAGCCGTTTTCAACCCGTCGCACGCAGGCCGCACAGGTCATTCCCCTTATGTTCAGAACCGCTCTTTCAGACAACCTCGTAACCCGCCTTCCTGATTGCCTCTCTTACAAGGCTCATATCTAAAGCGCCCTCTTCCTCAAAGGTGGCCTCACCACTGGAGAGGTCGACCCGGACGTTCTTTATTCCCTTAATACCCTCCAAGGCCTCGGAAACGGCCTTGACACAGTGCTCACAGGACATACCCTTTATCTTGATGGTGCTCATAGAAGCCTCCTTTTGCCTTTGTTGGGGTTCTGCATGCCAAGTTCCCCGCCTGCCTGCCCCGCCTGCCCCGAGCGTAGTCGAGGGGAGCGTAGTGGCCGGGCCTGTCATATTGAATATAAAATAATGCCCCTTAAAGGGTTTTCAATGGCAAGGGTGTCAGCACGGCCCGGGAGGGACCACAGGGAAGGGCTGTATCTTTGAGCGCCAAAGGAGAGGGCCCAATAGAAAGGCACAAAGCGGTGGCAGGAAGTGGGGGTGGAAGCCCTTTTCTAATCCGGGAAAGGGATCATTTTGGAGCTATTGAGCCCTTTCAGGCCTGTCCTTCAATACTTTGTTTCAATTCCTCTTCAAATTCCTTGAAGAACTTGTCCCTTTCCTTCCAGTCCGGACCGAATCGTTTGTTGAAATAGCCGCCCAATCTGTCAAAAAGCCTTTTCCAGGCCCCTTTTCCGCCCTCTGTGATCACATACTCGAGAAATTCCCTGAGCTCAGATATCTTCTCCTTGGGCAGGAAAGAAACAGCACCCAACTTAATGGACTTTTTCAAGGCCTCTGGGGTAAGGGCATGGGCCGTGAGCATGACCGTTGGAAAACCCCTGGAAACAGCGTTCTGCAGGAGTTCAAAACCATTTACACCCATAATGTCAAGGATAACAACATCATAGGTATAACTCAGGAGGTATTGGAGGGCCGTATCATAGTCGGTTGCCTTTTGAATCAGGCACATATCCAACTCCTCTTCCACGGTTGCAAGCACGTCAGGCTCATCATCAACCACCAGAATGTGTTTGTCTTTCAAGAGGCTTTCCGTACTCATCGCTCCCTTAACCTCCTTTCGTGATCTCTTTCCCTGTTTACAGGCAATCAGGGTTATACCAGAGATTTCCTACCCCGTCAAAACCAATAGCCTTTTCCTGGATACCTTCTTGGGGATCAGTAATTCAGGATCTCATCATGGACCCTGAATATATAGGCAATCAGGGCCGCTCTCGTCCACATCCCGTTACGTTCCTGCCTCCAGTACATGGCCCGGGGATCAGGGTCTATGGCCACATCAATTTCATCTCTCCTCGGGAAGGGGTGCATAATCACTGCGTTGGGTCTTACTTTGGACATGGCTGAAAGGCGTAATTTGAATTTAGAGGTGTCTATCTTGCTGGATTCCCCCGCCACCGTATCAAGTTCATCCTGAATTCTGGTCATATACACCGCATCGGCGTCAGGCAGCACTTTTTCCAGAGACCCGGTTTCTATCCGGTAGGGGATGTTCTGCCTTTCCAGAAAATCACGCACATCCTGCTCCATCTGAAAGGCCTCGGGAGACGCATAAATGATCTTAACACCCTCAAAGTTTTTCATGAGATAGCTCAAGGATCTAACGGTCCTTCCCCTTTTTAGGTCCCCACACATAAGTATCGTCTTGCCCTCAAGGCCCCCCTGACTGTCAAAAGAGCGTTGCAGTGTGTACACATCAAGAATGGCCTGGGTGGGGTGCTGGTCATGTCCTGAGCCCCCATTTATAACGGGAACAGCCCGGTTACTATAAGTATTGAGAAGCCATGCCGCCCGTTCGGACATATCCTTTTCCCGGTGTCTCATAATGATGAGATCCGTGTAGGAGGAAAAGGTGCGCAGGCTGTCATCGTTGCTCTCCCCCTTCACCTCGGAGGAGACCCGGGTGTCACGAATCTCGGAGGTCCGCATACCCAGGATATGGCAGGCGTTTTCAAAGGAAAGATATGTCCTGGAGGAGGGCTGGGCAAAAAAGAGCATGGCCCGTTTATAACGCAGGGTTTCCTGGAGAAAAAGGGCCCCGGCCCTGGTCTTGGATATGTGCCTCAGCTGATTGGTGATCTTGTAGATATCGTCCAGGATTTCCCGATTCAACTGCTGGGAGATGATCATGTCGAAAAGATGGCCTTCCCTCTGAAAACATAAGATCTTCGCCTCTACAGGCATTTTCTGGAACTCACCAAATTTCTCATCCAGGATATTCATAGGACCTCCCCGGAAAACAGATGGTTAATTTTTCCCGCCCTTAACGGCCAAGAGCCCCCAAATGCCTGAACATCTTACGCCCTTTGGATCATTGGGCCAAGCCCTAAGTCTGACCATATTCCCTATTGATACTTCACCTGGGCACCCTCGAGGTAAACCTCTACGTCCCTCGCGGCCAACTCGTCGATTTCCTGGATCACCTTGAGTTCCTCTTCGTAGAGTTCACGACTCAGGGGCCGTTCCCTGAGTTCTCTCAGTTTACGCGCCTTTTCCCTCATCTTTGTCTTGCTGATAATCCCATCCAAGAGCACCGAATAGGGAACCTTCACATTTCGCACTCGATCATGGGCGAGACGGTAAAAGATGTTCTTGCCATAGACAATATCCAGGTAATTCTCGGTCTGAAAGTAGACGGCGAAAGGATATTGCTGATGCCTTCCCGTCTTATTGGGCTCCAACCTGACCACCTCCGTGCTGAATACAAAGGTGACCTTCTTCTTGGTGGAAAGGGTCTCCTCCCGCGAAGAGAGATCTTCCACCTCTTTCATGGCATTAATAATATGTAATTCCGTTTCTGGCTTTTCAAAGAGGAGAAAATTGAAAAAAGTGGTGAGAGGGCCGGCTTGGTTGGTATAAACCAGGGTACGGCTGAAATCCTTTTTGCGCTGATCCTGCCAAAACTTGACCAGGCCTTCCCCATAGTCAAAACGCACCTTCATACCGGTTTGATTCTTATAGGCCTTTTCTTCAGGGAGGACCTCCCGGAATATTTCCGTCATGAACCGCCCGGTTTCCAGGCGAAATGTTTCCTCAAACCGCGTCTCAATCCCTTTGACCATTTCCTTGTATTCTGCGGTGTGCCTCCCATACACAAACAGGGCGAATCGGCTCCACAGATCTTTGCCCACGGGCTCTGTGAGACTGAACCCGGAGGTATAGCCTGGTCCGACCCTTCTCATCTCCAGGGTCACCCGCATCCTTGCTTTAACATAACCCCGCAAGTCCATGTGCACGTCGTAGAGAAGGATAATGGAAGCGATTTTGGAGACGGGCTTGGCTGCTAATTGCTTGAGAAAGGCTCCCGCCTCTTTTTGGGCCTCCTCCTTTTCCGCGTCCACCGCCTCCGGGGTAACCGGGATGGAGACGCCCTCCTCCGCCTTTAAAACCAGGGGGGCATTCACCAAGAAAAAGACCAACAAGGCTGCGAGTCTTGCCCCTCGGCTTGGGCGGATACAGCGGCAAATGTCCCTTCTTCCCCGACTCATGGGGGCTATTCTATGTGAGAAGAATCTAGGTGTCAAATCGGTGGTCATTCCCCAGGGTACCTTTCCTGGCACCTCTACACCCCCCCTGGGAGCCGCTTCGGTTCAGCCGGGCCTTTCATTGGGAACCGATCCTTTTCCCTCTTGACGGGGAAAGACCGCCTGGCCTATTATGTAGTATACAAGGTATTTTTCCATGGCTTCATATAACGAATGTATCATATTCCTCCTGGCCAAGGCCTATCAGAAGGCCCACGGAAACTTCAAAAGGCGCCTTCAGGACTACGGCCTTACACCCATCCAATATTTGATCCTTGAAGTGCTATGGGACAAGGAAGGGGTCACAGCCGGAGATATCGGCAAAAAGCTGGTCCTGGACAGCGCCACCCTTTCCGGGGTGCTTGACCGCCTGGCCGAAAAAAAATGGATACTCAAAGAGGCGGATCACCACGACAAAAGGGCCTTGCGCATCCACCTTTCGGAACGGGCGAACGGCTTGCAAAGGACCCTGTTGAAGATAAAAGAAGAGGCCGATGAAGACCTCCTTAAGAAATTTACACTCGAGGAAAAGGTCCTCCTGAAACGGCTGCTCAGGGACCTTAAAGAATAAAAGAATGGCTAAAGGATGGCTCCCTTGAGGCCGTTTCTCCGGAAAAGGCCAGGCAACGTCTCAAGGCCATGCCTTCGGAGATGAGGGGCTTGTATGAGGAGATATAGTCCAAGATGCAGCCCCTGTCCCCCTTTTTATAAAGCGATGAATCATTTCAAGAAAGGAGATGCCCATGTTAAAGACAAGAGTGACGGAACTTCTAGGCGTTGAATATCCCATTCAGTGCGGCACCATGCAGTGGTTGAGCCGGGCGGAATTTGTTGCGGCTGTAGCCAACGCAGGTGGATTCGCCTGCTTGGCAGCTGCATCCTTTCCCACCCAGGAGGAGCTGGAGGAGGAGATACGCAAGACCCGGGACCTTACAGACAAACCCTTTGGCGTAAATGTATCCCTTTTTCCGGCCCTTATGCCCAGACCCCCAGAAGAGATGATAGAGACGGTGATCAATGCCGGAGTGAAAATCCTGGAAACAGCGGGTAGAAACCCTGAACCCTTCAGGAAAATGATCAGTGACGCGGGCCTGACCCACATCCACAAATGCGCCCGAGTAAGGGATGCGGCCAAGGTGGACCGCTTGGGAGTGGATATCGTATCCATTGTGGGCACTGAATGCGGAGGACACCCCAGCATGGAAAAGGTCACCACTCTGGTCCTGATCCCTGAAGCAGCCGACGCCATCAAAGCCCCGCTGATTGCCGGTGGTGGATTCAGCGACGGGCGCTCTTTGGTGGTGGCCCTGGCCCTGGGCGCGGAGGGTGTGAATATGGGAACCCGGTTTATCGCCACCAAGGAATGTCCTGTTCACGAGTCCTTTAAGGAGAAGTTTGTCGAGGCCCGGGAAACAGACACGGTTCTGGTCATGGAATCCCTCCAGAATCCGGCCCGGGTACTCAAGAACCCCTGGGCCGAAAAGGTCCTGGATATGGAAGGGGAAGGGGCCTCTCTTGAGGAATTGATTCCTTTGATCAAGGGAGACTTGAGCCGTACAGGCTGGGTGGAAGGGTCTTTCGAAAAGGGCCTTTACCCCGCAGGGCAATCGGTGGGACGCATCCGCAACATCCCCAGTGTTTCGGACCTTATTCAAAACATTGTGAACGAGGCCATGGCAGTCAAAGAGAAGTTGAACAAGGTTATCCAGGGGTAAAATCTTGGTCAGAGCCCTTGGACCGTTTTCACACGCTCTCCCATAGAGCAACGGCTATGGGAGAGTCCAGAAAGAGGTATGGATGGACAGAAAGGGCCTGCGGGCGGCCCTGAAGGCGGGTAAGGCATGATGCCGGAGAAAGGGCTTAAGGATCAAGGCGGACCCTGGTCAAGACAAGACCTCGGTAAAAGACCTCATGATATCCTGTTCCCCGATCTCCCCCTTCATTGCCGCCTTGGATACCTTGTGACGGGTGATAAGGAAGTCCTTTCGCTGTCTCGGGCTCAGGCTTAGCAGGGCGTTCAGGTTGTCACCCCTATAGACGGGGCAGGAGTTTGAGAGTTCCAGAAAAGCCGCACGGACATGCTCCACTGCCCGATCGGAATCCATGCTTCTGTGTCTCCATTGCCGCAGGTACCCGTTCAGTCCATATTGCCTTCTCTTTTCCACTTCATATATGGGGCTCAAAGGATAAAGGCTGAAAGGAAATAAACTCCAGGACAGGGTCCCTTCGAGCTCGCTGTGTTCCAGCCCATGGATAAAGGCCCGGGTCCTGAGGGCCGTCTCATCTGTTTCACCCGGGAAACCAAAAATAAAATAGCAAGAGCAATTGATCCCGACCTCAAGTACGCGCCGGACCACCTCGGCATAAAGGGCGGGACCGGCCTTTTTGTTCATGGCTTTGAGTATTTGTGGATCCGCAGATTCCAATCCCAGCTGCACCTCCACACAACCCGATTCGCGGAGCAGTGTCATATCCACTGCCTCTAAGGTATCGGCCCGGACCATGGTCATCCATCGAAGATCCATACCCTCATCTATGATATACCGGCAAAAGGTGTTGAGATCCTTGCTCCCATGGCGAAAATTATCGTCCACAAACCAGACATACCGGGCACCCCGGCGGTTGACCGTTCTCAGCTCCTCCATGAGATTTTCCAGGGGTTTTACAAACAACAGCCTGCGATCCTTTACAAAATTACAGAAAGCGCATTTGTGTGGACATCCTCTGCTGGCTTGAAGGGGCATCACCCCTGAGTTGAACAGACGCCCGGGAAGGGAATTCCAGTCGATCTCCGCTCTCCCGCCCTTTGCGACGTCATTGATCCGCTTGGTGAAATGGTATCCATCTTCCTCCAGACGGGCCGAATTGGGCAAATCTCCTGTGGACCGGTCACTCTTAATCCGGGCCAAGGCCTCGCCCAGGATCTCTTCACCCATGAGGCTCACAATGTAGAGGTCCGCGCGCGGATCGTCTTGGTTGAAAAAGAGGAAATCGTCTTCGACCCCGTCGGTGGAATATCCTTTCTCAGTGGAGCGCTGAAGCACCAGGTAGGAGTAATATATGAAAGGCCCTCCGACGATAATGAAGACATCCGGGGCCAAAGAGCGGATGTCATCTATAAGCTCGGCAAGGGCGTGTCTGCTTCGGATAAAGGAGGTGGATATGATGATGGCTCGGGGGTTGGCCTTTAGGAGCTCAGAAAATTCCTCCCTTTCCGGATAATACTTATTGATCAGGGCCACATTGAAATCACGACGGCTCAGGTAGCTGAAAAGGAAGATCCCGTTCAGTTTGGGAGCCGACCACCAGTTCATCACCCCGTCACCGGCAATCGGGGGAATGACCTGACCGTCATGCCTGATGCCGTTTAAAACCACCTGGATACTGCAAGGCCTGCCCCCTACGGTCAATCTTTCCGGGATGATGCCGGTCAGGCCATGCTTGCCGGATTCAGATATGATGATGGCATCCAGTTCCACCCTTGTCCCCTGTGTTTCAAAACCTTAAGCCTCTTCCGGCCGATGCCGGCAAGCCCCTCAATGCTGCAAATAAAGGATATTTTCATAAATGGTCTTACAGATCAAGGCTATTCTCCTGCGCCTCATTGAATCCCTACCCCAAACCAAAGGGGCCTCTAAAAAAACACTTTGACACGGTGAAAAATCCTGGCATAATCTGCATATTCTCAAAATAATAGGCTCTTAGGCTCCTCATAATCACGATCAGGCCCTATCCAGTCACCTCTTCACGTAAAAAAAGACCGGCCGTGGACCCTCACTACCTTCGAAAGTTTTCCTTTTCCTATCTCTTAAAAAGCAGCGAACACACCATTATGGTGGTCCTGGCCCTTGTTGTGGGCCTTGCCGGTGGATACGGGGCGGTGGTCTTCCGCTATCTCATCAACCTTTTCCAGTCCCTGTCCTACGGCTCGGACGGCAACCTTATTGAGCTGCTTCAGGCCACCCCCTGGTACATAAAGGCCTGGATCCCCATACTGGGCGGGCTGGTGGTGGGGCCCCTGGTCTTTTTTGTGGCCGGAGAGGCCAAAGGACACGGGGTCCCTGAAGTCATGGAAGCTGTAGCCCTGAAAGGGGGTATCATACGAAAGCGGATTGTTCTGATCAAGACCTTCGCCTCGGCCGTCTGTATCGGCACCGGGGGCTCGGTAGGGCGGGAAGGACCCATCGTCCAGATCGGTGCGGCGATCGGTTCCACCCTGGGACAAGCTTTAAAGGTCTCGGCAGACCGGATGCGCACCCTTGTGGGATGTGGAGCCGCTGCGGGCATAGCAGCCACCTTCAACGCCCCCATTGCAGGGTGTATGTTTGCCCTGGAAATCATCTTGGGTGACTTTGCCCTGGCCACCTTCAGCCCTATTGTTATCTCCTCGGTGACGGCTACAGCGGTCTCGCGCTATTTGCTCGGCAATAATCCCGCCTTTATCGTCCCGGAATACAAGCTCATCAGTGTCTGGGAATTTCCCATGTATTTTGTACTGGGCCTCTTTTGTGCCTTGGTGGGTGTGTTTTTCACCCGTTCCCTGTATCGTACGGAGGACTTTTTCGAGGCCCTGAAATTCCCGGAGTACTTCAAGGCCGGTCTGGGAGGGGCGGCCTTGGGCTTGATGGGCCTCCTCTTCCCCCATGTCCTCGGAGTGGGTTATGAGGCCATTGAGCTGGCCCTGGACCATACTCTGGCGTGGTGGTTTATGCTCCTCTTGATCCTGTTTAAGACCCTGGGCACCTCTATTACGATTGGTTCCGGCGGATCGGGGGGCATTTTTGCCCCTTCCCTGTTTTTGGGAGCCATGGCCGGGGGGTTTTTTGGGGTTGTTGTCCACACCCTCTTCCCGGAAATCGCCGCTTTTCCCGGCGCCTACAGCATTGTGGGCATGGGCGCCGTGGTCAGTGCCACCACCCACGGCCCTTTGACCGCCATCCTTATGCTTTTCGAAATGACCGGGAACTACAGGATCATCCTTCCCCTCATGGTGACCTGTATCGTGAGTTCCCTGGCGGCGCGTCAATTGTACAGGGAATCCATTTATACCTTGAAGCTCTCACGCCGGGGTGTGGACATCTGGGCCGGAAGAGAGGTAAACATACTCAAATCCATCCGGGTAAAGGATGTCATGAATCCCAATGTGGAGACCATACCTGAATTTCTGAGCCTGGAAAAGCTGGCGGGTAAAATATCTCAAAGCAAATATAACACCTTTCCAGTGGTCAACAACCAAGGCAAGATGACGGGCATTCTCTCCTTTATGGACTATTCAGACGTGATGATGGATGAGAATATCAAGGATCTCGTCATCGCACAGGATCTGGCCACCACCGAGGTGGTCACCGTATCTCTTGATGACAACCTTTTCGAAGCCCTTGAGAAGATAACCTTCAAAGATTTTTCGATCCTGCCCGTCGTCTCGCCGGACGACCCTTCTGAACTGGTGGGGGTTTTGACCCGCCGGGATATCATCGGCGCCTATGACAAGGCGGTCATCAAGAAGTCCCTGTTCCAAGGGACCTAGCTCCGATGCCCGCCCTTGAACCTCCTTGGTCCGTCTTCTCAGCCCTGTTGTGCCTTCATTCGGGACCGAGCCCTTATGACAAGGAAAGTGGCCAAACAGCACGACGCGACAAAGCATAAAGCCATGGCGTAAAAGACGGCTTTAAGGCCGAATCGATCGGCCAGATACCCCGAAACGGCAGCCGCTGTAGAACCCACTCCAAAGGTGAGAAAAAAATGAATGCCATAGCCAAGCCCCTGCCTTCGCTTGGGGAGATACACGGAAATCAGGTAATTCTGCATGGGCTGGGTGGAAAAATAAAAGAAGGCATAAATCACCGCCGAAATCACCAGCCACAAATCAGAGGCCATGGCCATAAAAAGGACAAAAAGGGTCCCCATGACCAAGGCCCCCAAATAAAGGACCTCCGGCATATGCTCTTCCACCATGCGCCCCGCAATATACTGGCCCACCGCCCCTGATAGAAGGGCGACGGTGGCCACCGTCCCCCCGAGGGCCACTGTGTCGATATTGAGGAAGGGAAGATGGACATTCTCTCCCATATAGGTGGGCAGGAACGTCATAATCCCCTTATAGGTCAGCCCGAGGGCTGTGGCGGACAAAAAGAATACCACCAAATTCAAATAAGACACCTGGACCGGGCCGGGACCGGCTCCCCCCTTTGTGGGGGAAACCCCTCTGGTAATGGTCGGCCTGGGAACGGTCAATGAAAAAAGGCCCACCCCGATTCCCAAGAACCCAAATATGACATGGGGCGCCTTCCAACCGAGGGCCCACCCTATCCACGCGGAAAGGACGGGCACGACAGCCACCCCCACGCTCCCCGCAATCCCGTGAATACCGAAGCCCTTCCCCCTTTCCCTCACCGAAAGGGCGATCAACGCGTTGGACGCCGGGTGATAGGTACTGCAAAAAAGCCCCACCAACCCCATGATTATCCCGTAGGTCCAAAGGTGTGTCACCGGCCAGATAAGGACGGACAACACCCCCGCACCAAAGAGATACAGGGTCACAAGGCGGCGGGGACCGATTTTGTCCGAAAAAATGCCCGCAGGGAGCGAACCCAGGCCAAAGGCGTAGGAAAAGACCGTGACCACCATACCAAGCTGAAAGTAATCGCTGTTAAACTCTTCGATGAGAAGAGGAATGAGAGGGGGAAGAACACCTTCAAAAAGATGGACAAGGCCGTGAGACGTGGTGGTCAGGCCCATAATCTTTTTTTCATCCCGGTTCACATGGTCTCCTGTTAATCTTTTCTTTTCCTAACCCTCTGCTCGATCCTGAAGGGTTTATTTGTCTGATATTCATTTTCATCCGGTCAATTTAGGACGTTATCGTCTCAAAAAGATGAGGCATTATCAACCCGTTTGTAGCAGCCCCCACCCCGTGGACATCTTAAAGGATTCCAAGGGCTGAGGAAGGGCATTGACAAATGAAGAGAGAAGTTATTCAAATGAAAGGATGAAATCTCTCCTTATTGTGCCAAAAAGGATGTCACATGATGGAAAGAAAAAGGCCCAGGCTGTTTTATGGCTATGTGGTGGTGGCAACGTGTTTTTGCATCCAGGCCATAGGCTGGGGCATCCACAATAGCTTCGGGGTATTTTTCACACCCCTCCTTACGGAGTTCGGCTGGTCCAGGGCCGTCATTTCCGGCGCCGCCTCTATGAGCATTCTCCTACATGGATTTGGAAGCATCTTTATGGGGGGACTCAATGATCGGTTCGGCCCCAGGCTCATCATGACAGGGTGCGGCCTTTTGATGGGCGTAGGCTACCTGTTGATGTCCCGCCTCAATACCGTATGGGAGATCTATTTATTCTACGGCCTTATCATAGGAATCGGGGTAAGCGGCACAGACGTGGTCCTCTTATCCACCATCGCCAGGTGGTTTATCAAGATGCGGGGCACCATGAGCGGCATTATCAAGGTGGGCACCGGCCTGGGTATGCTTATCATGCCCCTCTTTCTTAAAGAACTCATTGTCGCCTATGGTTGGCGCGCCTCTTTCTTCATTCTGGGGGTTATTATCCTGGTGTGCTTCGTGTCTCTGGCCCAATTCCTGGTCAGGGACCCGTCCAAAAAGGGGCAGTTCCCGGACACCAAAAGACCCGTGGATACGGGGTTTACGGCCCAAAAGGATGAAGGGTCATCTTTTGTGGACTCGGTGAAGACCCCCCAATTTTGGACCATCTGCCTGGTGAACTGGATTCTTCTCTTCTGTGTTTACACCATCCTCATGCACATCGTCACCCATGCCATCGACCTGGGAATCTCCCAGGCAAACGCGGCCAATGTCCTGGCCACTATCGGTGGGGTCAGCATTGCCGGTCGCTTTATTATGGGCGGAGCCGCGGACAGGATCGGGACCAAGCAGGCCTTAATGCTTTGCTTCGCTTTACTCTTTGTCGGCCTTTGCTGGCTGCAATGGGCAGACCACCTGTGGATGCTTTATTTGTTCGCCACCATACACGGTTTTGCCCACGGCGGCTTTTTTGCCCTCATCTCACCGGTGGTGGCCACCCTCTTCGGCACTTCAGCCCACGGGCTCATCTTCGGCATCGTCATTTTTAGCGGGACTATCGGAGGGGCATTGGGGCCTGTGGTGGCGGGATACCTCTTTGACGTGACCCAGACCTATAAGATCCTTTTCGGGGCCTTGGCGGGCCTGAGCCTGGCAGGCCTGGTCTTGACAGGCACTTTAAAACCCACAATCTATCAAGCCCGCACCGCTAAACCCGCAAGGCCCGCCTAGCCCATTTACCATCCCCCCGGAAATATTTTTGGCTCCACATAGGAGCTAAAGAAAGGAGTCAGGGACTTTTCTATGCAGGGGCCAAGGTGTTCTTCTCGGGCTGGAATCAAGGAGAAGCCCTGTATTTCAAAACCAGGAGGGTAATATCATCGGATTGCATTGTGCCGGCGGCAAAGGACTTTACCTCTTCAAAGACAGCCAGGCTTACCTCTCGAGAAGCACCGTGATCAAGCTTTCTCAAAGCCGCTTCCAGGCGTTTCTCCGTAAAGAGATTTCCTTCCTTGTCCATGGCCTCTGTAACGCCGTCTGTATAGAGGACAAGGCTGTCCCCGTATTCGAGGGCGATGCTGCCCTGGTGGTAAGGGACATCCTCCATGGCCCCCAGGGCGATGTCCCCTGTCCCGGGGAGCATTTCTACGGCCCCATTCCTGTGGAAGACATAGGGTGGATTATGACCGCCGTTGCAGAAGAGGATCCTGCCCTTTCTAATATCCAGCATACCCAAAAATATGGTCACGAACATGCACGACTCATTGTCCCGACTCAGTTCATTGTTGACGCTGAAAAGGATTTCAGCGGGATCGGTATGATCTTTGCCCGCCTCTGCCTTGATGAGCGTCTTGGTGACGGCCATGAAAAGAGAAGAAGGCACACCCTTGCCCGAGACATCACCGATGACAAAATAGAGGAGGTGATCGTGGAAAAGAAAAAAATCGTATAAATCCCCGCCCACCTCCTTTGCCGGTTCCAGCAAGGCATGAATGTCAAATTCAGGCCTGTCGGGAAAGGCCGGAAAAATTTTGGGTACAATACCCATCTGGATCTCCCGGGCCACCCTTAATTCGCTCTCTATAGTTTCCTTGGCGGCCTTTGTCTCCCGCTCCCGGATGAGATTGGATACCATAAAGGCAAAAACCCCCATTCCCAGGGAGTTGGCCACAATCATGGGGACACTTACCTGTTTCACAATGGCCATCGCCTGGTCATGGGGACTGCTCAGGAGAAGGGCCAGGACCATATGAAACACCTCCATCAAGGCGGCGAACACCATGGCGGTGGGGACCCCCACGAAACGGTCTTTTTTGAGCAGAAATATAGCACCTCCGGCCAGACCTGCAATTACGGTGGAAACAGCGCAGGGAAGCGCGGTGATCCCGCCCAGGGCATAACGGTGGATCGCTCCAATAAAGCCCGCCCCAAGACCGGCCACAGGCCCGGCATACAGGCCCGCTATGGCCGGTCCAAGATCTCTTATGTTGGCTACGGCGCCCAAAAGCTCCATACCGCTCAGGGTCCCGTAAATGGAGAAAAGTCCAAAAAGAATCATCAAGAAAAACCGGTGCCGAAAAGAGATTTTTTTATCCAGCACTTCGGAAAAGATACGGGTCCTCGTGAGCACATAGGCCAGGACAATGACCACACACATGTTCTTGGCCAATACGATCAAGAGGTTGGTGATGGAACCAAGCATGCTCTCCTCGTAAAAATCAACGCCCCCTAAGGTACTTCAGGGCCAAGGCATGATACCCAGGGAGCCATTTTTCGGGTGCTGGAATCGGTGATAAAGTGGTTTTTGATAGGATACCTCGCATGAGGACTCTAGAAGGAGAATTCGGCCTCTGCCCTTTCAGGAAATCCTATACTCCACAGGCCTTACCATGGCAACAAAAAACTTGCCCCCGTGTCAGCTCTCCGGTTTTAGAAAAGTGCTTACTTCAAAACGATTCGCTCCCACACGACACTGGATCGCACCAGCCTGATCGGTCCTGATCACCCTGCAATTGAGGGATTCCAGCCTTTCGAGGGTTTGGGCATGGGGGAATCCAAAGCGGTTCCCTTTTCCGGCAGAGATCACGCAGATGCTGGGACTCACCAGCTTGAGAAAGGCCTTGGTACTCGAGCTTTGGCTCCCGTGATGGGGTGAGAGGAGCACATCGCTCCTGAGCGACTCTCTTTGATTCTTGACCAGAATCCCTTCGCCCGGCGCCTCCAGATCCCCGGTGAAGAGAAATGATCTTCCCCTGTAGGTGATTTTCAAAACCAGTGAGTTGTCGTTCAATCCTCTCACCTTATATGGGCCTTTACCTGATCCACCAGGCAGAGGGTGTAACGCCTTGACCTCCACTCCGTTCATCTCCCTTCCCATTTTGAGATAAGAAGGGAGGCGTTTGCTGATCCCTCTTGAGGCTGTAATGGCCATGAGCTCTTTGAAAGGCACCTTGTCAACCCGGTCACCGTTGTACCAAAACTCCTGTGGGCCAAAGGTCCTGGCGATAAACCGGAGCCCATTCATATGGTCCGCCTGGGGATGGCTCATGACCAGGTAATGAACTTTCCATATCTTTGAATACCACAGATAAGGGGCCACAACCATCCGACCCACATCAAATTGGTCCCGCCCAAAGCCACCCCCGTCAATAAGCATCCTTTTGCCTCCGGGGAATTCTACCAAGGCGGCGTTTCCCTGGCCCACATCCAGGAAGGTCACCCTCAGGTCCCCGTTGAATTGGTTTCTCCAGGACCAGTAGGCCACATCCACGGCCACGGCCATTACCACCATGACGAGAGCCATCTTCACCCACGACCAGCGTCTCACAAAAAAGAGGCAAAAGACCAATCCGTAGTACATAGAGATCTCTATAAGATTGGGGCGTATCACCCAGAAACTGGACCAGTCCGGGCTGGACCAGAAATGGACCATCTCCATCACCCCCTGGAGACCCCAGGAGGCCAGGTGAAGAAAAAATGCGGCCCCCTGGGGAAACAGGGGCAGAAAGAGGGCACTCATCAACCCCGAAGGGATCACCCAAAGCCCGAGAACCGGGACCACCGTGATGTTGGCCAAAAGGGTAACACAAGAAATCCGGTGAAAGGTATAAGCGATGAGGGGAAGAAGCATGATCACAGCCCCGAAGCTCACCACCACCAGGCCCACGAAATAGGAAGAAAAGGCCTTCAAAAGCCGCAAGCCCCGGTCTGCGGAGGCCGGGGAAAAAGAAAGTGCCTTGAGGAGGGGAGGGGTCAGCCAAAGGATCCCGATGACCGCGGCAAAAGAGAATTGAAAGGAAATGGTGAACAAGGATCGAGGATCTATGGCCAAGATAATCAAACCGGCCAGGGCCAGGGTGGACCACACCTCCTTTTCTCGACCCAGGATTAAAGACCACAGAAAGGCGAAGACCATGATCATGGCCCGCTGACAGGAGACCTGGAATCCCGCCATGAAGGCATAGCAAAATACCGGGACACAAGTTAACAGGGCTGCCCATTTGATAATGTCCGTCTTGAGGGTCAGGGTATAAAACCGGGAGAGAATCCATTTGAAAAGAAAAAACGAAACCCAGGCCACCAGCCCGATATGGAGGCCCGACACGGCCAGCACATGGCCGAGACCCGTCCGGTTAAAGGGCTCCCGCAGGTCCCAGGTTATGCCCTGACGCTCCCCCAGGATGAGGGCCCGAAACAAGGCGGCCTTTTCGGGGGTGAGGTTGTTTTGAAAGAAGGCCCTCACGGGCCGCTGGACCCTCTCCATCAGGGCCTTGACGAGGCCAAGCTCTCCGGGACCCATAGGCACAATGCTTCTACCGTCTGACACAGAGGCTCCACAGGTAAATCCTCTGAGCTTCATGGCCTCCTCAAAGTCGAACCTGCCTGGATTGTTGAAATTCCTGAAGGTTTTTAATCGGGCAGGAAAGCGGATCTTTTCTCCCACCCTCAAGAAAGGGCTGTGATCATACACGGTCACAAGGAGGTGATCCTTTACGGGAATGGCTTTAGAACCTGTCAATATCCATTGGGCCCTCACCCTGAACCTCGCTCCCTCATCGAGGAGTTTCATGGGCTCAACCACGGTTCCTTCCACGGTCACCCTTTCTCCCCGTTGGGCCGGTCCCAAGAGCGTGGAAGGGGCGTCCCTGTTTAGGTCGAGGAGGATGCCGGCCAAAAAAAAGCCCACAAAGAGTAAGGCGGGTCTGAAACGGGGAGAGGCCAAAAGCAGCGCGAGGAGGCAAAGGGTGATGGTAAAAGCCGAAGGAATGAGAAAGGATGGGGAAGAGTGAAGGACCTTATGTCCGACGAGTATTCCCCCGGTGAGTAAAAGAAGGAGCGGCAGGAGGGGACGATGGAACATGGCATGTCCCTCTAAGTAAGAGCGTTTGACCTCGGGCCCACCTCCGACTCGCTACAATCCTTTTTCGTCTTTCTCCCGCCATATGGCGGCGCCCAGGGCCTTGAATTTCTCCTCCAGGGCCTCATAGCCCCTGTCAAGGTGATAGATCCTGAGCACCTCTGTTCTTCCGCCCTCGGCCACTAGACCTGCCAGGATAAGGGAGGCACTTGCCCTGAGATCAGTGGCCATCACCGGTGCGGATAAAAGATGCTCCTTTCCCCTGACCAGGGCCTGGTTCCCGCTGACCTCAATATCGGCCCCCATTCTTTTGAGTTCACTTACATGAATGAAGCGATTCTCAAACACGGTTTCTTTTATAATGCTCGAGCCCTCGGCAATACACATGAGGGCCATGAACTGGGCTTGAAGGTCCGTAGGGAATCCAGGAAAAGGCATGGTCTTGATGTCAATGCTCTTGATCGTCTCAGGTCCTTTGACAGATATACCCGCCGAGCCGGCCTTTATCTCCACCCCCGCCGATTCCAGTTTCTCGGTAAGGGCCTGCAGATGATCGGGCCGGCATCCTTGTATCTCTATTCGCCCCCGGCTTATGGCGGCCCCGATCATAAAGGTACCGGCCTCGATGCGATCCGGGATAATTGAATGCCGAGCCGGCTTTAAGGCCGCCACCCCGTCAACAGTAATGGTGTCCGTCCCCTCTCCTTTGATATGGGCGCCCATGGTGCGGAGCATCCTGGCGAGATCCTGAACTTCAGGCTCCTTGGCGGCGTTTCTCAATACGGTCCGCCCCTTGGCGATGGCTGCAGCCATCATAATGTTTTCCGTACCCGTCACCGTGGGGATGTCAAAAAATACATCTGCTCCTCTCAACCGATCGGCCCGGGCATGGACATAACCGTGGTCCAGATACATGTCCACCCCCATGGCGGCCAGGGCCTTGAGATGCAAATTCACCGGCCTGGCCCCGATGGCACAGCCTCCCGGGAGGGATATCCTGGCTCTCCCATAACGGGCCAGGAGGGGACCCAGAAGCAGAACAGAGGCCCTCATGGTCTTGACCAACGCATAAGGGGCCTCAAACCCCGTGAGGTCATCGGAGTTGACCTCCAGGTTTCCCGGTCCAGGACTCCTGAAGGAAACCCCCAGTTTGGACATGATGCGCTTGATGGTCTCCACATCCTTGAGGCGGGGGATGTTTTGAAGACGGTGCCAGCCGCCGCACAGAAGACAGGAGGCGATGATAGGCAGAGCAGCATTCTTGGCCCCGCTTATCTTGACGCTGCCTATGAGCGGTCTGCCGCCCTCGATGACCATTTTATCCATTCTCGCACCTTCCCCATACTCCAGTGTGCACCAGGAATCTAACCGCCTTGGCTCCTTGCCCGGGATAGCGCCTTGCAACGCACGACCCCGACAGGCATTCCTTTATCTCACGAATCATGCTATTTTTCAATAGGGATGGACAATCCAAAATCCACCATCAAAATTCTCGATAGACAATGATAATAAATGATTTTGGGCACTGCCTGGGCACCAGCAAGGTGTTAGATGCAAGGCGCCAAGGAGCGCCGACTGAGGCGTATAAACAATACGCCGCAAGGAGAAGCGACCGCAGGCAACGCAGCAGATGACATCTTGATGGTGGATCAGAGACAATGATCACGCACCCTCACGGCCCGGATATTTGGACATCTCGGATTCCCCCAAGAGGCTGGCCGGGTCGATGTCAAGAGGATGGAACGATGGCGGCGAGCAATTTTCAACAAGAGCGGTTTGTGGCCGATTCAATGATGGGAAAGCTGGCCAAGTGGCTCAGGATCATGGGGTATGACACCCTGTATCAGAGCTATTACAGGCCGGGCGCTCTTGACCAGCTTTTGAAGGAAGGACGGCGCCTCTTGACCCGCCATGAAAAGCGGGCGGATCATTACAGAGAGGCGATTCTGCTTCGCCCTAACAGGGTTGCGGAGCAGTTGGCTGAGCTGAAAAAAAGACTCCCCCTTAGGCCCGATCCATCAAGGTGGTTTAGCCGCTGTTTGATCTGTAACGCGCTCTTAAAACACGCGGCCCTTGAGGAAGCCAGAGAAAACGTACCTGAATACGTCTTCTATAGGAACATTCACTCCATCCGCGTCTGTCCCCGGTGTGGGAGATACTATTGGCCGGGAACTCACCGCATGAGGATGATCCAACAGTTGGAGCAGTGGGGGTTTTCCTCCTTAACTCACCCGGAGGCCTTCAGGGAATAAACGGACCTTCCGGCAGGAGTATTCCCTCCCAGTTTGTGCTGTCCCTTCAGATACGAAAAAGACCTACTTCTTCTTAGCCGTCTTTTTCTTGGCCGGAGATCTCTTTGCGGCGGTTTTCTTCTTGGCAGCAGGTTTCTTCCTGGCCGCAGGTTTTGCCTTCTTCGCTTTCTTGGCCTTTTCAGCAGCCTTAGCCTTTTTGAGCTCCGCCTCTAACTTTTTGACCCTGCTTCTTGTAGCTGTTACATCTTTGTTAAGTCTCGCTAATGTTTTCTTCGCAAGCCGCAATCTAAATTGAATTTGCTTAACAGTAGCCATACGTCCCCCTTTCATTTATCGTTAATAAAAACGCTTTTGGAAGGTGAGAATAAGTAATAAATAAATATAAGTCAAGAGAATATGTAGACTCAATGAAAGATTAATTTTAATACTTGATTGTGTAAACATCAGGTTAAAGACAAGGGGACAGGGCCAGAATAACCAGCGAAAGGCCCATGGCCATCCAGGCCGATGACCTTATTATTTCCACTATGCTACAGATCTGCGTCGGCCCGGGATCCTTTCCTTCGGCGCCCAACCAGGGCTTCTTATGCCACCCGTCAGGGTATTTGACGGGTCCACCCAAGCGGATATGGAGAGCCCCGGCCACAAAGCTTTCCGGATGACCGGCATTGGGTGAGTCGTGCATCAAGCGATCCCTCAAGGCGACTCTGAAACCATCGAGGGCATGCCCTCTGGTGACTAGGGCACCCAAAAAGAGGATCATAATAGAGAGCCGGGCAGGTACAAAATTCAGGATGTCATCCAGTCTTGCCGCACCCCATCCAAGATGCTTATAGGGGGCCCTCTTATATCCCACCATGGAATCCATGGTACTTGCGATCTTAAAGACGAGCATGAAACACAGGGCGGTCCTGAGCGGAGAAAGGCCTGTGACACACCCCAGAATACCCCCTGCGACACAATAGAAGAGGGGGGAGAGGAATCCGTCTACAAAATTCTCCGCCAGGGTCTCAACACCACCCCGGCATACGCCGGCATCATCGAGGGCCTCCACGTCCCTCCCCACCATCATGGCCAGGTGCCCTCTGGCCTCGTGTAAACGGCCGGCCTCGACCGCCCTGATGACCGGAATAATGTGACCGAAGAGATCCCCCAAGGCCAGAAAGGAATAGCAGAGGAAGAGGTCGAAAAGGAGACCGAGGATTGAGAACACATGGTGAAGGAGCATATCTACAAAAAGAAAACACGCCAGGGACAACGCCTGGATAGCCAGCACGAGAAGGCACCCGGCTCCTCTGCCGTGAAGACCGGAGGTACGCAACCACTGCTCGCCCTTTAAGATGGATTGGCCGATGAGCCTGATGGGATGACATTCATAGCGAGGATCACCCAAGAAAAGATCGAGGACAAAGGCAATGAGGAGGATGGCAACCAGTTCAACCATGCCTTGCGTTACCCGGCGGACAGCCTTGGGGCCAGGGATGCCCGTGTTTATTTAGTGAAACGAAGAAAGCAATGAAATCAATTGATCATTCTGGGCTGGAATCCTCAGACCTATTCGAAAAAAATTGTCTTCCAGGCCGGGGAAATTCCGACAATCTCTCACATAGGCCCCTTTCTCAAGGAGATACCCTAACAGGTCATCGAGATTCCGGGTTCGGGTCCATTGGCAGAGAATAAAGTTGGCCGACCCCGGAAAGGGCTTCACCCCTTCCACACCTTGAAGGAGATCCAACATTCTTTTCCCCTCATTGAGGAGCACGCTCCGGGTCTTTTCCTCATAGGCCCTACAATCGAGGAGGAGGGGCGCGATACTATCGGCTATGCCATTGACGGTCCAGGGCTCTTTGGCCTGTTTAAGTCTTGAAATCGCTTTACAGTCCCCGGCAGCACCGCCCAGTCTGAGTCCCGGGATGGCATAAAATTTTGTCAAGGAGTGAATGCATAGGATGTTGGGTTTGCCTGACTCCCGGATCAGGGTTTCCTCCCACCAGTCATCAATAAACTGGATGAAGGCCTCATCAATGATAAACCAGTGCTCGGGAAAACGCTCTGCGAGTTCAAGAATAGTTTGCTTGCGAATAAGGCCTCCGGTGGGATTATTAGGGCGGCCGAGCCAAAGGCCCTCTGTCTGCCTGAGGGCGTCCACCAATTGTTCCACATTGCCTGGGGCAAAGTTCTCCTCCCTGGATAAGGGATACCTCACTGCCTTTGTCCCGGCCAGGAGGCATGCCCGTTCATAGTCATGATAGGACGGGGATAGGATCAAGGCGCTTTTCAAGCGTGCCACCCTTGCTGCAAGATAGATCATTTCCGTGGACCCGTTTCCGGACAAAAAGCATCCTCTCGGTATACTGAATTTCTCCCGGTAAAAAAGATCCAGTCCTTCCCCGTCAACAGATGGATAGGCCTCAATGCTTTCCAGGGTTTCCATCCATCTCTCCCTGATAATGTCCGGGACCCCCAGGGGATTTATATTGACGCTGAAATCAATGACAGGCCGGTGGGGCAGGTTCAACCGAACCAGGTCCTGAGCCGGATGCCCGCCGTGTTGGTATGTGGACTGTACCCTTTCCATGCCTCCTTGCCTCCGTAAATTCCCCTCACAGGAGCCTGGGACATAAAAGTCCTGTGGCCTCAAAAGGAATTCGTGCTCTCATATCATCATCCCCTATCCCGCGGGTGCAGAGCCCTTGATTTGTCCACTCCAACGATAGTAACGAACTAAACGATCCTAACGCTCTAAGCCCACATCCCACATCACAACGCTCTCGACGCAAACATTCTTATAATTGGCCCAACTGCAATGCCCAGGTCCATCCTGTATAGCAGAGAACCCTCTCCCCGGGCAAGGCACATATCATCAAAAGCCCCACCTCCACCATTTCATTGGCTGTCCCTAGAAGATCCCCGGTAATCCCTCCATACTGCCGCCGCCCATAAGCCCCGAAACCCCTGATTCCAACCCATGCCAAGGCCAGGAATAAAAGCCCAAGGGGACCGAAAGGCAGGCAGAAGAGTAAAGAGAGGGCGTGGGAGAGGAATCGGTGTCTGCTTTGTGCCCGGCCGAAAAAGGGTCCGGCCATTCCCTCGCCTTTTCTGGCATAGGGCCGCGTGGTAATGAGTTCCACCATCATGGCGCGGGATAGAACAAACACAGGAAGCACCCAGATCAATGACCCCGAAGAGAAGAGCCTTTCAAAGGCGGCCCACTTGAGAAAGCAGTCCATGATAAGCGCCACACAGCCAAAGGCCCCAAGGGAGGCGTCCTTCATTACCATGAGCCGTCTTTCCCTGTTGTTGGAGGCACCGATGGAATCAGCCCAATCGGCCAGCCCGTCCAGATGCAACCCCCGGGTCACCAAGGCTTCAAGTAAAACGCACATGATGGCAGCCCCGGCCGGCCACGGCACAAAGGGAAGGCATATCCAGAGCAGGGCTGTGCCGTAGACCAGGGCACCCAGAAAAAGGCCCACAACGGGAAACCAGGGGAGCGAGGCGCTCAAGTCTTTGCTCTCTTCCCACGGCCATGGAAGCAGCGTAAGGGTCCGCAGGGCGGTTCCCAGCCCTTTTGCATGGGTCTTGTTGACCAATCGTTTCATGGATGACCCCGTCTATCAGGCCCCGGGCGTTATGCCCACCTCTTCAAAGGTAGCCATTTCATTGTATATCCTCACGGCCCCTTCTATGAGCTGCATGGCCAGGGCCGCTCCCGTGCCTTCGCCCAGGCGGAGTCCAAAATCCATCATGGGCCTTATCCCTTCTTTTTCAAACAAAACCCCGTGTCCCTTTTCCGATGACTTGTGGGAGAAAAACAGATAGTCCTTAACAGTCGGGTTCAGACGCATGGCCGCGAGTGCCCCTGCACTTGATATGAACCCGTCCACCACGACCACCATGCGGCGGGCTGCCCCACCCAGACAGAGTCCGCAAATTCCCGCAATTTCAAGGCCTCCTACTGCGGCAAGCGTTGAGATGGGATCACCCATGGCGGCCCTGTTTATTTCCAGGGCTTGCTTGATGACCTCAATCTTGTGCTTCAATCCCTTTTCGTCGATGCCCGTCCCTGTGCCTGTCACCTCCTCCACTTGGGCCGGGAGAAGGGCGGCCAGTATCGCGGAGGAAGGGGTGGTGTTACCTATTCCCATCTCGCCGGTTGCAATCACGCCAGCTCCCCGCTTAAAGGCCTCCTCCGCCATTTCAATGCCCACATCGATGGCCCTTTCCGCCTCCTCCCCGGTCATTGCTGCACCCTTTGCAATGTTACCCGCAGCCCTTTTCACATTCCTTTTGATAAGCCCCTGCTCACCGCCAATATCCCGTTTCATGCCCACATCCACCACTGAGACCCGGCTCTGTGCAAACCGGGCCAGCACGTTTATGGCCGCTCCTCCCCTTAAAAAATTTCCCACCATCAATGCGGTCACCTCTTGAGGATAGGCACTGACGCCTTCTTGGACCACCTCGTGGTCTCCCACGAATACAAAGACCTCCTTTTTGCCCGTACTGGGTCTTAACTCCTGTCGGACAGCCACCACCCGGGCCGCCATCTCCTCCAACCTTCCGAGACTCCCCCGGGGTTTGGTTAGGGTGTCAAGGCGGTTTATGGCCCTTTCCATCCACTCCGTGGATATGGGCTGAATCTCTTTCAGCACTTGCTGCCACATGTCTTCCTCTCCTTTCAAAAAAAATAACCCCATCTTGGCAAAACTTAGCTCCAAGATGGGGTTATGGCACATCCATCGGTAAATGCCCGGCAGGTCTTCTGGCTTGCCCCCTCCTGACTCGCCTTCCCACCCTGTCCTTCAGGGCAGTGACTTTTCATCCGGCCTTAAAGCCATCCGGAACTTTATCAGGAGTTCCACTTTCAGCGAAATCGCATAAAAAACAGGGCTCACAGCACCGGCCACTGTGCGGCGGATTTTCACCGCCTTCCCTTTTCATCTTCCTGAAACAAGGAAAAGATACCGGACATTTTCTTCAGATTTTTCACTTTCCGCCTGTCTTTGCCTGTTTAATATCCTATCCCACTGGCCCTTGTCAACCCATCTCCGGAAGTTATCCTTTTGGGGATTTCCTTCCATGCTCTTTTGATCTCCTTTAATAATATGCATTTGCAAACCAGCCTTTCCTCTGATAAACTCGATGATGAATGTTGCCGGTTAAAATGCGCAACGGCTGGAGGGGAGATGATACCTTTTACCAGACCCGAGCATTGGCCATAACCCTATGTACAAAAGAGGAGGATGGACATGGCTGGAAGCACTTACAAAATCATTGAACTGGTTGGCACAAGTGATCAATCTTGGGACGAAGCGGCCAAAAACGCCGTCGAAACCGCTTCGACGAGCCTAAAAGATTTGAGAATTGCCGAAGTAACCAAATTAGATATGACCATTGAAAATGGCAAGGTCACCTCTTATCGTTCGAGGGTAAATGTCTCCTTCAAGTACGTAAAAGACTAACCTTCTGATCATCCTCCTGCCCTGACCCGCTCTGAAATTATGACATGGGTGGCGAAACAGGTTCAGGGACCTACACGTTCGGAGACTTTTCCGTGTAGGGTCAGGGCATTATCCTTCTTTCCTCTTCCTGAAAAAAAGGACGTGTCTTCTTGAGTCCTTCCCGGGCAAGGTATAGGGAAGGACCCGCTCAAGAAGCAGTGAATGTGCTTTTATTGGGTCGTCACCCTTCTTGAGGTTCTTTTCAAATTCCTGGCCCTGATAGGTGACAAGCAACCCGCCGGATCTGAGATGGGGGGCACACCACCCAAGGGTGCGGCCCAGGGGGGCCAAGGCCCGGGCAGTGACCACGACATAGCCTTTGGGTAAAAGGAGGCTTCCCAATTCTTCGATTCGCCCCCTGGTCACCTCTACAGAGGCCATGCCCGTAATCCTGATAATCTCCCTCAGGAAACTCACCTTTTTTGAATTCGCCTCTATGAGACGGACCGTGAGCTTCGGTTTGCTGATTTTTATAGGAATGGCGGGGAATCCGGCACCAGAGCCTACATCCAGTAGGTCTCCTTGATCCGGGAGAAAGGGACAGGCAATCAGGGAGTCCAGGAGTAGTTCTTCTACCACGGCCTTTTTAGAGGATAGGCCGGTCAGGTTTAACTTCTTGTTCCACTCCCATAATTCGTTCGCATAG
The DNA here is from genome assembly GCA_964573885.1 of uncultured Desulfobacteraceae bacterium. Classification (GTDB taxonomy): domain Bacteria; phylum Desulfobacterota; class DSM-4660; order Desulfatiglandales; family Desulfatiglandaceae; genus CAZNLL01. The sequence continues at coordinate 14,956 of CAZNLL010000014.1, read as the reverse complement.
AGGAGGCACTGGTCAACCTGGGCAGGGGAGAGACTGATGCCCCAACGGCGGGCCCATGCGCGGATGGTGTCCTTCTCCGTCCTTTTCAAGTCAGACGATCACCCTCCGCTTTATGATGCCCACGGCCTCCTCGGGTGTATCGACCACCCTGAAGATTTCCAGGTCTTCTTTGGAAATGGTGCCTTCCTTAAGGAGTGTGGCCTTGAACCAATCCAGGAGGCCCTGCCAATAAGCGGATTCCATAAGAATAACCGGGAAAAACCTGATCCTGTGCGTTTGGATCAAGGTAAGAGCCTCAAAGAGCTCATCAAGGGTCCCGAAGCCCCCGGGCATAATTATATAGGCCACCGCGTACTTGACGAACATGACCTTCCTGATAAAAAAATAGTTGAAGTTTAGGCGAACGTTGGCATACTCATTGGGTTTCTGCTCTTCCGGCAGTTGAATGTGCAGGCCTACGGATTTCCCCCCGGCCATGGCGGCCCCTCTGTTGGCCGCCTCCATGACACCGGGGCCGCCTCCTGAAATCACGTTGAAGCCGTCTTCAACAAGCAGACGCGCCACCTTGGCTGCACTTTTGTAAAAAGGACTCTGAGGTTTAACCCGGGATGAACCGAATATGGTGACCGCCGGGTACACTTCGGGGAGCATGTCAAAACCCTCAACAAACTCCGCCATGATCTGAAACATCCGCCAGGAATCCTTCAGAGTGAGGTCATCCACGATATATTGTCTTTCATGCATCCCTTCACATCCTTTCCGAACCCTTCCCGATCGGCCCGGGCTTCGACCCCCTGGAGGTGGTCGGGGAAAAATTCATTGATTTTTCCGAATAAATTGTTTAGGTTTCAGACAAAATTGGGTAGCATACTAATTTTACGGCTATAGGGTGTCAAGGAATAGTCCATTGATTCACCCTGGAGCCCGTGGGAAATCCGAAGCACCATATACCCGGGGACCTTTCAAAAGCGGGTCCGGCCAAGGAACTCACCATGCTTCAGGGTGAGTTTTTTTAGACGACCGATAAAGACATGAACCTCCTGAGCATCACAAAAGAGAATTTCTTCTCCCGCCTGGAGGGCAAGGACAAGCCGTGGCAGAAGAATTACCTTGCCATGTATTCCAGCCAGTGGGATGGAGTGACCCATGACCCGGACTTGATGATGATTCCCGTGGATGACCACCTGGTCCATCGCGGGGACGGCGTATTCGACGTCATGCGATGCATCAGGGGCAAGATCTACCAATTGAAGGCCCATCTCGACCGCCTGGAGCGATCAGCGAGCGCTATTTCCCTTGCATTGCCTTTAGACCGCGAAAGGATCGGGGATTTGATCAAAGATGTGGTCTTGGCGGGAGGGGAAAAGGATTGCCTGGTGCGGGTCATTGTCTCCCGGGGACCGGGCAGTTTCAGCACCAACCCCTTTGATTGTCCTGCCAGTCATATCTATGTCAACGCTATACGGATCAAGACCCTCCCTGAGGCCTATTACAGGGACGGTGTCCCCCTTGTCACCAGTCAGGTTCCCATTAAACAATCCTTTTTTGCCAACATCAAATCGTGCAATTACCTGCCCAATGTGCTCATGAAAATGGAGGCCGTTCAAGAGGGTTGTGAGTATTCCGTGGCCCTGGACGAGGAGGGTTATCTCGCAGAGGGCTCTATAGAAAACGTGGCGGTTTTGGACCAAGACGATATCTTCAGGCTTCCAGGATTTGAAAGGACCCTGTCAGGTATTACGGCGAACCGGATTTTTCAACTGGCCGCCGACCTGGTCAAGAAAGGGGCCATCCGGGATGTTCACTTCGCCAAGATAACACCCCAAGAGGCCTATCAGGCGAAAGAGATGTTTTTGACCGGGACTTCCATAAACATCCTCCCTGTCATCAGCTATGACGGGAGGCCCATTGGGGAGGGATGCCCGGGTCCTGTTTATCGGCAGTTAAGGGAGCTCTTGTGGCAGGATATGACAGAGAATGAGGATCTGCTTACCGAGATTGAATGGTCGATCTAGAGGGTTTTTTTTGGGACTGAGGAACCCGAGGGATACTGGGAGGGCATCCTGGCAAGGTTTTACGACCTTTGACAAGGAGGTTATAGGAGATGGACCGCGTAGCAAGGGTTACGGAGATAATCGGGGCCTCTCCCATAAGTTTTGAGGAGGCCATAAAGGTGGGTTTTGAGCGGGCCAACAAGACCTTAAGGGGAATTACAGGCCTGAGAATTATAGAACAGAGGGTCTCCGTTTTGGACGGCCGGATCGAGGAGTATCGGGTCAGGATGGAGGTTATCTTCGTCCTTGAGGCCTAGGACCTTTGCCTCAAACATCAGGATGACTAAAAGAAGGGGAGCGAAAGAATCCGAACGAACGGTTCTAATGTGAAATTATGGCGGCTATAAAATTCAGGAAAGAACGATGTAAGGGATGCGGGTTGTGCGTGTTGGCCTGCCCGAAAGGGATTATAAAGGTGAGTTCCAAGATAAACCGGTCAGGTTACCCCGTGGCCCGGGTCGAGGACATGGAGTCATGCACTGGATGTGCACTTTGTGCGGAGATGTGTCCGGATGTGGTAATCACCGTATTTAAATGAGACTGAGAGGAGATAAAGGTTGGCAGAAACAGTATTTGTAAAGGGAAACGAAGCCATTGCCATGGGGGCCATTGAGGCGGGATGCCGGTTTTACTTCGGTTATCCCATCACCCCCCAAAACGACATCCCCGAGTATATGTCCAAAAATCTCCCTGAGGTGGGGGGGACTTTCATTCAGGCGGAAAGCGAAATCGCTTCTATTAACATGCTCCTCGGGGCGAGTTCAACAGGCGCCAGGGCCATGACTTCTTCCTCCAGTCCCGGGATTTCTCTTAAGCAGGAGGGCATTTCCTATCTATGCGGCAGTGAAATTCCGGGGGTTATTGTCAATATGAGTCGGAGCGGACCGGGCCTGGGTGGGATTTCCCCCTCCCAAGGGGACTATTTTCAGGCCACCCGTGGGGGCGGTCACGGAGACTATCGAACGATCGTCCTGGCCCCTTATGCCGTCCAGGAGAACTATGACCTTACCATGAAGGCCTTTGATCTGGCCGATAAATACAGAAATCCAGTGGTGATCCTGGGAGATGCTCTTCTGGGTCAGATGAAAGAGCCCCTGAAAAGACGGCCTTATAAAAAGAAGACCGTTCAGAAAGACTGGATCATGACCGGGTGCAGGGGCAGAAAGCCAAGGCTCCTCAAGTCCCTCTATCTTTCGGAAGGAGAGCTCACAGAGCACAACTGGAAGCTCTTCAAAAAGTATCAACGCATGAAGTGTGAAATCATGTACCAGACTTATCTCCTTGAGGGGGCGAAGCTGGTGGTGGTGGCCTTTGGCTCTGTAGCAAGAATCCTGAGGACTTCCATCCAGATGGCAAGAGAAAAAGGGATGAAGATCGGGCTTTTCCGTGCCGTTACCCTCTACCCCTTTCCTTATGCCGCCCTGGAGAAAGTCTCTCTGAAGGTGAAAAATTTTATGGCGGTGGAATTGAACACAGGCCAAATGGTGGAGGACCTCAAACTGGCGGTGGGTCATAAAAAGAAACAGGTCGATTTCTATGGAAGACCTCCAGGGTCAATTCCATCTCCTGACGAGCTTTTTCGAGAAATCAAAAAGGTTTATAAAAAAAGGATCGGATAAATGAAACAGATTTTCAAAAGGCCTAAATCCTTGGTGGATGTGCCCTTTCATTTCTGTCCAGGATGTCACCACGGGATTATACATAGATTGGCAGCCGAGGCAATGGACCATTACAGGGTGAGGGAAAAGACCATCGGTGTCGCCTCAGTGGGCTGTTCTGTCTTTCTCTATGACTATATTAATGCGGATGTGGTAGAGGCCCCTCACGGAAGGGCGGCCGCTGTGGCCACGGGAATAAAAAGGGCGCGACCTGAGAGTTTCGTGTTCACTTATCAAGGCGACGGCGACCTGGCCGCTATTGGCACGGCCGAAATCGTTCACGCCGCAAACCGCGGCGAGCATGTCACCGTGGTCTTCGTGAACAATACGGTCTTTGGCATGACCGGGGGGCAAATGGCACCTACCACCATGCCCGGACAGGAGACCACAACCACACCCTTTGGCAGGGCTCTGGATATAAACGGCTTCCCCATAAGAATGGCGGAACTCTTGGCAAACCTCTCCGGGACAACCTTTGTGGCCAGGGTAGCTGTGAACAACCCCAAGCATCTTATGAGAGCCAAAAAGGTCCTGAGGCGGGCCTTTGAGGTACAGATCAATGATGACGGCTTCGGCTTTGTGGAGTTTCTCTCAGCCTGTCCCACCAACTGGAAAATGACGCCCCAGGAGGCCGTAAAACGGGTGGAGGAAGAAATGATTCCCTACTTTCCTCTGGGCGTCTTCAAAGGAGAGGTGTAAGGTCATGTATTTTGATGCGATCATAGCTGGCTTCGGGGGCCAGGGGGTTATGCTCATGGGCAATATTCTTGCCTATGCAGCGATGAATGAAAAAAAGAAAGTCACTTACATGCCTGTTTACGGGGTGGAAATGAGAGGGGGCACGGCCAACTGCACGGTGGTTGTCTCCGATGAGCAGATCGGTTCCCCTATCATCCAGCGTCCAGTATCAGCGATTGTCATGAACCTTCCTTCCTTAGAGAAATTCGGGCCAAGGGTCAAAAAGGGAGGTCTCCTGGTGGTCAACACTTCCCTTGTTGAGGAAAAGGAAGTGCGTTTTAAGGGTGTTGAAAGTCTTATGGTTCCCAGTAGGGAACTGGCCCTGGAAGTAGGGGATGAGCGGTTCGCTAATATGGTTGTATTGGGAGCCGCTGTCCAGAAGAGCGGGGTCGTGACCATAAAATCACTCCAAAAGGCCCTCTATCCCGCCCTTGACGTCAGGTACCATAGAATGATAGATTTGAATAAGTTAGCCTTGGAAAGGGGGGCTCAATTCGTGAAAGACGGGGCCCCTTGAGGCTTGGTCCAAACATACCCAAACAGGAAACCTGCCATGGAAGAAAAAAAGGATCAAGGTCCCGGGAAAGACACTTACGGGGATTTTTTAGGTGACGTAAGCAGCCAGTTCGCCAGGGCCGATGAAGAACAGCAATTCATGGAAAGCATTGGGACCCAACCTCCAGAGCAGGACATCGAGGTCAATGTGGGCGAGCGTGTCAAGGCCGCAAGAAAAAGGCGCAGCCTGAGCCTCCAGGATATCTCCCAAAGGACTGATATGGATGTATCCCTCTTGGAGCAAATTGAAGAGGGTCAGGTCGCTCCCCCCCTGGGAGCGGTCATAAAGCTCGCCAAGGCCCTGGAGATGAAGATGGGATACTTTATCTCCGGAGAAGAGGAAAGACCCTTTACTATTGTGCGCCGCCATGACCGAAGGGTGGTCTCTCGGTACGATTCCAAAAGGGGCAAACATTACGGTTACGAATACGAAGCTCTGGCCCCTCATAAGATCAACAGGCACATGGAACCCTTTTTAGTCACCCTCGGGCCATCAGAGACGGAGGAGGAAAGATCAACCCATGACGGACAGGAATTTATCTATGTCCTGGAAGGGAACATGGAAGTCCGGCTGGGTGAGGAAGTCCACATCCTTGAGCCCGGGGATGCCATTTACTATGATTCGACCGTTCCCCATCTGGTCAAGTGCCATGGCCCTGAACCCACAAAAATCTTGGCCGTCCTCTATGCAGAGAAGTGAGGGGGGCTCAAGTCTCCCCCTGTCAGGGTAAGGCGTTATAGCCCTGATAGAAAAAGCAAAATGATTGTATTTGATTTAGAGTGTGCCCAGGGACATCGGTTTGAAGGCTGGTTTGAAAGCCTTGTCTCCTTTGAAGACCAGCACTCCAAGGGTCTGGTCAGTTGTCCCTATTGCGGTGATACCGATATTAGAAGGGTCTTTTCCCCCGTAGCGCTGAAAAAAACGGATTCCAATCAAGCCCCTTCACAGGAGCCCATTGATTATCAACTCCTTGCGAAGGAAATGGTGGATTATATGCAAAACAATTTTGAAGATGTGGGTCACAAGTTCGCTTCAGAGGCCTTGAAGATCCACTATGGGGTCTCTGAAAAAAAGAATATCAGGGGATCAGCCACAACCGAGGAGGAAGAGACGTTGAGGCAGGAAGGCGTTGATTTTTTTAAGGTGCCCTGGCCGAAGACGGACGATGAGAAAAAAAACTGACCCGGGCGTGCCCTCCGCACAAAGGGGATCCCCTCCCGCTTTTTTTACTGATTCCTTCTTAAACATGTGAGGCGTTTTAGCCGTTGCGGTTTTACTTGCCCGGTCCAGGTCTGAGGGCAACAATGCCTTTTCGCAGGCAAAAGAAGGCACCTGAGTCTCCATTCATGTTTCTCCAAGTGCCACAGAGGAGGTTTGGAAATGGGTAAAATCCAGAGGGCCATTATCAGTGTTACCGATAAGGGGGGTATCGTGGATTTTGCGAAATCCCTGGCCCCTTTCGGGGTGGACATCTTTTCCACCGGCGGAACGGCCGTAGCCCTTCGCCAGGGCGGTGTTTCGGTGACCGATATCTCCGACTACACGGGTTTTCCGGAAATCATGGACGGTCGGGTCAAGACCCTCCATCCCAAGGTGCATGGAGGGCTGTTGGGACTCCGGGACAACCCGGAACACCTAAAGATGATGGAGGAAAATGGGATCAAACCCATTGACATGGTGGTGGTCAACCTCTATGAGTTCGAAAAAACCGTGGCTCAAGAAGGGGTTACTCTGGGCGAGGCCATAGAAAATATAGATATAGGCGGACCTTCCATGCTCCGGTCCTCTGCAAAAAATTTTAAATATGTCACCGTGATAGTGGATCCTGCTGACTATCCTTTGGTTCTTAAAGAGATGGAGGAGACAGGCGGGGAAACAACCCCTGAGACGCGCTTCTACCTGGCAAAAAAAGTATTCCGCCTGACCCATCACTACGACGGGGCCATCAGCCGGTATCTTGACGAGGTTTCTCTCTAAGGGGACCCCCTTGTGAGGTCGAGCTCTTTGATTTTTCGCGACAGGGCATGTTTTTCGGGACATGACGTCCATGTTTTTTGCAATATATGGCCTGAAAGGTCCGACAACTGCCAGACCCGTCCAGTGATTCATCTTCAGGCCAAGCCGCGTATTTGCAGTTTAGATCGCAAAACTCCATGTCATACTCCCCGGGTGGTGATTCCTTGAGATTCTGATTTTTGTTGTGTTCCGGATCTGTTTATTATATGAGAGCCCACAAATGGGCAAGTGCATTTGAGGCATTTCACACATAGGGAAAGGAGGTGAAAGACAGAGAACCTTTTTTATCCGGGTTTTTTTCCGGTTTTTTGTGCCACCTTTTAGCCAGGAGGATCTCCCTATGAAAAAAAGAGCCTTGTTGTTTTGCTTGGTCGCCCTCATGGGTGCCGGGTTCGTTTTTATGGGCCTTTCCCAGGCCCAAGCCGCTCCTATAAAGCTTACCTTTAGCATCTTCTTCCCTCCCACCCATGCCCAGGCCAAGGCTGCAATGGATTTTGCCAAGGAAGTCGAAAAACAGACCAACGGAAAAGTGCAAATAACCTGTTTTCCGGGGGGAACGCTCACAAAGGCGCCTCAGTGTTACGATGGCGTGGTTAAAGGAATATCCGATATGGGCAACTCCTGCTTTGCCTACACGCGAGGCCGGTTTCCAGTTATGGCAGCCGTGGATCTGCCCATGGGATATACAAGCGGTCTGGTGGCAAGCCGCGTGGCGGACCGTTTCGCAAAATCTATTAATCCCAAGGAATTACAAGATGTTAAGGTCCTTTATATCCATGCCCACGGTCCCGGACTTCTGCACACCAAGAGCCCGGTCAAGACCCTGGAAGACCTCAAGGGCATGAAAATCAGGGCGACAGGTCTCAGTGCCAAGGTGGTTCAGGCCCTTGGAGGTGTCCCTGTAGCCATGCCCCAGGGGGGCACATACGAGGCCCTCCAGAAAGGCGTTGTGGAAGGGACCTTTGGACCCATTGAAGTCCTCAAAGGATGGAAACAGGGCGAGGTCATCAAATACACCACAGAGTGTTACAGTGTAGGCTACACCACAGCCATGTTTGTGGTCATGAACCTGGATAAGTGGAATGCCCTGCCTGATGATGTGAAAAAGGTCTTCGACCGACTCAGCACGGAATGGGTTGATGTCCACGGCCGGGTGTGGGACAGCGCTGACGAGGCCGGAAGGAGCTATACCCTAAGCCTGGGCAATAAACTGATCCCCCTCTCAGAAAAAGAGAGTGATAAATGGCGAAAAGCTGTTGAACCGGTGATCGATGCTTATGCCCAAAAGACCCCCAACGGGGACAAATATGTATGCAAGGTGCGGGAGCTCATCAAAAAGGCCTCAAAAGAGCATTAAGCAGAAGCGGGGGATTCCTCACATAAGGCCGTGAGGGGATCCCCCGGTTTATCTTTCTCATCATGCCTTACTTGGAGAAAATCAGCAAAGATCTCGCCAGAATCCTGGCTTGGGTTGCCGGTCTCGCCATTGTGCTCATGATGCTTTTGACCTGTGCGGATGTAGTGCTCCGTTACCTGAGAAGGCCTATTCCGGGCACCTATGAATTGGTCAAATTCCTGGGTGCGGTGGCGGTGGCCTTTGCCATGGGTCATACCCTGGTACAGAAGGGCCACGTGGCCGTGAGCCTGGTGGTAAGGATTTTGCCGGCCCGGGTACAGGCCCTTATAGAGACCGTTACCGGTTTTTTTGCCCTTGTGCTTTTTGCCCTCATTACATGGCAGGCGGTAATGTACGGGAACGACCTCCGGGCCACAGGAGAGGTGTCCCTTACGCTCCAATTGCCATTTTATCCCTTTGTCTACGGGGTGGGATTTGCGGCCGCAGCGGTCTGCCTCGTATCCTTCACTAATCTCTTGAATAATTTAAAGAAACTACTCTCCAAATGAGCCTCACCACCATAGGAATTCTGGGTATCATCATCTTGGTCATCCTCCTCTTTTCCAAGATGCCTGTGGGTTTTGTAATGGCCTTTCTTGGTTTCGTGGGTTTCAGCTACGTTGTAAACGTGAGTGCCGGGCTGAATCTCCTGATCAAAGATGTGTGGGATGTCTTCTCCTCTTACAGCCTGACGGTGATCCCCCTTTTCGTGTTCATGGGTCAAATCGCTTTTCATGCCGGCATCAGCCGGAGATTGTATGATTCGGCCTATGTGCTCTTGGGTCACCGGCGGGGAGGTCTGGCCATGGCCACTGTAGGCGCCTGTGCAGGTTTTTCCGCGATCTCCGGTTCAACCAATGCCACGGCCGCCACCATGGCCACTGTAACCCTTCCAGAGATGAAGAGATACAAGTACGATATGAGCCTGGCCACGGGGACAGTGGCGGCCGCAGGAAGTCTCGGCATTCTCATCCCCCCCAGCGTCATCTTTATTGTCTATGGGATCTTGACGGAACAGTCCATTGGGGAGCTTTTTGCGGCCGGTATCTTACCGGGAATCCTCCTGAGCCTACTCTTTTTGCTGACCATCCACATCCGGGTCACCAGAAATCCCTCCCTGGCCCCTCCTGGGCCCAGGAGCAGTTTAAAGGAAAAGCTAAGGTCCTTCACCGGGGTCCTGGAAACCTTGCTCCTCTTTGCCCTGGTGATGGGCGGCATGTTTTTCGGCATCTTTACACCCACGGAGGCGGCTGCGGTGGGGGCCTTTCTGACCCTGGTCCTCGCCGTACTCAGAGGACAATTGACGTGGAAAGGATTTACCCAGTCCCTGGCCGATACCATACGCATCAGTTGCATGGTCATGGTTATTGTGACAGGGGCCGTCATCTTCGGCCACTTCATGGCCATCACCCGGGTGCCCTTTGAACTCGCCGCCTGGGTAAGCACCCTTCCCCTTCCCCGATTTGCCATTATGATGGTGGTTGTCCTGGTCTACCTGTTCGGCGGCTGCTTTATGGATGCCCTGGCCATGATCATGCTCACCATTCCCATCTTCTTTCCCGTGGCCCAAGCCTTGGGCTATGATCCCATTTGGTTTGGGGTGGTCATTGTCCTCATCACAGAGATGGGCGTTATTACCCCTCCAGTAGGGGTCAATGTCTATGTGGTCTATGGGGTGGCCAAGGATGTCCCCCTGGAGGCCATATTCAGGGGGGTCCTGCCCATGCTCCTGGCCCTGCTGATCTGCAACATCCTCCTCCTCATCTTTCCTCAAATCGCCCTCTTCCTGCCGGGCTTGATGCGTTGAGGGGCTCCGGCCGGACATCCGCCCGCGAGGTCCGGCACTCTTAATGGCGGCCCCCGCGAAAAGAAAAAATCTTCTTAAAAAATTTGTGGGTGAAAAATACGGGATCTGGGATGTGAGATATGGGTTTGCTCAAGAGATCACTAGGGCGGGTCACCGCACCCGCCGGATGTGAAATAAGGTAGACCAGAAAACAAACTCAGAGTGATGTGTCGCCCTCCTCGGGTGGCTTAAAGGCCCCCTCTTTGGCCGAACCAAGGTGCTTGAGGCGCATGTACCCGCGGAAATTGTCCATGAGCGCCACTTTGCACCACTCTCCCTCCTCTTCAATAATTTCCACCTCCGCACCTGTGGCCACATAGCCGACGACCGGGGAATTTTCATTCGATGCGGTGTGGATCTTGGCCATCCCCGCCACCAATTCCTCCCAGTTAAAGGTCTGCCCCTGTTTCAACCTTTCCCTGATGGTGGTAAAAAGCTCTTCCTCAGAGGAATACTCCCGCGCCGCATGGTCCCGGTGCAGCTTGCAGGTCACCTTGGTGAGCCTTGGTGTGATGGTTTCAAGAGAGGCGCTGACGGATGTATCCTGCCATTGGGCGCGTATCAGCCCATTTTGATTGAACTTTTCGATGCGAAAGATCGAAAACCCCATTTCTCGAAGGTCAAAAACCGCTGCTTCTAAAACCTGGTTCAGGGGGTAGGAAAAACTCTCTTGTTGGCCTACCACATAATCCTTGACCTCCTTGAGGGTAACAGGAACCGCCGAAAAAAGAGTGCATCCGCAAAAAAACAGGCATAAAAAGACCGGAATGTTGTAAATGGCCCGGGATAGCAGGGGGGAACCCTCCACTAAAGGGGCGTAAAAAGGTCTCTGACTCATCTTCGCCCGCTTGGTTCTCCTTCCTGCCTCTTGCTTGGCCGCCAGAGGGGCGGCATAGACCCCGTTGTTGCATAAAAGGCGCTTAAGGATTCTGCGTTTTGCCTTCGAAAACGGAGCTAGGATAAGAAAAAGGCCCTCTGGTGTAAAGTTAAAAAGGGATTATGAGGTGAGGCACCCAAAATCCACCGTCAGGATTCTCGATAGACAATGACAATAAATGATTTTGGGCACTCCCTGGGCACCAGCAAGGTGTTAGATGCAAGGCGCTGAGGAGCGCCGAGTGAGGCGTATAAACAATACGCCGCAAGGAGAAGCGACCGAAGGCAACGCAGCAGATGACATCTTGATGGTGGATCAGGGGGCACGACCCTTCCTTGACACCCGTAGGCCTCTCCCCTATACTGCCCGGAAATTTCCGTTTACCTACAAACCCCTTTCAAGGATGATTGCCCATGAAAGTACTGGTATACGGTTCCGGTGGCAGGGACCATTGCCTTGCCGATAAATACGGCGACAGCCAACACGTGGATAAAGTCTATTTTGCCCCTGGTAATCCAGGTGTCCTGTATACGCCCAAGGGGAAAAGGGGCCTCATTGAGCGAATCCCCATCAAGGATTTTGACGAAATCGCCGATTTCTGTATGGAAAAGGGGGTGGACCTGGTGGATGTAGGCTCTGAAAATCCCCTGGAAGAAGGCGTCATAGAACGCTTGAACCAACGCAATATCCCCACCGTGGGTCCCAGGAGCGACTATGTAAGGCTTGAGAGTGACCGCGCCTTTACCGATGATCTGCTCTTCAGGATCGGGGTACCCAAGCCGGAATATGCAGTCTTCGATGATCCCAGCCGGGCAAAGGACTATGTTCGCAACATCGGCTACCAAGTGGTGGTGAAGGCCAACGGCCTGGCCGCGGGTAAGGGGGCCATTGTATGTGATGATACTCCTGAGGCTGAAACGGCCATTGAAAAAATCATGATTGAAAAGGTTTTCGGGGAATCAGGAGACCGTGTGGTTATAGAAGAGAGGAAATACGGCACGGAAATATCCTTTTTCGCGTACTTGGATGGATCTCATGTCATGCCCCTCAAGATGTTTGCTCAGGACTACAAGCCCGCTTTTGATTCGGATGACCTGGAATCCATTGAGCGCTTTGGAGGGAACCTGAATACCGGTGGCACGGGGTGTTACTGTCCCCACAAGCTGATGAGCCCCTGGTTGGTTAATCGAATCATCAAGGAGATTGTGAACCCCACAGTCAATGCCATCTATAATGATTTGGGCTGGTCCTACAAGGGCATTCTTTATTTCGGGCTGAACCTGGATCCTTACGACCGGCTGGATGTCTTTGAAATCAACGTCCGACATGGGGATCCCGAATGGGAGGTCATTGCCCGGAAATTGAGTACCGACCTTTACGAGATCGGGACCGCCGTGTGGGAAGGTTCCCTCGACAGGATCAAGCAGGTATGGAACCAGCAATACTACGTGGACGTCATCGCCATGGAGGGACGTTCAAAGGCATCGCGAGGCTGGAATAAGGGCTATCCCGGTCGCTACGGAAAGGGGCACAGGATCCTCGGTCTGGATCAAATAGAAAAGGGGGTCACCATCTATTTTGCCGGCGTGGATGAAACCCCTGAAAAAGGGCTGGTAAGTTACGGAGGCAGGGTCCTCCACGTGATTGCGGGAGATTCAACCCTGGATGCTGCAAGAAAGAAGGCCTACCGGAACATCGGGGTTCTCACCTTTGAAGACCATAACAATAACGGAGCCAACTGTATGCGGTATCGAAAGACCATTGGTCTTTAGCGCACCGGCTGGTTGAAATAGCCCAGTTCAAGTTCAGGAAAGGTCTCCTCCAGCGTATCAACCAACCCCTTCATTCCCAGGACGGGGGAATCCCCTTTGCCGGTCTCCTGGCATGCCTCCATCTTATCAAGGTATAGCTGGGGATCGATGCACAGATTTTTCAAATGTAAGAAATTCACCCCTGTTCGCTGAACAAGCCCGATCAAGGCCTCGGCCTCTTCTTCTTGATCTGTAATTCCGGGAAAGACCAGGTAATTCAACATGGTATAGATCCCCGTCTCTGTGCACATGGCAATGGATCTCACCACGTCTTCAAAGTGGTAATTCTTAGGCCGATAGTAGGCCTCGTAAAGTCTGGGTCTGGCACTGTTGAGGCTGATCCGGATAGAATCCAGGCCGCTCTCAATGAGAAGGCGGATGCGTTCAGGTGAACTCCCGTTGGTATTGAGATTAATGGTCCCCTTTTCAGTACGTCTCCTGATCTCTTGGATACTCCGGGCAATAAGTCTGTACTCTGTGAGGGGCTCTCCCTCACAGCCCTGTCCAAAGCTTACGATGGGCTCCGGCGCCTCGCTCAAGTGGCGCACCGCCAGGGAAACGATCTCCTCCCGGGGGGGTCTGAAGTCCATTCGTGGATGTGAGGCCTCACACGAGCTTTCCGGTTGAAGGGAGAGACAACCCAGGCAGGCGGCATTGCATGTCTGACTCACAGGGAGGGGGCCCTCCCACCTCTTTAAAAACAGATTCTTGGCTGCAAAGCAGTGGTTTCGCGTGGCACAATTGACCAAATGCTCTAAAAGGGGCCCCGTCCCATGCCTCTTCCTGTATTGCTCGACGGCCGGTACGAGGTCCAAATCGTCGTAATTGCGGGGATCCCATTTTGGGTTATCCTCGATCCTGAACCCACAAGCCCAGTAGGCATCGTCTTTAAACCCCACTGCACAATAGGCCCACATGGGGAGGGTGTATGATTTGGGTCTGTAATCCACGGCCGGGAGATGGCTCCGCACAAAACCCGGCTCGAGAAAAGCGGAAACGGCAAAACATCTCTGCACCTCGCCGTTCATCTCAGCTTCCGCCACCACCTTATACTCCCCTGTCACAGGGTCCAGGCCGATAGGGGGGCATCGGGGAAAAAAGAAGAGCTTACTGAAGTCGGGCAAGGCGATGAGGTCCCCTTCCGAAAGGGATTGGGGTCGGCACCCTGAAAAGCCCGCCACCCTATACCGGGGATGCTCGTAAACCTGTCCCTCAGCGTCCGCGTAAAGCATGTAAGGAAGCGCTTCCAGGGATTGATTGCCCATGAACTCAAACCTCCTCGGCCCTTTGTTTTCAAATCCTCAGGACGGGATTCTATAACAAGATTACAATTTTTCAACCCCCCAGATGGCCCGGGTTTCCAGGCTTACAGTATTGACCGACGTCACCTTTTAGGAATAAAATGATAAATTGGTTATAGTTATGCACCCCTTTGAAAAGCCGGCTGAATAATTCTTTTGAGAAGGCTATGCAAAAACATGGCAGCCCCTGAACAGAAAAAACAATTCAAGGGAAAACAATTCAGGCTCGTGAAGTTCTTTTCCTATGCCAGCTTCATCGTTTTTCTGATCTTCAGTTTCCCTTTTTCCGTGCTCATCTCCAAGCAGGCCAAAGACCTTCTCATGAGGAGCTATGAAAACTATGCGCTTTTGCTGGGAGAGAATTTGAACCATCAGGTCTTCCAAAATTTTGTAATCCCCGTATCCAGGCGATTCGGCAAGATCAGGCTCAGGGAAAAACAGCAGTATGAGTGGATGGATCACATCGTAAAGAATACGGTCCATGGCTTTAATATCGATGTGGTCAACATATACGACATCGGCAAAGGAGTCATTGCCTACAGCACCGATTCCAGGTTACTCGGGAAAAAAGTGAAAGAAAGTCTGGGCTATAAGAAGGCCGTCAAGGGGGAACATTCTTCCGGGGTACTTTCTGAAGGAGATCACTTCTGGGGTCTTGGGATAGAGAGCATTGGGGGGGAGAAAAAGCTGCGCACCTTCATCC
>CAZNLL010000013.1:0-45790 GCA_964573885.1 uncultured Desulfobacteraceae bacterium | reverse complement strand
GAAGAGACGGGCTTCTGATCCGGCGGAGGGCGAGGAAATATTTTACTTGTATGTCCTTACGTTATTATTTAAAAAAAAAAAACTTTTTAAGGTTCATTATCTTTGCCGGGTTTCATGAAAGAGGCCCTGTTTGGTTGACGTTCTTTGGCGGGAACACCGGTTTTCGCCCACATCAGAGCCTGGGATTGTATCTCAATTAGGATTATTTACACTCAACTTCTGAAAAATCCGGGGTTTCCGGCTTAAAGGTTGAGACAGCGTCAAGGACTACTGTTCAAATTGGGTCCTTAGAGAAGAACAATGTAAGGCATCTGAGTAAGCCCTTTTTTTTACTTTAGATGCCTTATTTGCTTTAGACGGGCCAAGAAGTGGAGACCATTTCTGTGCATTTAAAAGATCAAGGATCCGAAGAAATTCGGTCCGAATCCCTGACCGGCTTGGAGGCCTTGAGGCATCTCGAGGTCAAAAACCTTGGCAGGGTCGTGGGGGTCAGGGTGAACGGAGAGGCCCGCGATCTTTCCAGCCCCATTGAATCCGGGGTCGAGTTGGAGCCCATTTACATGGATTCAGAGGAGGGTATTGAAATCGTCCGCCACAGCACCTCCCACGTGATGGCCATGGCCGTGAAAGACCTCTTTCCCGGCGTAAAGGTGACCATTGGTCCGGCCATTGAGGAGGGCTTTTACTACGATTTTGACTTTGAGCGCCCCTTCAAGGAGGATGACCTTCCCCGCATAGAACAGAGGATGGAGGAGATTATCAAGAAAGACCTTCCCTTTGTCCGGCGGGAGATGGCCAGCCAGGAAGCGATGGTTTTCTTTGAGGGTCAGGGCGAAGACTATAAAGTGGAATTGATCAAGGATCTGGGCGCGGACAAGGTCTCCCTTTACACCCAGGGCACCTTTACGGACCTCTGCCGGGGCCCTCATATCCCGTCTACGGGAATGATCAAGGCCTTCCGCTTGACCAAAGTGGCCGGTGCTTACTGGCGGGGAGATGAGCGAAATGCCATGCTCAGCCGCATCTATGGGGTCGCCTTTCCCGATAAAAAGGCCTTGAAGGCCTATCTCCACAGGCAGGAAGAGGCCCGGAGGAGAGACCACGTAAAGCTGGGGCCCCAGCTCGACCTCTTTAACACCTATGAAGAAGTGGGGGCGGGCCTGATCGTCTGGCATCCCAATGGAATGATGCTTCGCCACCTCCTTGAGGACTTTGAGACCAGAGAACATCTCAAGCGGGGCTATGAACTGGTCAAGGGCCCTCAGATGCTCAAGACGGAATTATGGAAGAAATCGGGGCACTTCGAAAATTATAGAGAGCACATGTACTTCACCACGGTGGACGAGCAGTCTTATGGGATCAAGCCCATGAACTGCGTGGCCCACATGCTCATTTACAAGTCTAAAATCAGGAGTTACCGGGATCTTCCCAAGCGCTATTTCGAACTGGGTACGGTCCATCGTCACGAGCGCTCAGGGGTCTTACACGGCCTTCCCAGGGTGAGGGAGTTTACCCAGGACGACGCCCATATCATTTGCGCCCCGGAACAGCTCAATGACGAAATACGGGGAGTCCTTGATTTTGTGAGGGACGTGATGGGCATCTTTCAGTTCGAGTATGAACTGGAGGTGAGTACCCGGCCTGAGAAGTCGATAGGTTCGGATGAGGACTGGGAGTCGGCAACAGGGGCACTCATCAAGGCCATGGAGGACAGTGACCTGTCCTATGAGATCAATGAAGGAGACGGGGCCTTCTACGGCCCCAAGATTGACGTGAAACTCAAGGATGCCCTGGGCAGGAAGTGGCAATGTGCCACCATCCAATGCGATTTTACCCTGCCGGAGCGCTTTGATCTGGTCTATGTGGATCGTGACGGGGAAAGACGGAGACCCGCCATGATTCACAGGGTGATTCTCGGCTCCATAGAGCGGTTTATCGGGATTTTGATCGAACATTATGCAGGTGCTTTTCCGGTCTGGCTTGCACCGGTACAGGCCATGATTATGACGGTGACGGACAGGAACATTCCCTTTGCCGAGAGCCTGTTAAGCTCACTGGTTGGTGCGGACGTCCGGGTCAAGGGAGATTTCAGAAACGAGAAGCTGGGTCTCAAGGTGCGGGAGGCCCAGCTGGAGAAGATTCCCTATATGTTGATCGTCGGGGACAAAGAATGCGAGCAAAAGGGCTTGACTCCCCGGCTGAGGAGTGGTCAAAATCTTTCACTTATGACGGTGGAGGAGTTCATCGACCGCGTTTCCGAGGATTATAGACAAAGGAGGTAGGGCCATAGCAAAAAAAGCTGATGAAGTCCGGGTGAATGAGCGCATCCGCGCAAGGATCGTCAGGTTAATCTCGGCTGACGGAAAGCAGCTGGGGATTGTATCTCTTCAGGAGGCGATGGGAAAGGCAAAAGAGGAGGGCTTGGACCTGGTGGAGGTGGCCGCCAATTCAGATCCGCCGGTATGTCGGATCATGGATTACGGCAAGTTCAAATACCAGGCGGCCAAGAGAACCCAGGAGGCACGCAAAAAATCACGGACCTTTCAGGTCAAAGAGATTAAGCTCAGACCCCACACGGAGGATCACGACTTAGGCTTCAAGGTTCGAAACCTGAAGAAATTTTTGGACAAGAAAAACAGAGTGAAAGTAACTGTTTCATTCCGAGGCCGGGAGATGGCTTTCATGAATGCGGGGGTGGAGTTGCTTAACAGGATAGCAAAAGAAGTCACAGATATAGGGGCGGTGGAGCAAGAGCCTGTAAGGGAAGCGAGGAACCGAATCTCCATGGTGATTGTCCCGAAATAAGACCCGGCCGGAAAGAAGAGGAGAACCCTTTCGAGAGCCCCTGACGATTTCTTGCTTTTGGAAGAGGTCGGTGGGGGCTCGTTAACTTTTGGAAAAGAAATCAACATCAGGAGGTCACCCATGCCCAAGATAAAAACAAATCGTGGCGCCGCAAAGCGGTTCAAGACCACAGGATCCGGAAAGATCGTGAGAAGCAAGGCCTTTGCAAACCATATCCTGACCAAGAAAAGTACCAAGAGGAAGAGAAACTTACGCAAGTCAACCCTCGTGGACTCTGTCAATTTGAAGCATGTGGCGAAACTCATGCCCTATCGTTAAGGGGGAGAACGACGCAGGGCATGGGAAGGGTGTGCGAATCGATTGGTTTAAGAATATCATTTCACAATAAGGGGTTTTTAAAATGCCGAGGGTAAAGAGAGGATTCAAAACGAGGCGTAGAAGAAAGAAGTTGCTCAAGGCGGCCAAAGGCTACAGGGGGGGGCTCAGTAAACAATTCAGGACCGCCCATGTGGCCGTGAGCAGGGCCAGGGCCTATGCCTACCGCGACAGGCGCGTGCGGAAGAGAGATTTTCGAAGCCTATGGATTGTCCGTATCAACGCGGCGGCCAGGGAACACGGCCTTTCTTACAGCAACTTGATGGGTGGGCTTCGCAAGGCGGGCATTGAATTGAACCGCAAAATCTTGGCAGACATGGCTGTCCAGGATCCTGCGGGGTTTTCCCGGCTCGTGAGCATGGTTCAGTCCTAGCACAATGTCGCCGGCACGGGTAACCGGTTTGGCCGGTTCCTAAAAAACAGGGCATGAGAGAAGAACTCCTTGATATAGAAAAAGCGGCCCTTGCAGAGCTTGAAAGTGTCCAGGATGGATCTCAACTCGAGGCCTTTCGGGTTCGTTACCTGGGCAAAAAGGGTCGGCTTACCGCTCTCATGAAAAGGCTCGGAGAGGTGCCTCCGGAGGAGCGGCCTCAACTGGGCAAGATGGCGAATCAGATCAAGAATCGTCTGAGCAGTTCCTTCAAGGAGGCGGGCGAACGCCTGGCCTCGGGTAAAGATCAGACAAAGAGCTTTCTGGATGTCACCCTGCCGGGAAGGGCGCCTCTGCGGGGCCATTTGCACCCCATCACCTCAGTGATCGGTGAGGTGTGTCAAATCTTTTCTAAAATGGGGTTCAGGGTGGTCAAGGGACCCAACGTGGAACTGGACTACTATAATTTCGAGGCCCTTAATATTCCGAAAGATCACCCTGCCCGGGACATGCAAGACACTTTTT
Organism: uncultured Desulfobacteraceae bacterium; assembly: GCA_964573885.1. Taxonomy (GTDB): domain Bacteria; phylum Desulfobacterota; class DSM-4660; order Desulfatiglandales; family Desulfatiglandaceae; genus CAZNLL01. The sequence continues at coordinate 41,715 of CAZNLL010000013.1, read as the reverse complement.
ACATCTCAGATAACGTGGTATTACGGACCCATACCTCCCCGATTCAGGTGCGGGTCATGGAGTCGCAGAGTCCCCCTGTCAGTGTGATTGCCCCCGGCAAGGTTTACAGGAGGGACTCGGATGTGTCCCATACTCCCATGTTTCATCAGGTGGAAGGACTCCTGGTGGACGAGGGGGTGTGTTTCGGGGATCTAAAAGGAACACTCACGAGCTTTGTTCACCAGATGTTTGGGAGGGATACAGACCTTCGTTTCAGGCCCAGTTTTTTCCCTTTTACCGAGCCCAGTGCGGAGGTGGATATCCGATGTGTCATTTGCAGGGGAAAGGGATGCCGCACCTGCTCCAACACAGGGTGGTTGGAAATTCTGGGGGCCGGCATGGTTGATCCTGAGGTATACCGCTTTGTCAATTACGACCAGGAGCGCTATTCAGGTTTTGCCTTTGGGATGGGTATCGAGAGAATCGCCATGCTCAAATACGGCATCGATGATATCCAGCTTTTTTTCAAGAATGCCTTGCGCTTTCTAAGACAATTTTGACGGCTCCCTCGGCCCTTGCCTTCAGGGTTTTTCCCCTGCCCTACCAAACTGTGCAAATCTCAAGCGAGGACACAGTAAGGCATCATTGAACCCTTATTCGCCGTCCCCAACCCCGGCTTCAAGCGTGATGAACGAGAGGATTTTCCTCCTAGGGGTGATTGGGGAAAACGGGTTCCCGGGATATGAGAGTTACTCTAAACTGGTTAAAAGATTATGTGGATACGGACCTGTCTCCAAAGGCCCTGGGTCGACTCCTGACCATGGTGGGTCTGGAGGTGGAAGAAATAGAGGCGGTGGGGCAGTCGCTTCACGAGATTGTGGTGGCCGAGATCGTGAAGGTGGATCCCCATCCCGACGCGGACCAGCTCGCCTTGTGCCAGGTGGATGCGGGCGGCAACCAGTCCCAAGTGGTGTGCAGCGCCCCAAACCTCTTTGAGGGGGCGCGGGTGCCCCTGGCCCCGCCCGGGGTGAAACTCCCTAATGGGATGGCCATAAAGGAGAGCCGCATCAGGGGGCAGGCCTCAAGGGGGATGCTCCTGGCTGAGGACGAGATGGGTTTGACCGATGACCACACGGGTGTCATGATTCTGCCCGAGGATGTTACGCCCGGGACCCCCCTCTCCGAAACCCTGCCCCTGGCCGACTGGGTCTTTGATGTGAGCATCACACCCAACCGGGCTGATTGCGCCTCGGTCATGGGCATTGCGAGGGAAATCGCAGCAGCCACCGGCCAGGTCCTCAAGAGACCAAGTGCGGAGATCTCAGAGAGCGGCCCGCCGGTGGAAGATCTCGCAAGTGTGACCATTAGGGACCCCCTGGGCTGCCCCCGTTATGCGGCCGGCATTATCCAGGAGGTGAGGCTGACCGCGTCTCCCTTCTGGCTTCGGTACCGGCTTTTTCTCTCAGGCATCAGGAGCATCAACAATATTGTGGATGTCACCAACTATGTGATGCTGGAAATGGGACAACCCCTCCATGCCTTTGACTATAATCGTCTCAGACAAAACAGGATCTTGGTCAGACGGGCGGAACAGGGGGAGGCTTTTACCACCCTTGATGGAGAAACCCGGTCCATGGACAAGGAGATGCTCCTCATATGCGACGGAGAACGTCCGGTGGCTTTGGCCGGGGTTATGGGGGGACTTAACTCCGAGATCTTTGCCGGCACAAAACACGTCCTGGTGGAAAGCGCCTTTTTTGACCCCGTCACCATCCGGCGAGGGTCAAAGCGCCTGGGACTTTCGACGGAGGCGTCTTATCGCTTTGAAAGGGGGATTGATCTTGAGGGGGTGACCACGGCCTTGAAACGGGCCCTGGCGCTTATGACCCGGCTGGGGGGAGGCAAGATGGCCACCGGCATCATCGACAATTATCCCCGGCCCTATTCTCCTCCTGTAATTGATTTCAGTGCAGACAAGACGAACCGTTTTCTGGGAACCCGGATAAGTCCGGATGTGATGAAGGGTTACCTGGAATCCCTGGAAATGGAGGTCCAGGAAACAGGAGAGAAGCATTTGAGGGTGACCCCGCCATCTTTCCGGGTGGACATTACCAGGGAGGTGGACCTGATGGAAGAGGTGGCCAGATTGGACGGGTACGACCGAATCCCTGTGACCTATCCCAGGATCAGCTCGTCGGAAGAGGGCGAGGCCCCGGAACTGCGGCTCCGGGCTCGGGTCAGGGAGATCATGGTCGGCCTCGGCTTCACGGAGATCATCACCTACAGTTTCATCTCCCCGGAATCCGCTGATATTTTGGGGGCTGGAGAAAAAAGTCCTCTCAGATCCTTTGTCAGACTCTTGAACCCCCTCACCAATGACCAGTCCGTGATGCGGACCTCTCTTATCCCCGGGCTGATGCAGACCGCATTGACCAATCTCCTTCAGGATGAAAGGGGGGGGAAGCTCTTTGAATGGGGAAAGGTCTTTATTCACACGGGCACGGATCAACAGCCTGTTGAAAAGACCTTTCTGGCCGCACTGATGTGGGGCATTTACAGGGAGAAGAGCTGGTACAATCAAGAAAGACGAGTGGATTTCTATGATATAAAGGGTTCAGCCGAGGTTCTCTTAAAGGATTTGGGCCTTCAGGCCTGCGTCTTTCAGAGGGATTCAGGCGTGCCTGGCTACCATCCGGAGGTTTCGTGTGCCGTCGCTTCCGGAGACGTCCGGATCGGACAGGCGGGCCGGATTTCCTCCAAGGTTACGGAGGCCTACGATCTTGAAAGGGAAGAGCTCTATGTCCTTGAGATCGACGTCCAGGCCCTGATGAAGGTCCTCCCCGATAGCAAGAGGTTCGAGCCCTTTGCCAAATTCCCTGCCGTGTACAGGGACCTCTCTATCATTGTCGGCGGGGCGGTGGAAAGCGCCAGGATCGTGGAGATTATAAGGGGTGAAGGGGCGGGACTGGTCGAATCCGTACATCTCTTTGACCTCTACGAAGGGGATAAGGTGGGCGGTTCCGAAAAATCTCTGGCATTCCGCATCTGTTACCGGTCAAAACAGGGGACCCTGGATGGGGAGGGTATCAACCGTATCCATGGGAACATTATCGACAGGATCAGGGAGAAGACGGGGGGTAAATTAAAGGAGGGTTAAGGCAATGACCCGGATTCCTGATGACAAGCGATATTTCCGGATAGGGGAGGCCAGTCGCATCATCGGTGTCGAACCCTATGTCTTGAGATACTGGGAGAGCGAGTTTTCCCAGGTCAGACCCAAGCGGGCCGACTCCAATCAGAGGACATACCTCAGGGAGGACCTAGAGACGCTTTTGGAGATCAAACGCCTGCTCTACGAGGAGAGGATGACTATTGAGGGGGCGAAGCGAAAACTGGGACAGGACAAAGAAAAAGGACCGGCCCCGGAACAGCCGCTCCTGGACTACCTCGAGAAAGAACTAAAAGAAATCCTTAACATACTCGCCTAGAACCCTGGGCGTGCGCCACATGGGACCAAACGCCTGCCTATGAAAAAGGCTGTGGTCATGCTTTCTCTGCTCCTTGCCTCCCTGGCCCTGGTGGCCAAGGAGAAAGGCCTCCAAAGGCCCGAACAGGGGGCGGGCGAAGGGTGCCTTTCCTGCCATGCCAAGGTGAGTGATCCCGATCCCTCCCATCCCATTTCATCTTTTGGATGCCACATCTGCCATCTTGGCAATCCCTATTCCTTTGACAAAGAAAGGGCCCACCTTTGCATGGTGAGAAACCCCGGAGACCTGAGGGTGGTGGAACGGACCTGCGGCCGGGGAGGCTGTCACGGGGACATGGTCGCCCGGGTCAAAAAGGGTATCATGGCGACGAACAGGGGAATTCTCAAAACTCTTCAGTCTCACTGGCTCGCGGCGCCTGGGCGGGAGGCTTCAGATAAAAAGCGCGCCAAAGGGGGCGTTCAAAGGGCGGTGGGGGTGGAAGACCTCCTGATGGAAAACCCCCCGGAAAACCTAGCCATTGATCACTACCGCAAGATGTGCGGTGGGTGCCATCTTTGGAAGAAGAGGGGAGCCCTTAGCCGCGAAATAGGACGACGGGGCGGGGGGTGCAGCGACTGCCATATCCTTGATGAACCCAGAGAAGGGGCCTCGGAAAAGGGGCCCATTGTTCACCCTGCCATGACCACCAGAATCCCTTCGGAGAATTGCGTGAAGTGTCACAACCGATCCGCCAGGATTGGTCTGTCCTACTTCGGCCGATATGAGTCGCCGGGATACGGTACGCCCTATGAGGGAAGGGCGCTCAACAGCAGGAGACTTTCTGGCGGTCGTTTCTGGCTGAAACTCCAGGGAGACGTCCATTTTTCCCAATGGGGCATGGCGTGCATCGATTGCCATACAGCCACAGGCCTGATGGGGGACGGCCAGACCTATGACGAGATGGAGGACCAGACAGATATTGCCTGCCAGAACTGTCATCGCCCCCGCTTTCGCACAGTTAGCGAGGGTGATGCCCAGGCGAATCGACTTGCTTCTCTCAACAGGAAGGTCCCTTCGGTTCTGGGCAAAGAGGTCGCCCTCAGCCGGAAAGGGACGCCCCTCTATAATCTCCAGGCCCACGAGGGCAAGGTGGTGTTTTTTCGAAAAAGGGACGGCCGGGCCATTGAAATGACGCATTCCTCCCTTGATAAATCCTACCACACCCTGCCGGGCCACGAGAGGCTCTCCTGCCAGGCCTGTCACAGTGCGTGGATTCCCCAATGCTACGGGTGCCATTTGTCCTATAGGAAATCAGGTCTTCAGCGAGACTGGTTTACCAAAGAGGTCTCTCCGGGCAGGTGGAAAGAGACCCGGTCTTACCTCCGCTTTTCAAAACCAGCTCTGGTGGTGAGGGATTCAAACCGGATTTACCCGGTGACCCCCTGCCAGGTCTTTGTCTCCCTCTTTGACGAAGACAACCGGTATCGGTCGGCGGAATCCTTCAGTGTATTGACCATTGCGGCCTATGACCCCCATACCACCTCCAAGGGATCCAGGCCGTGCCTTGAATGTCACAGTGATCCCAAGACGCTGGGTTTTGGAGAGGGACTGATTCGCCATGAGGAGGGTAAGCGCCTTTTCAGGCCCACCTATGATGGGGCCGCTTCCGGACTGGGAATTTCTTTTCCCCTTGATGCGGTGGTGAGCCCGGGGGGCAGGCCCCTGCTGGTCGCCTCACGGGAAGGGACCAGGCCTTTCAACAAGGAGGAACTGGACAGCATCCTTTCTGTAAATGCCTGCCTGGGGTGCCACGCCCGGTATGATGATCCCCTCTATCAGGACTTCAAGGGGGGCAGGGCACGGTTTGACGGAGATGACGGACTGCCATGCAAACGATGAGGAATACGGATCAGCCCATACCCATGTCAGGCCGTCTCAGGGCGGTGGGAGTCCTCCTCATGGTTTTTGTTTTGCTTCTTGGCACCGGTTGGAGCCTGCCGGAAACCCGCAAAGCAGCGGATTTCAGGGATTGCCTTGGCTGCCATCAAGGCATAGAGGCCATGGGGGAGCCGCATGATTTCCCATGCGCTAAGTGCCACTTAAGGCCCGAAATCCGGTCAACCCGCGCCTTGTACACCCACGAGGCCATTATACGGAATCCCTCTGACCCCGTCCATGTGGAAGAGTTCTGCCTTCCCTGCCATCAGGAGGAGATCCGGTGCGTCAAAACCTCCCTCCACGCAACCATGGCGGGGATCATTAACCAGACCCGTTATCTCTGGGGGGCCCAGGAGCGTTCTTTTCCCGCGGTCTACGGTCTAAGCGGTGGCCTCAAACCCCTGCCGGGACCCGACCCCGGTCTATACCCCCGTTCCCCACGCCGGCTGGTAGATGATTTCTTGAGAAGGCGGTGTCTGAGATGCCACATTCACACCCAAGGGGGTTCTGCGCGGGGACTTTATCGGGCCGGCGGGTGTGCGGCCTGTCATGTCCTTTACGGCAATGACGGCCGTTACCGGGGGGGAGACAGGGCCATAGATCAATCCCTCACCGGGTATCCCTTGAGGCATGAGTTCACCAGGAATATCCCCACCAGCCAGTGCCTGCACTGTCACAACCGGGATCATGTGGGGGCCGATTACGAAGGCCTTTTTGGCTACGATTACAGCGATACCTACCGGGCCCCCATGAAAGAGGGCCGGAGACGACCCATGATCTACGGCATGGATTACCACCACTTGGCAAAGGATATCCATGCACAAAAGGGATTATGGTGTACCGACTGCCATGGCCGGGGAGAGGTTATGGGGAAGGGGCCCCTTTACAGCTATGAAATGGAGGTCCCCAAGGTCTCCTGCCCTGACTGCCACGGTGGATTCGACAGGCCCGGCCCCGATCCTGCCCGCAAGGCCGTCCATCGGGAGTCGGGACGGTTTTTGTTCGTCTCCAGGAACGGGTCGCGCAGGCACGTGTTGCCCCTCTTTTCAAGGGAGGCCAAAGGCCACAACATTGAAGAACACGAGCGGGTCCGGTGCAGCGCCTGTCATGCCCAGTGGGCTTATCACAACTTGGGGCTGAGCGTGATCCGGGAGGACGTACTCGATGGCCACAAGTGGCATGACCTGACCCATCAAGGGGATCCTTATCTTCAAAAAATACTTCAAAAAAGCCTTCGAAGACCCGGTCCTGTCCATCCTTTTTCAAAGGATCACCTTTCCGGGGAGACAAGGCCGGGCCTATGGTCCGCCGGGTGGCGGTTCAGGCGCTGGGAGCCCATGCCCCTGGGGGTGGATCACAGAGAGCGCTATGCCCTTCTCCGTCCCCTTTATCAGTACCTCATCACTTATGTCGACCGATTGGGTCATGTGCCGGTGGACAGCGTGGTGCCCGCAAGAGGGGATGGATCTGGTCCGGGATGGGCCTTCACGCCCTATGTCCCCCACACCATTTCCCCTTTCGGGAGGCCCTGTGTCTCCTGCCATCTCAACAGGGGGGCCGCAGGTTTGGGTATACAGGACAAAAAGAGTCCTGATACGTCCCTTTTCCTGCCCTCACCACCGGCCCTGCCCACCATGAGACTGCTGGGTCCCGAGGAGAGAAAAAAGCTGCTTGATCCCTCTGAACGCTGGCACAGAGAGCGCCTCCGGGCCCTTTCCATTGACCGCTAGGCTTTTTTTTGGGCCTGCGCGACCGTTGAAATGGAGACATGGGCCGCATTCATACCTCCTGATGGTGCCTACGAGCACCACCAGGGAAAGGATGTAGATCCCCCCGGCATATGGGAGCCTCAATAGATGATCCCCACCAGACTTCCTGTCATGCAGGTGGAGATGGTGCCCGCTATAATGGACTTGATGCCCAGGCCCACGATTTCCGCCCGTCGTTCCGGGGCCATGGCCCCCATGCCCCCGATCATGATACCGAGAGAGCCGAAATTGGCAAAACCGCACATGGCATAGGTCATGATGAGCATGCTTCTCGGGGTGAGGGTCTCCGCGGGCAGTGCGGCCAAGTGGAGGTAGGCGATCAATTCATTGAGGACCGTTTTGGTCCCCATGAGCGAACCTGTTTGATGGGCCTCTTGCCAGGGAATGCCCATGAGCCAGGTTACGGGGGCCATAAGCCATCCCACCGCCCTCTGGAAGGTAATCGGCGCCCCACCGAGATGCGGGATGCAACCCAAAAGAATGTTCAAAAGACGGACAAGGGCCACCAGCACGACCAGCATGGCAATGATATTGATGAGAAGTTTGATGCCACTGAGGGTACCCTGGGTGATGGCATCCATGGCGCTGTCCGCGCCTCTCGGGATGTCCACCCGTCCACTGGAGGGGCCGCCGGTCTGGGGAACCATGAGCTTGGATACGGTGATGGCCGCCGGGGCGCTGATAATGGAAGCGGTCAGGAGGTGTCCCATGATACCGGGGATCGTATCCCGCAAAATAGTGGCGTAGAGGACCATCACGGTTCCCGCAATAGTGGCCATGCCAGCGGTCATAATGGTGAAAAGCTCGCTTCTGGAGACTTCGAGAAGATAGGGCCTGATCAAGACGGGCGATTCCACCATGCCCACGAACACATTGGTGGCCGTACCAAAGCCTTCCACCCCGCCGATCCCCATAATCCGCCGTAAGAGCCAAGTAAAGGCGCGGACCACCAAAGGGATCACCCTCCAGTAGAAGAGAAGGGAAGAGAGGGCGCTGATGACCAGGACGAGCGGCAGACCCCGGAAGGCGAGGACGTAAGCGGCCCCGGGGGGGTTCTCTTCAAAAGGGAGCTTGGCCCCTCCGAGGTATCCGAAGACAAATCCGGTCCCCGCCCTGGTGGTTTCTTCCAGGGCCTCCACCGCCTTATTGAGCCAGACAAAGGCCTCCTGGCTCGCAGGGAACTTGAGCATGATAAAGGCGAAGCAGAACTGGAGGCCGAACCCTGTAAGCAAGATCCTTACATTGACCTTTTTCCGGTCTTCGGAAAAAACCCAGGCCAAGAAGGCCAGAGCGATCAGCCCCGCCAGGCTGTGAAATCTCTCCATGGCTGTGATTCTCCCCGGGTGAAGGGAAGTTTAGGGGAACGCCGAGGACCTGTCAAAGCCAATCTTGTGCTTAAGGCCTAAGGGGTGACCCTCACATAAGCATTTCCTTCCCGGACGACGGTCCCCTCTCTGATGCATTTTTCAAGGTGCTTTTTCATGTGGCCCCTTTCTCCGATCTCAAAAAAGGCCCGGGGTTCTCGGGGTCTTCCATAGATGACGGAGGCCGCCACAATATCTTCCAGGGTGCGGGGCTCTTTCAGGAGATCTAGAAGACGTTCCTCCCTGTGCCGGATCATACCCAGGTATCGGTCCCAGAGCTCTCCAGGATTCTCTTCAAAAACCCCGGTCTCATGGGCGGTGAGCCATGTCCCGGCGGGGATTTCTCGCAAACGCTTCACTGAAGCCACCGTGGCCTCCAGGCTGGAGTGGACATCTCCATACCAGGGCCCGAAGGGGGTAAGGTCGTAGTCGGCCATGAAAAGGACACCCACCTCCTTGAAGAGAAAGGAGAGGTGGCCGGGGGTATGCCCGGGGGTGCTCAATACCTCCGCCGAAACCGGACCTAGGGAAAGAATGGATCCTCCCCGCAAAAAACGGGTTGCGCCCCTGGGCTTCAGGTGAAACTGCTCCTTTAATACGCCTTTCCAGAAACGGCGATCCTCTTCCTTTTGGATCCCGTAACCGTCCAAAAACCACTCGATGTTCGAGAGCTGCGGGGCGTCCTCTTCAGAAAGGCAGAGGGGGAGGTCCTCAAACAAATCAAGGTGCATGAGGTGATCTTCGTGCCAATGGGTGAGCCAGACCTCCCTGACTCCGGGGTGCTCCCTGAGCTGGGTGAGCCGTTTACGATCCGAGGAAGGATCAATAAGTACGCCAGGTCCCTCGATGTAAACGGAGTGGCAAAAAGGGTATTTCCCACGGTTTTCCCCGGGTATCAACCATACGGGACCGAAGTGTCTTTCCTCCATGTGTCCTCTTTCTTTGTTTGCATCTGTAACCGTGGCAGTCATGGTGCTGGGTCACAGAGCGTGGTTCCTTTATACGCCAAAGGCAGGGGTATTTCGCCTTGCGGCGGGGTCATTCAATATGGGAAACTGAGGGAAGGTCCTTCATTTGTCAAGGGGCTTGTGGGAACCCTGAGACTGTTGACTTGAAAAACCCGACCTCCTCTGATACCTTCTCTACAGAGATGGAGACCATCGCCGCCTCTATAGATATAGGAAGCCACACCGCAAGGCTACTCATTGTCCAGGTAAGCGGGGTTTCAGGACAATTCCGGCCCCTGGCCAGAAAAAGGGTCTACACCCGCCTGGCGGAAGGTTTTCACCCTCCGGAAGGACAAAAGAGCATTCAGCCCGGGGCTATTGACCGAACCCTTCAAGCCCTCCTTGATTTCCGACGGGCCATAGACACCTTTAAGGCCCGAGAGGTTTACGCGGTGGCCACGGGGGTTGTGCGGGAGGCCGCCAACAGAGAGGTATTTCTGAGGTGCCTCGGCCGGGAGACAGGGATTCAGGCCACAGCCCTGACAGGGGAGGAAGAGGCCCTCCTTACGGGCAAGGGGGTGCTTCACGCTCTGGGCGAAAGGTCGTCGGTCGTGATCTTTGATCTGGGGGGGGCCAGCACCGAATTCCTCTTCCACCGGGAGGGCAAGATGAGGGCCCTTTCACTGCCCCTGGGTGCTGCGATTCTGACCACAAGATATCTCAGGTCCGATCCCCCGGAGGAGGGTCAGCTTGAGGCCCTCTCCCGGCGTGTGGCCCGGATCCTTGAAGGCGCCCCGTTGGATGTGCCGGAACAAGGGGAGGCACCGGTCGGCACCGGTGGAACGGTGACCACCCTGGCCGCCATGCTTTACGGCATCCCAAGGGGTGAGATCAGTCCCGAAAGGGTAAACGGCCTGGTCCTTGACAGGGATAGGATCAAAGGGCTTTACCACGAATTAAAGGGCCTTACCATTCAAGAGAGGTTAGGTTTTCGGGGATTGGATTCGGGAAGGGCGGACGTAATAGTGGCGGGAATGGCGGTAGTTTTGGGGGTGCTTCGTCATTTTGAGGCCCTTGAACTGCGGGTGAGCATGTCGGATCTTTTGGAAGGTATTTTGATTCAATATCTTGGGGGGTAAGGGCATGAATAAAGAGGATATCCGCTTCGGTTACACCTTTGATGATCTAATTTTGGTCCCGGCCAGGTCTTCGGTTCTACCCGGCGAGGTGGATGTAAGGACAAGGCTCTCTGTGAACATCACAATGAATATACCCATCGTCAGTGCCGCCATGGACACGGTTACCGAGGCACAGACCGCCATTACCTTGGCAAGGCAGGGGGGAATCGGTTTCATCCACAAAAACATGACCATCGAAAGGCAGACCCTGGAAGTGGAAAAGGTCAAGAAGTCTGAAAGCGGCATGATTGTCGATCCCATCACCATAGGGCCGGAGCAGAAAATATCAGATGTGCTTGAAATCATGCAGAAATATAGGATTTCCGGGGTGCCGGTGGTCAAAGAGGGGAACCTGGTGGGCATTATCACGAACCGGGACCTCAGATTCGAAACCAATCTTGACCAGAACGTGGAAGCGGTCATGACCAGAGAAAATCTGGCTACGGCGCGGGTGGGGATTACCCTGGAGGAGTCCAAGGCCATTCTTCACGAGAGACGTATCGAGAAGCTCCTGGTGGTGGACGAGAACGGCAAACTGCAGGGGCTGATCACCATCAAGGATATCGAGAAAATCAAAAAATACCCCAATTCTTGCAAAGATGAGTTGGGCCGTTTAAGGGTGGGTGCTGCCGTGGGGGTGGGTACGGACATGGAAGAGAGGGTGGCCGCCCTGGTGGATGCGAATGTGGATGTGGTGGCCATAGATACGGCCCACGGCCACTCGGAAAGGGTCATCAACGGGGTCAGAGAGACCAAAAAGAGGCATCCTGATCTGGAACTGATCGCCGGCAATGTGGGAACAGCCGAAGGAACAAGAGCCCTCATTGATGCCGGTGTAGATGCGGTTAAGGTCGGCGTGGGGCCGGGTTCTATCTGTACAACCCGGGTCGTGGCCGGGGTGGGTGTGCCCCAGATGACCGCCATCATGGAGTGCTCGGCCGAGGCGAGAAGATCGGGGATCCCGGTGATTGCTGACGGAGGGATCAAGTTCTCCGGAGATATCACAAAGGCCCTCGCTGGAGGGGCTGATACGGTAATGATCGGAAGTCTCTTCGCCGGAACCGAAGAAAGCCCCGGAGAGACCATCCTTTTTCAGGGTAGAACCTACAAGGTTTACAGGGGAATGGGTTCCGTGGAGGCCATGAAGGAAGGCAGCAAAGACCGTTATTTTCAGGAACAAGCAGACCTGGAAAAGAAGATGGTGCCGGAAGGCATTGTGGGCCGGGTGCCTTACAGAGGACTCCTGGCGGATACGGTTTACCAGCTTGTAGGTGGCCTGCGAGCCGGCATGGGCTACCTGGGTTGCCGAGACCTTAAGGCGCTCCGGAGTAAACCCGATTTTATCCAGATCACCCCGGCGGGGCTCAAGGAAAGCCATGTCCATGATGTGATCATCATCAAGGAAGCGCCCAACTATCGTTTAGAGTAACCCCGGGGGGGAGCACACCATCCCGGACCTTTTCCCCCGGACAAGGAACGGACCATGGCCGCCAATCTCTATAAAGAGAAAATTCTTATTCTGGATCTGGGCTCCCAGTATACCCAGCTCATCGCACGAAGGGTCAGGGAAACACAGGTATACTGCGAGATCCATCCCTTCAGTGTGGGGATGGAAAAGATCAGGGCCTTCTCGCCCAAAGGAATCATTCTGTCAGGTGGTCCAGCCAGTATTTACGACCAAGGGGCGCCCAGGCCGGATCCGGACATCCTGGAGTTGGGGGTTCCTGTATTGGGCATCTGTTATGGGATGCAATATCTCACCCATCAGTTGGGCGGCGTGGTGGCGGGGGCGGCAGACCGCGAATACGGCAATGCAGCCATTACCGTGACCAGTGATGAAGACCTTTTTCACGGTCTGGGGAAGAAGAACGAGCATATTGTGTGGATGAGTCACGGCGATCGTATTGACCGTATGCCGGAGGGGTTCGCAGCCCTTGCACGCAGTAAAAACAGCCCTGTGGCCGCCATGGCTGATCCCCGGAGGCGTTTCTTCGGCGTCCAATTCCACCCGGAGGTCTCCCACACCCCCGAAGGACACAGGATCCTTAAAAACTTCCTGTTCAGGATATGCGCATGTCAACCCTCCTGGAACATGATCTCCTTTGTGCGAAAGACCATCAGAGGCCTGAGGGAAGAGATCGGAGAAGCCAGGGTGATCTGTGGGCTCTCCGGCGGGGTTGACTCATCAGTGACAGCCGTGTTGCTCCATAAGGCGGTTGGGGAGCAGCTTTCCTGTATCTTTGTGGACAACGGCCTTCTCCGAAGGGGGGAGGCAAGGGAGGTCATGGAGGTCTTTGGAGAGTACTACGGCATGGATTTGCACTTGGTGGATGCCTCTGAACATTTCCTCAAGTGCCTCGAGGGGGTGGAAGACCCCGAGGAAAAACGGAAGATCATCGGCAGGGAGTTCATCGCCGTGTTTGAAAAAGAGGCCGGTGAACTGGGGGACGCCAAGTATTTGGCCCAGGGTACCCTTTACCCCGATGTGATCGAGAGCGTCTCCTTCAAGGGCCCCTCCGCCACCATCAAGAGTCACCACAATGTCGGGGGACTCCCCGAGACCATGAAGCTGCGCCTTGTAGAACCCCTCAGGGAGCTGTTCAAGGACGAGGTGAGACAGGTCGGCGTGGAGCTGGGTCTTCCCAGACAACTGGTCATGAGGCAGCCCTTTCCCGGGCCCGGCCTCGCCGTGAGGATCCTGGGCGCAGTGACCCGGGAGCGACTGGATGTCTTGAGGTCCGCTGACGTGATCATTTTAGAAGAAATCAGAAAGGCGGATCTCTATGAGAAGGTGTGGCAGTCTTTCGGCGTTTTACTCCCCATAAGGACGGTTGGGGTTATGGGAGATGAAAGGACCTATGAAAATGTGATAGCCGTGCGGGTGGTAGACAGCCTGGATGCCATGACTGCGGACTGGTCCAGGATTCCCTATGACGTCCTGGCGGGGATTTCAAACAGGATCATCAACAGCGTAAAAGGCGTCAATCGAGTGGTTTACGACATCTCATCCAAACCGCCCGGAACCATAGAGTGGGAATAGTTGAAGCGGTCCGGGCACGTTATACCCTGCCCAGAATACCGAAATCGAGCTGTTTCAAAGATGTAACATGCCTATAATTCGGGGAACTCTTTGAGATAGCCTGAGAGGCTTACACATGGACAAGAAGGCTCGGGAAAGGCTGGATCGCATGTTTGAACCCAAGGCGGTGGCCGTGTTCGGCGCCGTCCATGAACCGGGAAAATTCGGGCACATGATTATTCAGAGCCTTCTCAAGTATGGCTATAGAGGGCAGATCTACCCGGTTCATCCCAAGGGCGGGGAGGTCTTCGGCCTACCGGTGTATACCGGGCTGGATAAGATTACAGGTCCTGTAGACCTGGCCTGCGTGTCCGTACCCGCGGAAAGGGTCCCCCCGGTCCTGGAGGATTGCCTCGCCCACCATGTGGCCGGCGTGGAAATCCTTTCTTCGGGTTTTTCCGAAACAGGAGAAAAAAGGGGCATGGAGCTCCAAGAGGAGGTGGCCCGCATTTCCAGAAAGGGGCTGCGGGTCTTGGGCCCCAACTGTTTCGGGGCCCAGTGCACAAGGGGCAGGATCACCGTGCTTCCCGGATTTGATTTTTCCAGGGAGCCCGGCCCTGTGAGCCTTATCTCCCAGAGCGGGGGTGTGGCCGCAGATTTCGGCCACGAAGCCAGAATGACCGGCCTGGGCCTGAGCAAGGTTCTTTCCTTTGGAAACGGCTGTGACTTGGACGCCAACGAGTTGCTGGATTACCTCTCGGGAGATCCCGACACGGAATACATAGGCGCTTATCTGGAGGGGGTAAAAGACGGCCGGAGATTCATGGGGATTCTCCGTGGCTTGACCCGGAGAAAACCCGTCTTGATCTGGAAGGGGGGATTAACGCCCCTTGGAAAAAGAATGACCAAAAGTCATACCGGTTCCATGGCAGGAGAATCGGGCGTATGGAAGGGGCTCCTCGCCCAAACAGGGGCGGTGGGGGTCGGGGGCCTGGAAGAGATGGTGGATACCTTGATGGCCCTGTGTCACCTTCGCCGTCCCGGGAACAGGGTGGCCATTCTAGGGGGCGGTGGGGCCATCGGTGTCTTCTCCTCGGATGTGGCCCACCAATGGGGATTGGAACTTCCCCTTTTCGGTTCAGATACCCAGAAGCGTTTGAAACAGTGGTTCCCCACACCAGGCAACAGCATGGCCAATCCCATTGATACAGGATCACCGGTGATTCCTGAAGAGGCTATGCGGGCGGTTATGGAAGAGGTCTTGACCAGGGAGCCGGTGGACGTGCTGATCACCGTGTTGTTGCTCCACCCCCTGGGTGTAGTGCTTCCCACCTTCATGGAGATGGACAAAATAGCCTGGCCGACCCTTCAAGAATACTGTGGTGCTTTACTCAAGGGGATAGTGGCAATAAGGAAGCAAACGGGCAAGGATGTGGTGGTGGTGATGGAAAACCGGGCCAATCTCCCGGAGGATGCGGCCCTTGAGTGGGAGTCCCGCACCCTCTGTGATGCTTACCTTGACCAGGGGGTTCCGGTTTACCCGAGTGTGGAGAGGGCCTTGCGGGCCATCGGCAAGGCAGCAAGTGCCGGGCGACGGGTGCAGCCGCCCGGCACTTGAGAAGGGCTAACATGTCCCAGTACAGGGAGCGCACTTACAGGGCAAGAACCCATTCCAGGGACATGAAGGGATTTCGGGTGACCGTAAAGGAGACGGACCTTTGGGTAAGTGCGGACAGAGAGATTGAAAAGGAGACCCTGGACCTGGTCTTGGACTGTCGCCGTCAGCTTGAAACCTATATAAAGGATCACCCGGAATTTGTCACATCCCTCGGCCCCTATGAGGAGGATCCCTATGCCCCGCCCTTGGTCAGGGATATGATCAGGGCCACCAGGATGATCGGCGTGGGACCCATGGCGTCGGTGGCCGGCGCTGTGGCCCAGTATGTGGGTGAAAGTTTGCTTGAATTGAGCCGTCAGGTGGTCGTGGAAAACGGGGGCGACATCTTTTTAAAGGCCGACCGACCCGTGACGGTTTCCATCCTGGCCGGCTCCTCGCCGCTGAGCGAAAAGGTGGGGATTTCAGTCCCTACAAAATGGATGCCCTTGGGGGTGTGCTCATCCTCCGGGGTGGTGGGCCATTCCTTAAGCATGGGAATCGCGGACGTGGTTTGCATTCTTTCTCGCTCAGCGGCATTGGCCGATGGTGCAGCAACGGCCTTGGGAAACAGGGTCAAGAAGAGGGGGAACCTTGAGGATGTCTCCTCCTGGGCCAGGAACATAGAGGGCATCCTGGGAGGGGTGGTGATTGTCCAGGATAGAATGGCCGCATGGGGGGAGATTGAGCTGGTAACGGTTTAGGACGGTCATCAGAGATCATAGAGTTTATCATCCACCTTGGGAGGCTGATAGGTTCTTGGGGACCTGGCTTTTTCCCCGAAAAGGAAAGGCTCTTCTTCCTCCAGGATATCCCCCATTTCCGCCTCGATTTTCTCCGGGTCTTCCCCGGCCTCCATGCGGCTCAAGGCCTCTTCCATCCCTGGGCCCAAATTCATGCCGGTCATATCCGAGAGCTTGCGCATAAGGTCGGCAGCCTGGCGCGGGTCGTTTTCGTCTATCCGGTCCGCCTCCCTGGCAAGGAGGTTCATGGCTTTGTCCACTTTGGTCTCGTCGAGATCAGGGAAGGCTGCGTCCTCTTCCTCCCCCCGATGCCTGGTGGTGGCGAAGGTGGACATACGGCGTTCGAGTTTCCTTTTTTTGCATCTCGGACATAAAGGCCTTTTGTCCGTATCGGCTGATTTGGAGAAGAAGTTGAAAATCATGTTGCATTTGGGACAAAAAAACTCATATATGGGCATTTCCTTCACCTCTTGTGTAAAGACTTCTCCATTGAAATACAAAACCCCTCGGACCCAGTCAATGGATTTCAGCGCCCTCCTAGATTATGCCTTGTCTTTTTTTTTTAGGTTGGTATACTCCCGATAACCTGGGTTTTGTGGCCAAGTGTCCCTTTTTTCGCGGCCTTGGAGATTCCGGGTAGATGAGGCTCTGCCCCCTCGTACCAGCCCTGCGGATGCCGTGTTTAAATGCTTTTTTACCTGCTTTGACCTTTTAAGCGAGGCTGCGAAGGCGGCTCACTGGGATAGGGGCTTTTTCAAGAATCTGAAATGTCAGCGCTTCCTTCAATTGACCGAAACACCCTGTCAGGGAAGTGCCTGCTTACAGATTCGGGAACCTTGCCCCCGTGGTCCCCTTTGGGTAGGTGGGGGCCAAAGGGGGTCAAGCAGGCGGTGTCTATACTGCAATGAAGCTGAGAATCGGAGTGCTTTCGGATACCCATCTCCGCCATGTGACCCGAGAGCTCAGGGATATCTACGATCGGTACCTGGCTGACAAGGATGTGGTCTTACATGCCGGTGATGTGGTTTCAACCGAGGTTGTGGATTTTCTGAGTAAAACCAATTTCCACGGGGTCTATGGTAACATGGACCCCGTGGAGGTGAGAAAGCTCCTGCCGGAACGAAAGATCATTGAGCTGGGCTCTTATCGCCTGGGGTTGATTCACGGATGGGGGGCGTCGGCCGGGCTTGAGGATCGTATCTGGGCCCAATTCGCAAAGGTAGATGTTATTGTCTACGGCCATTCTCACCAGGCGGCCAATCATGTAAGAGAAGGCGTTTTGCTCTTCAATCCGGGAACTGCGACCGGTTTCAGCTTCTCCGGGGTCCATACCGTGGGTGAGCTGGAATTGGGCGATACGATTCGTGGCGAAATAATTGCGCTGTGAGGGTTGACCATGAAGGTACTTTGGGCGCCGTGGCGCATGGAATACATTTTATCAGATCAAAAAGAAGGGGGGTGTATTTTCTGCCCCGGAGAGGATCGAAACCAGGATCAGGCGAGGTTGATTTTATATGTAGGGCCGTTGACAATGGTCATAATGAACCGCTTCCCTTATATTAATGGGCATCTTTTGGTGGCCCCTGTCAGACACGTTTCAGCCCTGGAAGATCTCAACGGAGGGGAGATGCTGGATCTGATCACCATGGTCCGCCGGTCCATTGCCATCCTTAAAGAGGTGATGGGGCCGGAAGGCTTTAACGTGGGCTTGAACCTCGGCCGGGTGGCTGGTGCCGGTGTAGAGGAGCACTTGCACTTCCATATCGTCCCTCGTTGGGGCGGTGATACCAATTTTATGGCCGTTTTTGGTGACGTCAGGGTAATCCCTGAACACATCGAGCAGACCTACCAGAAACTTCTTCCCTATTTTAAATGGGTTGAAACTTCTCCTGGAGGTAAAACATGAAGCATCTGAGAGCCATTGCGATCATCCTTTTTCTGTTGCTGGTGGTTATTGTTGCGGTTGAGAACTATCAGGCCCTTTCAAATCCAGTGAATTTTAAGGTAGACTTGGGTTTTTACAAATATGAATCTAAGGGTATGCCCATGGCACTTATGGCGGTGATTGCCTTTCTTATCGGTGTGATCTCCATGGGCTTATACGGCATTACAGAGCGTTTTCATTTGAAGCGGCGGATCAAGGCCCTGAGGAAGGAGGCCGAGGCGAAGGATAAGGAGCTTAATTCCTTGAGAAATCTGCCTGTTACAACTGAAGGGGTCGGGCCCGATCAGAGCCCCGAGACGCAAGGGTGAGCAAGATTGGGTTTGGCAAAATAGGAGAGGGCTTTATGTGGCAATGGTTCCTTGAACCGACTAACCAAAAATTCCTCATAGGGGTTGTGGTTGCCTTGGGGTTCGGTCTGATCCTCGGCCTGTGGATCGGCGGCAGGCGAGCAGGGCGGGTCAAGTCAAATGAAAGCAAAGGGGACAAGGCCTTTTTCAAGGGATTTCAATACATCCTCTCTAACGACCACGACCATGCCATCGAAGAATTCACCAAGTCGGTCCAGGTCAACTCGGAGACCATAGAAACTTATGTTGCTCTAGGCAATCTCTACCGCTCCAAAGGAGACATAGACAGGGCGGTAAGGATACGGGAGAGCATCATTTTAAGACCTCATATTGACGAGCAGATTAAGCTCAGAGCCCTTTTTGACCTCGCGCTGGATTATCGCAAAGGGGGGTTCCTGAACCGGGCATTAAAGACCTTTTTGAAGGTTTCCCAGAAGGATCCATCCAACGTGGAGGTCCTCAAAGAGATTGAGAGGATTTACGAAGAGTTGAAGGACTGGGAAAACGCCTATGAAACCCGTAAGCAGATCGCTCGCCAGTCTGAAGGGGACCACGATCACATCCTGGCCCATCATCTTGTGGAGATGGGCAAGGTCTATGAGCAGAAAAAGGATTACAACCGGGCCCAAGGGTGCTTTAAAAAGGCCATATCTACCCACAGGCAATGTGTAGACGCCTATCTCCACCTGGGGGACCTTTATTTCGACAGGCAGGACTATAAGAAGGCCATTTCTTCCTGGAAAGAGGTCGCAGCGGTGGCCCCCCAGTTTACCTTCCTGGCCTACCGTCGCCTGGAAGGGGCGTATACAAAGATGAAGAACTTGAAGCCGGTGGAGGCCTTTTTAAAGGAATGCGCCCAATCCAACTCAGATGCCTTCACCTATATGGCTTTGGCCCGCTATCTTTATAATGAAAAGGACATCGAGGGTGCCCTTAGGGAGGTGGGCAAGGCCCTTGAACTGGACCCCCAATTTTGGGAGGCCCGCAGGTTCAGAGGGGAGATCCTCCTTGCCCAGGACAGAAGTGAAGAGGCCTTGGAGGAATATCAAGACCTCATTGAACATCTCGATATGCCCTATCTGCGCTTTCAGTGTGCCCAGTGCGGCTTTGAGCCCAATGAGCTGCAGTGGCTGTGCCCTCAGTGTAACACTTGGGATTCTATCCATATGGTCGAGACCACCGGAGATCACGCCTCCATGGGTGTCCCTATAAAGGAGCCCCTCCCCGGGACGTCTTAAGGGATCCTGATTCTTTTACGTACCGGGAAAGAACCGATGAATCAGCAGCTTACCCCCATGCTGAGACAATATATGGGCATCAAGGGCGAATACCCTGATGCTATTTTGTTTTTTCGGATGGGTGACTTTTACGAGATGTTCTTTGATGACGCCCGCACCGCTTCCAGAATCCTGGGGATTACCCTCACCGCCCGAGGCACCCTTAATGGAGAGAAGGTCCCCATGTGCGGCATACCTCATCATGCCTCAAAATCCTATATTTCCAAACTGGTCCAAACCGGGTGGAAGGTCGCCATCTGTGAACAGACCGAAGATCCAAAATCCACCAAGGGCATTGTGAAGCGGGATGTGGTTCGCGTGGTCACCCCCGGGTCGGTTTTGGATGAAGGTGAGGTGGATGAAAAGAACAACCTGTACATGGCCGCCCTGTGGGGAAGTGAAGGCCGGTTTGGGTTGGCCCATGTCGACCTTTCTGTGGGCGAGTTTCGGGTGACCGAAATGGAATCCTGGAACGAGATCCTGGACGAACTGGGACGGATATCCCCGGCCGAGCTCTTAGTCCCTGAAGAGGGGGGCCTGTCGTGGCGGAATGGGCTTTCCCCTTACAGAGTAGAGGTCTTAGGGAATGAAGCCTTTGTGCCGGAAAGGGCGGAGTCCCTTTTGAAAGAGCATTTGGGGGTGAAGAGCCTGGCCGCCTTCGGGTGTGAAGGCATGTCCCAGGGCCTTGTTGCGGCAGGTGCCCTGGTCCACTACCTCTTAGACACCCAGAAGGGCAACATAGGACACATAAAAGAGCTTCGGATCTATTATGTGGGGGATTTCATGTTCCTGGACGGGGCGACCCGCACCCATCTGGAGCTTTTAAAGACCATGCGTCGCCAGTCCGTTAAGGGGAGCCTTTTCCACATCCTGGACAGGACGGTTACACCCATGGGGAGCCGCCTTCTCAAGAAGTGGATCCTCTATCCCCTGATAGATCTCGAAGGGATACGCATGCGGCTGGCCGCAGTGGGCTGCTTTAAAGAGGATCCGCTCTTCCGGGAGGAGATAAGGGAGGAACTCAACGAGATATATGACCTGGAGAGGCTGAACGGGCGCATTGTCATGGCCCGGGCCAATGCGAGAGATCTCCTTGCCCTGAAGGCCTCCATCCGGCGGCTCCCGGCCATCAAAAAGCGGCTGGCCGGTACCCCGAGCACCCGTCTGGAAAACATGGCCGCGGGGCTGGATCCCCTTGAAGATGTGACCCGGCTTATTGAGGAGGCCATCGACGAAAACCCCCCTGTGTCCCTGAGGGAGGGGGGCATCATCAAAGAAGGGTATCACCAGGAATTGGACAGCCTCATCTCTCTCAGCCGGGAAGGCAAGAACTGGATAGCCGGTTTTGCGGCCATCGAGCAGAAAAGGACCGGCATATCGAGTCTGAAAGTGGGTTTCAACAAGGTCTTCGGCTATTATATCGAGGTCTCCAAGGCGAACCTGAATCTGGTCCCGGCGGATTATATCAGGAAACAGACACTGGTTAACGGTGAGCGGTACATCACCGAGTCCCTTAAGGCCATGGAGGATAAAGTCCTCGGTGCTGAGGAAAGGCGTTCGGAGCTGGAATTTGAGATTTTCGAGGGGGTTCGCGAAAAGATCGCCCTTGAAAACCACAGGATCAAGGCCACAGCAGAACTCATCGGGGAACTGGATGTGTACAGTGCCCTGGCCGAGCGCGCCGAGATGAATCACTACACCTGCCCCGAAGTCAATGACGGGGTAGACCTCTCCATTGAGGACGGCCGTCATCCCGTCATAGAGCAGATGGTCAAAGAGGAAGAATTTGTACCCAATGATCTGAATTTGGATTCGGAGAATCAGCAGGTACTGATTATCACCGGCCCCAATATGGCCGGAAAATCCACGGTCCTGAGACAGACCGCCCTCATCGTGCTCATGGCCCAGATGGGCAGTTTTGTGCCTGCTTCAAAGGCGGTTATCGGGCTCGTGGACCGTATCTTCACCCGGGTAGGCGCCTCCGACGATATCGCCCAAGGGCAAAGTACGTTCATGGTGGAAATGCAGGAAACTTCGAATATCCTGCGAAACGCCAGCCCCGGAAGCCTGGTGATTTTGGACGAGATCGGGCGGGGCACCAGTACCTATGACGGTCTCAGTATCGCCTGGGCCGTTGCGGAGGCCTTGCACGATCGAGGTGGGAGGGGGGTGCGAACCCTTTTCGCGACCCACTATCATGAATTGATGGAACTGGTGGCCACCAAGGAGAGGGTGAAGAATTTCAATATCGCGGTGCGGGAGTGGAATAATCGAATTGTCTTTTTGAGAAAGCTTGTGCCGGGAGGGACCAGCCGGAGCTATGGCATTGAGGTGGCCCGTATTGCAGGTGTGCCCGAGAGGGTTTTGAACAGGGCCAAGGAAATACTTGATAATTTGGAAAAAAACGAGGTAGATGAGATCGGGGCACCCCGTTTGGCCGGCACTTCCCTGAACCAAAAGCAGGGGACGGAGGGGCAGCTCTCCCTCTTCAAGGGCAGGGATAGGACCCTTACGGATTGGATTTCGGGGTTGGATATCCTGTCTATGACCCCCCTTGAGGCTTTGACGGAATTGAACAGAATGAAGGAATATGTGGATTCCGAGGCGTAACGGCCTCTGGTCGGAAAAGGTGAAGAGGAAAATCAGTCATATTCTTGTTGCCCTTCTCTGTGTTTTTCTGTTTTTCGATGGAGCGGAGGCGGCCCTTAAGCCCTCAAAGAAGGCCGCTGCACGCCTTGAGGACGCCCACAAGTGCCGCAGGGCCTTGCTGCATACAGCCAAAAAGAAAAAATACCGGCACAATTGGCTGAACTGCATTCACAGGTACGAAAGAATATATTCCCAATACCCAGGCTATGACCAGGCCCCTTGGGCCATGTATTTTGCAGCCCGACTTTATACGGGTCTTTACAGGTATTCGGGGAGATCTAAGGATCTGGACGAAGCTCTGCGCCTCTATGAAAGCATTGTGGAAAAATACAAGGACCATCGCCTGGCCGACGATGCCCAGTACCGCGTAGGAGAGATTTATCACAAATACAAGGAGGAGCCCAGTCAGGCCTACGTGGAATTCCTGAAGGTGGAAATCAAATTCCCCCGAGGGGATATGCGTCCAAAGGCCGAAAAGATGCTCGATGAACTGGCGGAGACCCTGAGTAAGCGGGATGAAAAGAGGCGGTCTAAACGTCCACGAGGGACCACCTCCAGGTTGACAGGGGTGAGAGACATCCGGCACTGGTCCACGCCCAATTATACACGGGTGGTGGTGGACATGGACGGTCCTGTGAAATACGAGTCTCACTTGCTGAAGGCTGATCCCGATCACAAAAAACCGCGCAGACTCTATCTGGACCTCAAGAACGCCAAGGTAACCTCCCAAATTGTGAGTGCCATACCCATCAAGGATGACCTGCTTCAAAGGGCCAGGGCCGGTCAGTTTAACAAGGATACGGTCCGGGTGGTCCTGGATATTGAGAGTATAGGAGGGTACAAGGTTTTTCATCTCCATGACCCCTTTCGAATTGTTGTGGATGTGCGCAAGACGGAGAACGGGGATGTTCGCGGCAAGACCACGGTGGCCCAGAGAAAAAAGGTTAGAAAGGGAATCAGGAAAGCAGAGACGCCGCAAGGCAATGCGTCTCTTGCCAAACAGCTCGGGCTCAATGTGAAGACCATTGTGATAGATCCCGGTCACGGCGGAAAGGACCCGGGCTGCCACTCCAAGAACAGGATAAGGGAAAAGGATATCGTCTTGAGCATCGCCAAGATCCTGGCAAAGAAGATCAAAAAAAAGCTCGGATGTGATGTGTATCTTACGAGAGATAAGGATGTCTTTTTATCCTTGGAGCAGCGCACCGCCATTGCGAATATGAAAAAGGCGGACCTTTTTGTCTCGCTTCATATTAACGCCCATAAGGACAGAAGAATAAACGGCCTGGAGACCTACTTTTTGAACATGGCCACTGATGAGAGGGCGGTCATGGTGGCGGCCAGAGAGAACGCCACATCAGAGAAGAATATCAGCGATCTGCAGGCCATCCTCAATGACCTTATGATGAATACCAAACTCCATGAATCAAGCCGGCTGGCCTGTCAAGTGCAAAAGGGAATGGTGGATCAGATTCAGAAGAGTCACAAGCAGGTGAGGGACTTGGGCGTGAAACAGGCCCCCTTCTATGTGCTCATCGGCGCCCAGATGCCCGCCATCCTGGTTGAGACGGGCTTCCTGACCAATACGAAGGAGCGCAAACGTTTGCTCAGCGAGCGATATCAGGAGCGCGTGGCAGAAGGGATTTGTGAAGGAATCAATACCTATATCAAAAGCATTGACAAGGTCTATATGGGAGGGTAGAAGGGGTCTCCTCAGGCCCGCCTTGAGGAGAGCTATTTCATCTTCAGAAAGGCGTCGATAAACTTTTCAAGATCTCCGTTCATAACCCTGTCCACGTCTCCCACCTCTACGTTCGTGCGGTGGTCTTTGACCATTCTGTACGGGTTAAAAACATATGATCGGATCTGGCTTCCCCAGGCAATGTCCTTCTGTGTCTCGTGCATTTCCTGCTTCTTCTGGTCCTGCTTCTTTTTTTCCAGATCATAGAGCTTGGCCTTGAGCACCTTCATGGCCATTTCCCGATTGCGGTGCTGGGATTTCTCATTCTGGCATTGGACCACGATACCGGTGGGGAGATGGGTAACCCTCACCGCGGAGCTGGTCTTGTTCACATGCTGTCCCCCCGGACCGCTGGCGCGGAAGGTGTCAATGCGCAGGTCCTTGTTTTCGATATCGATCTTGATGTCCGTATCCACTTCCGGAATGACGGATACAGAAGCAAAAGAGGTATGTCTTCTCCCGGTGGCATCAAAGGGGGAGACCCTGACCATCCGGTGGATACCGTGTTCCGACTTCAGGTAACCATACGCATAGGGGCTGTTTACTGAGAAGGTCACGTTTTTGATGCCCGCCTCTTCTCCGGCGAGGTAATCAAGGATGTGGACTTCCATGCCCTTGTTTTCGCTCCAGCGGACGATCATTCTGAAGATCATCTCCACCCAGTCTTGAGCCTCGGTGCCACCGGCCCCGGCGTTCACGGCCACAATAGCATTGCGCTTGTCATCCGGGTCAGAGAGGATGGATCTGAATTCCATTTCCCTGATCTGTCTCTGGAGTCGGCTGACCTCCCTGTTGACCTCTTGCAGGGTGGGCTCATCCTTTTCCTCGATGGCGAGTTCTGCAAGGATCTTGGCCTCTTCAGCCTCCCGTTGAAATTTTTTCCACTCCTCGATTTCCTCTCTCAGGTAGGCCCGCTGCTGGGTCAGCTTGGAGATTTCCTCTTGGTCCTTTTGCCAGAAATCGGCAACGGACATGGTCTTTTCGATCTTTTCAAGTTCCTGTTGCTGTTTGTCCAGGTCAAAGATGACCTCTTAGCTCATCCAGCTGATGCATTACATGATCGATTCTTTCCACAATAATATCTTCGGTCATATTGTTTCCTCCCGGTGATTCAAAGGGATTGTCACGCGGACAAAAGCCCAAAATGCTATCCCTATTTTAATCGCTATAAAATTTATTTCAAGGGTTTGAGCCCTATCTCCTGCAAAAGGGACCCTCCGTTTTACTGGTGGGACTTAGATCCGATCGTCGGTCCTGGTCCGCCGCAGGCGGTAAAACAGGGCGATTAAGGTAAGGGCGATCACACCCAAGGCGAAGGTGTCTCCGAAACGGGTATAGAAACTGGGGGGGCCATGCCCTATAGAAAGGGACCCCTTTAACAGGTCTTCCTCAAAGAGGCCCCCCTTCTCAATGATGCGCCCGTAAGAATCGATAAAGCCACTGAATCCGGTGTTTGCCGCTCGGATCAGAGGCCTTCTGTTTTCAACAGCACGAAAAACAGCCATGCTCAGGTGCTGGTAAGGGGCACTGGTCATGCCAAACCAGGCATCATTGGTGAGATTGAGCAGGATATCGGCCCCATCCCGTACCTGGCGCCTGGCCAGCTCAGGAAAAATGGCTTCAAAGCAGATGAGAACCCCCAAAGAAAGGTCATTACACCTCAAGGGGGCCAAGGTCTCCCCCGGCTCAAAATCCCCGGCAGCTGGAACCAGCCGGTTCACAAAAAAGAGGAGTTCCCGGAGGGGTACATACTCACCAAAAGGGACCAGGTGTACCTTGTCATAAAAGAGGGGAGGGCCGCCCTGGCCGGGGAGGAGGGCGTAAACCCGGTTATAGTACTTGGTGCCCCTTTGTGTTTTTTTGAAGGCAGGGCTTCCAAAGACCAATATGGCACCCGATTCCTTTGCGAGGGATAGTACCCGGAAGGAAAGTTCCCGGCCGTCCTGGAAGAAGAAGGGCACAGAGGTCTCCGGCCACACAATAAGTCTGGGTTCAAAGTCAAAGGCCCTTCGCGTGAGCCTCTGATAGGTCATGAGGGTGTGCATCTGATACCGGGGATCCCATTTTTGGGACTGATCAATATTGGGCTGAACAATGACGGCCTTGACACGGTGAAGCGTGTCTTGGGCGGGTTCCGCCCCGGTAAGTTGCCCGTGACCGTATAGGAAGGTGAAGACGACCATGCAGGCTGTAATCAGAAATTCCCCTTTCACCATGTTTGCGCCTCTCAAGGGTCTCCTGAAGAAGAAAAAGAAGATGCAGGCGTTTACGAGCACGATAAGAAATGATAATCCGTAAACGCCTGCGAGATCGGCAACTTGAAGGAAAGAAAGGTTCCTGTACTGAGAATGGCCCAAAAGACACCAGGGGAAGCCGGTGAGGAGAAAAGATCTCACATACTCGATGCTTACCCAGAGTCCGGCGGTGAGGAGGACGGAAAAACGTCGGCCCATCAGGCGGACCCATAGTAATGAAAAGAAGGCGGGATAGAGCGCCAGATAGAGACAAAGGAGAAGAAAGGGAAACAAACTCAGGACAATGTTGATCTGTCCATAGTGGCCGAGGACCTCCACGATCCAGTAGACCAGGGTGATGTAGTGGGCGGCCCCGGAGATGAGTCCCAGTTTGAAGGCGGAAAAAGGGGGTTGATTGACAAGGCCGGCCAGGAGAGGGACCAGGGAGAACCACACCATCCAGCTCCACTCCCCGGGAGGAAAGGACGCGGTGAGCATCAACCCCGAAAGAACGGCGAGCAGACATTTAAGGGTGGAAAGGGCCCTTCCCTTTCCCTCGGGATTTCCCGCAGTGGCGGTCTTGTGGTATGGCAAGCGGGTGATGGGGGGTTCAGGGGTGCGCAGGATGGTCCTCTTCGGAGAC
This sequence comes from uncultured Desulfobacteraceae bacterium, assembly GCA_964573885.1. Lineage (GTDB taxonomy): Bacteria > Desulfobacterota > DSM-4660 > Desulfatiglandales > Desulfatiglandaceae > CAZNLL01. Next base: position 14,821 of record CAZNLL010000013.1, on the reverse strand, counting down.
AGGGGGAGAGACCCTGGGTTTAACAAGGAGTTTATCGATTTTTCTTTGGTCCGCCTTTTTGACGGTAAACTCCAGGTCTTTGTAGGAAATCTTTTCATCCACCTCTGGAATCCTGCCCAGGAGGTGAATGATGAGGCCTCCCACAGAGCCGAAGTCCCCCTTTGGGAGTTCCAAATGGAGTTGTTCTTGCAGCTTCCCCACCTCCAGACGGGCATCTACCAGGAGGGAATTATCGTCGAGGACCGTGAGAAGGGATTCTTCACTGTCATGCTCATCCAAGATTTCCCCCACGATCTCCTCGATAATATCCTCGATGGTGATGATTCCTGCGGTACCGCCGTACTCGTCGGTGACCAGGGCGAGGTGGGTCTTTCTCTCCTTCAGGTCTCTTAATAGTTCACTCACGAGTCTGTTTTCCGGCACAAAATAGGGCTTCCTCAGGATTTCCGTAGGGATACGTAAGCCGCTATCTTGGCCCCACAGCTTCAAGAGGTCCTTGGCATGAAGAACACCGACGACCTCATCAATGCTCCCGTTGCAGATAGGGATCCGGGTATGACCGCACCGGGTCACCAATTCCACAATTTCGCCCAGGGTGGCGTTTGTGGTAGCGGAACTAATCTCTGTCCGGGGAATCATAATGGAGTGGGCACGGGTCTCCTTCAAATCAAGGACACCGTGGACCATGTAAGACACTTCGTTACTGATGAGCCCCTTGGCTTGCCCTTCGTCCATGAGATCATGGATTTCTTCGGTGAGCTCAGTGCTGTTTCCCAGGGGGGCCTTTTTTCTGATAAGAGACTTAAGGCGGGCCAAAAAGCCTTGATCCGAAACTTCTTCCAAGGATGCTATTTGTCTCCTCTTGCTTGTGCGGTCCGGTTATATTATATTAAGAGCAACCCTTAGGCAAACTGTTTGTAAAGAAAACATTTTGGTCAAATCTTATTTTGATCCCTACCTAATGTCAAGATTTTTGAGCAAATTAGGGCTGTATGGTTAAAGCTTATAAAAATGAAATATTGCTTGACGGATGCCGGGGAGTATCTTATAAATAAAAAAGATATGGGAAGGGATTTTGAGCGGGCATAGCTCAGCTGGTAGAGTACAAGCTTCCCAAGCTTGGTGTCGCGGGTTCGAGCCCCGTTGCCCGCTCCAACCTTATCTGGCATGGCCTGCCACCCCCTTTGAGGTTGTCAACCAGGCTCTCAAAACGGTTGAGTTACTTCGAATTGCGGACTCGGCGTTGGCCTTTTCATAATACCTTTAGGGATGTTATGTAGAAAAGGGCTTAACATTTCAGTCTGCGATTGAGGAAGCGGGTCTCCAGGAACCCGCTTTTTTTTGGTTGTCAGACCGGGGGCCAGGGTCTCTGGAGTCCGACGGGGGCTGGCAATATGCGTCTGTGACAGGGATTATGTCCAAGAAAGGGAATCAAGTGGTCAAGAAGGTGAGCGAGCTCATCGAACCCGTCCTGGAGGCGTTGGATATTGAGCTCGTTGACGTGGAATACCTGTCCGAGAAGGGAAAGTGGGTTCTCAGGGTATACGTAGATGAAGAGGGAGGCATTACTTTGGGCGACTGTGCCCGGGTGAGCAGAGAAATCGGGACCTTGATCGATGTAAAGGATATCATTGATCATGAGTACGTGCTGGAGGTCTCCTCTCCCGGCCTCAACAGGCCCCTTAAAAAGGAAAAGGATTTCCAGGGCGCCCAAGGGAAAAAAATCAAGGTGCGTATGAAGAAACCGGTGGAGGGGCAGCGGAATTTTTCCGGGCTCCTGAGGCGCTTTCAAGAGGGGATTCTCTATGTGGAGGTAAAAGACCGCGTGGTTCCCCTTTCTTTCTCTGACGTGGAAAAGGCCAACCTGGTTTACGAGTTTGAGAACGGACAACCCCCTAGCTTTTTTTCGCAGGGCGTGCCATTTCGAGACGTTTAATGACGGGTGGAGCTAAAGAATATGATTTCAGATTTGAAGAGGATGATCGAGCAGGTGAGCCGGGAAAAGGGTGTTGAGATCAATGTTTTGATCGGCGCCCTGGAGGAGGCGGTGAAGGCGGCGGCCAGGAAGAAGTTCGGCCCCGATTATGATCTTGAGGTGAGCTTTAATGAGGGGCTGGGGGAGATTGAAGTCTTTGAGTTCAAGGAAGTGGTGGAAGAAGTGACCAACGAGCACCTGGAGATCTCCTTGCAAAAGGCCCGCGAGATAGACGCCGAATGCGAGGTGGGAGACGGCCTTGGAATCAAGATGGACACGGATACCTTTGGAAGAATTGCCGCTCAATCGGCGAAACAGGTGATTATGCAAAGGTTAAAGGAGGCCGAAAGAGATATCGTATACGATGATTTCAAGGACCGGCGTGGTGAGATCATTAACGGGATTGTGCAACGTTTTGACAGGGGTTCCATTATCGTCAATCTGGGACGCACGGAGGCGGAACTGCCACCCAAGGAACAGATCCCAAAGGAATCTTACAAACAGGGGGACCGTATCAGGGCGTATATACTGGATGTAAAGCAGTTCAGCCGGGGACCGCAGATCGTTCTCTCTCGTACCCATCCCAATCTGTTGGCATCGCTCTTTGAAAACGAGGTGCCTGAGATCTCAGAAGGCATCGTCCAGATCATCCAGGTTGCCCGGGAACCTGGAGCGAGGTCTAAGATCGCGGTGGCCTCAAAGGACCCAGATGTGGATCCGGTGGGGGCGTGCGTGGGTATGAAGGGTTCGCGGGTGCAGGCCGTGGTCCAGGAACTCAGGGGGGAGAAGATCGATATCGTCACGTGGGATCCTGATCCGGCCAAGTTTATATGTAACGCCCTTGCCCCTGCTGAAATCATCCGTGTCGTGGTGGACGAGGAAAGACATTCCATGGAAGTGGTGGTCCCCGACGATCAGTTGTCCTTGGCTATCGGCAAGAGGGGACAGAACGTGAGGCTCGCATCAAGACTGACGGGATGGAAGCTGGATGTGACGAGTGAAACCCATTATAACCAGGCCCTCAAAGAAGGCTACAGGTCTCTCCTTGACTTGCAAGGGGTGGGGGAGAAACGGGCCTCTGATCTCTATGAGGAAGGCTTCAGGTCTGCCGAGGATGTGGCAAGGGCCAGTATTGAAGACCTGGCGTCGGTAGACGGGATCGGCGAGGAAACGGCATCTAGACTCATTGAAGATGCCGTGAGATACATTCAGGAAGAGGAGCGCCATGAGCCTGATGAGGAAGCTGACGAGAAAGGGTATTCTGAAAATGGGCAAGCTCCTGGAGGCGAGGAAGAAATAAGGGTTGATGACAAGGAGTAGCGGGCATATCCCCCTGAGGACGTGTATATCCTGCGGAGGCAAACGGAGAAAAGGGGACTTGGTCAGACTGGTCCTGGACAATCAAGGACGGGTGCTCCGGGACGATAAGGGTCACGCCCGGGGCAGGGGTGCCTATGTCTGCAGGAGCAGCCTGTGCTTTGAAAAGCTACGAAGAGGCGATTGCCTTAACCGGGCCTTCAAGAAAAAGGGCCCCCTGCAAATCCACGAGGATCTGTGGTTGAGTGAGTATTAGTGTGAGGCCTGGGTTTAAATGTTATTTGTCCTCTAGAGGAAATGTTCGGGGACGGGGTGCTCGGTCACCCCAAAGGATCAGTAATTTTCGAGGGATCTTATGGCTAAAGTGAGAGTCTATGAATTGGCTAGGGAACTCAACATGGAAAGCAAGTCGCTGGTTGAAAAGCTCCTGGCCAGTGGCATGAATATAAAAAACTATATGAGTACTCTTGACGAAGGGGCGGCGCAAAGAGCGCGTGAAATCGTCTCGGGGGTTGTATCAGAGGTCATAGAAGAAAAGCGTATAAAATCGACGGTCATCCGGCGACGTAAGAAAAGGATAAGGGTCGAAGAGGAAGCTCCCAAGGCCGAACCGTCTGCCGGGGTCGATGAAGTGAAGGCAGAGTCCCCGGCGCCTCCACCGCCTCCCGGGGAGATGCCCTCTGTAGAAATCAAGGAGGAGCCTGAGAAAGTCCCCGAAGCGGCCGAGGTCCGCGGAAAAGAGGAGGTGCCGGAGGCTCCGGTTGAAAAAGAAAAACCGTCCAAGCCGGCACGGGAGGTCAAGCCCAAACCGAAGAAGGCCAAGAAAAGAAAAGGGGATGAGCCCGCCAAAATTATCAAACGCCCGGAGGAGGGGCCCCTGGGGGATGCCCTGGCCAAGAAAGAAGAGAAAGAGGCCCCTCCGGTCAAACCCCCTGAGAAAAAAGTCGAACCCCTATGGCCTCGTGAAGTCGGGGAAAAACCCGCGGAAGAAGAGGAACAGGCCAAGCCTGTAAAGAAAAAAAAGGCCAAAAAGAAGGGCGAGGACAAAGAGGCTTTGGCCAAGAAGGCTATTCGTCACCGCAGAAAGGAAGTCTACGAGCGAGCGGATCTTTATGAGGCAAGGGCCCTCAGGTATAAGGACAAAAGGGCGGCAAAGAAGTCCAAGGAGCTTGCCAAGAGGCAAAAACATACGGAGATTACCGTCCCCAAGGCCAGCAAGAGGAGAATCCGGGTCCAAGAGGCGGTGACGGTGGCTGAATTGTCCAGGGCCATGGGAATCAAGGCGACGGAATTATTAAAGAGGCTGCTGGAAATGGGTGTGGCGGCCCATGTCAACAAGGCCATGGACTTTGAAACCGCTTCTTTGGTGGCGGATGAATTTGGATATGAACTGGAATTGGATACCTTTGAGGAGCAAGCCTTTATTGCGGAGACTGAAGACCAACCCGAGGATTTGCAGCCGAGACCGCCCGTTGTGACCATCATGGGACATGTGGACCATGGCAAAACCTCCTTACTCGACTATGTGCGGAAATCCAACATTACCGATGGGGAGTTTGGCGGTATTACCCAGCATATCGGTGCCTATTATGTCCAAACCAAGGGCGGGGATATTGTGTTTTTGGATACCCCGGGGCATGAGGCCTTTACGGCGATGCGTGCCAGAGGCGCCAAGGTGACGGATCTTATTGTCCTGGTGGTGGCTGCAGACGACGGTGTGATGCCCCAGACAAAAGAGGCGATTAATCATGCCCGGGCGGCGAATATTCCCATCTTGGTCGCTGTCAACAAGATTGACAAGCCGGAGGCGAACCCGGAAAAGGTAAAAAGAGAATTGGCGGAATTGGATCTCGTCCCGGAGGGGTGGGGAGGAGAAACCATCCTTGGACACATCTCGGCTAAAACCGGAGAGGGGGTGGAGGATCTCCTGGGCCTGATCCTGCTTCAAGCTGAAATGCTCGAACTGCAAGGGAATCCAAATAAGCCGGCAAGGGGAACCATCATAGAGGCCAAGTTGGATAAGAATAAAGGCTCCGTGGCCACTGTCCTCGTCAAGAACGGGACCCTTCATAAGGGGGACTACTTCATTTGTGGAAATCACCATGGGCGTGTAAGGGCCATGGTGGACCACCGGAGTAACGAACTGGCCTCCTCAGGGCCTTCCATGCCGGTGGAGGTCTACGGCATATCAGGCGTTCCCATGGCAGGGGACGAATTCATCGTGGTCAAGGACGAGAAAACCGCCAAGGAGGTCATTGAACATCGCAAAGACAAAGACAAGAAGCAGGAAATCGTAAAGAGAGGCCTTATAAGCCTTGACGAGCTTTTTGATCGTATCAAGGAGGGGGAGGTAAAAGAGCTGGACATCATCCTGAAAGCGGATGTTCAGGGTTCAATCGAAGCCCTCAAGGACTCTCTGGTTAAGTTGAGCACTGAAGAGGTAAAACTCAAAATCATTCATGCAGCAACCGGGGCCATTGCCGAATCGGACGTGATGCTGGCCTCTGCCTCGGGGGCGGTTATCATTGGTTTTAATGTGAGAGCCAATCCCCGCGTTAGAGAAGTGGCAGAAAGAGAAAATGTGGATATCCGCTACTACGATGTCATCTATAACGTGGTCAAGGATATTCGACTGGCCATGGTGGGCCTTTTGGAGCCGGTATATAAGGAGCGGGTTATCGGCCGGGCCGATGTGAGAGAGGTTTTTCGGATCCCTAAGGTGGGGGCCGTGGCGGGGTGTTATGTCACGGACGGCCGTGTGGCGCGGAATGCAAAAGTACGGCTTCTTCGCGATGAAGTGGTTATCTTTGACGGCAACATCGCCTCCTTGAGGCGCTTTAAGGAAGATGCCAAAGAGGTGCAGTCCGGTTACGAGTGCGGCATAGGGCTGGAGAATTTCCAGGATATCAAAGAGGGCGACGTCCTAGAAGTTTATGAAGTAGAGGAAGTTCAGGCCGAGCTTTAGCCCATGGTTGTAGGGACACTCAAAATTGAGTTTTATCTATCAGATAATCGGTCTCTCAAGGGAAAACGGAAGATCGTCAGGAGTATGGTGGACAAGACAAGATCCCGTTTCAACGTGGCCGTGGCAGAAGTGGGATCCAACGACAAATGGCAGAGGATAGAAATAGGCATCAGCACGGTTGGGAATGACAGGCGCCACATCGATTCTTCACTCAATCGCATCCTTACCTTCTTTGACTCCCTCTACCTTGCCCAGATAGTCAATTCAGAGATGGAGATTTTCAATGTGTGATTAAAGCCCCCTTGGATGTGTGAAAATCATCTTTATTACTGTAGGCACTCGTAAATGGCTTCCCCTTTATGGTTTTCAGGAGGGCAGAGCCGAGCTTGTTCGTGGGCGGGTGTCGCCGGTTTTTTTTGGAGGATATCGTGCTGGCTGGTAAGAGAGCGGTGAGGGTGGGAGATGAAATTCTTAAGGAAATCGCCCTGCTCCTCATTGAAAGGGTCAAGGACCCCCGGGTCAAAGGGGTTACGGTCACAGGGACCCGTATGAGTGGTGATCTCAGATCGGCAAAGGTATACTACAGCGTGATGGGAGCGGAGAAAGAGATCAGAAGGGCGCAAGCCGGTTTGGAGAGCGCCAAGGGATTCATAAAGAGGGAGCTGGGACGAGGGATGTCGCTGAAACATACCCCTGACATCACCTTTATTCATGATTCCTCACTGCAAAGGGGCAGCCATATGGAAATGCTCCTTGAGAAGCTGGGAACCGATGAATCGAAAGACCTTGCTGAATAGAATAGCCGACCAGCTTGAGGAGGCGAACCGTTTACTTATGGTGACCCATAAGGATCCTGATCTGGATGGCATCTCCTCCATGCTCGCGCTGGATAAGGCGCTCCTTGACGCAGGGAAGGAGGTGATTTGCTTTACCGAAGAGCCCTTGTCCGGGTACTTCTCTCCTCTAAAGGGGAGTGAAAGGATCGTACAACATGTGGATCCGGGAAAGCCCTTTGATGTGGCCCTGGTACTGGACTGCGGGGCACTGGAAAGGGCTGGAGCCCCTGCCGTCTGTTTGGAGAAAAGCAGGACCGTGGTTAACATCGACCACCACGAGACCAACCAGTTCTTCGGGGATTTGAATTTGGTGGATGCGGGGAGTTCTTCCACAGGAGAACTGGTGTTTGAACTCATAGAGACGACGGACCTGCCCCTGGGCACCGAGGTGGCGGAAAACATATTTGCAGCCATACAGGCCGATACCGGCTCTTTCAGCTATTCCAACACAACCCCAGGGGCCTTGAGGATCGCCGGAAAAATGCTGGAATACGGTGTCAGGCCTTGGGAACTGTCCCGTAAGGTCCTTTACGGCTGTGGCATGTCTCGGCTGAGGTTGCTCAAGATGGCCCTGGGAAGCATTGAATTCCGGTGTAGGGGAAAGGTCGGGATGATGATGATCTCTCTTGACATGTATCACAGGGCCGGGGCGGGCCGGATGGATAGTGAGAGATTTGTGGATTATCCCCGGTTCGTGTGGGGTGTGGAGATTGCGGTGCTCATCCGGCAGGTGGGGGAAAGGGAATATAAGTTCAGCTTGCGCTCAAACGGCCATGTTAATGTGGCCCGGCTGGCTTCCCTATTCGGGGGAGGGGGACATGCAAAGGCGGCGGGTTTTACCCGCAAAGGGTCGCTCGTTACCCTGAAGGAAGAGTTTTTAAGGGAGGCCGCCCGGTCCTTGGATTTGAATGGGAAGTCCAACTGACGGAATTATTTTGATCGATAAGGAAGGGGGGCGGACCTCCTATGGGGTCGTTAAAGAGCTAAAAGCGAGCCTGGGAGGGGCAAAGAAGCGAAAGGTGGGCCACGCCGGCACTTTGGATCCTTTTGCCACCGGGCTGCTGGTCATTCTGGTGGATCAGGGGACCAAGCTTTCTCCCTTCATTATGTCCGGAGACAAGGTCTATGAGGCCACCCTCAGGCTGGGGGTTGAAACCGACACCCTGGATCCTACGGGACGGGTGGTTCGTAGCCGCCCCGTTGCTCCACTGGAGCCCGAACATATCCAGGGAAAGGCACAGCAATTTGTCGGCACCATTGACCAAGTCCCTCCGGTTTTTTCGGCTGTGAAATCCGGAGGAATCCCGGCTTACAAACTGGCCAGGAAAGGGGTGAAGGTTGATCCCAAAAGGAGGCGTGTGAAGGTTTACTCCCTTCGGATCCTTTCCATAGATCTCCCTCATGTAACCATGGAGGTGGCCTGTTCCGGTGGGACTTACATCAGGAGCCTGGCAGCCGACCTGGGAACCGAGCTGGGACCGGGAGCGCACCTGCGCTCTTTGCGGAGATTGGCCAGTGGGCCCTTCAGGGTGGAGGAGGCCTTAAGCTCCCGGGATATACCCCCCTCGGGAGGGTCTGATTCTTTGCGGAAACGGATCATCCCCTTAAGGGATGCCCTGCCCGACATGGATCAAATTGAAGTGGATAAGTTTCTGGCCAAAAAGATACGACAGGGCTACCAGCCGGAATGGCAGGAACTGCCGCCGGGGTCAAGGCGGAGACTTTGCCAGGGGGGGTATTCGAAGGTGGTCGAAAACGGGGAACTTGTGGCCGTAGTGGGAGGAGAAAAAATGGGGGGAAATGATCAAACAAGGGTTATATTGAAGAGGGTTTTTTCTTGAGGGAAAAAGAGGTTTTTCCGGAGGTTCGGGGAGGAGGAATCTCCGGGGATGGCTAAAGGTCTTGCCTGAAAGGGGTGCTTGATTGGTTTGAACGAATTTCTACAGGAGGAAAAAGAAGTGGTCTTAACGCCGGAAGCAAAAAAGGAGATAATTGAACGTTTTAAAACAAATGAGCAAGATACCGGTTCACCTGAGGTCCAAATAGCGTTGCTCAGTAATAGAATCAAATACCTGACGGAGCATTTTAAGGTCCATAAGAAGGATCATCACTCAAGGAGAGGACTGCTGAAACTTGTGGGACAGAGAAGGAGACTCCTCAATTACCTGAAGCGGAAAGATATGGAGAAATATAAGAATCTGATCAAGGAACTGGGTATTCGAAAGTAAGATAGGGTTTTGAGTGGATAGTGAATATATCGAGGCATACAACCATGAGAGGGTGTGCCACAGCGAAAGGAAGAATAAGAAATGATAGAGAGCCGTTCGATCGAGATTAATGGACAGACTTTGTATGTGGAAACAGGCCGAATAGCCAAGCAGGCCTGCGGGTCTGCTGTTGTTACTTATGGGGAGACGGTGGTACTGGTCACCGCTGTGTCTACAAACGATATCCGGGAAGGCATCGACTTCTTCCCTTTGACTGTTGAATATCAGGAGATGTCCTATGCAGGGGGAAGGATCCCCGGCAATTTTTTTCGGAGAGATATGGGAAGACCCAGTGAGAGAGAGACCCTGACCTCCCGATTGATTGACAGGCCTCTCAGGCCTTTGTTTCCCAAGGGTTATCGCTATGAGACCCAGGTGATCGCCACCGTGCTTTCCACGGACAGAGAGAATGAGGCGGATGTGCTGGCGATGCTCGGGGCTTCGGCGGCCCTTGAGGTCTCGGATATTCCTTTTTCCGGGCCTATTGCCGGGGTACGTGTGGGAAGAGTGGAGGGAAATTTTATTGCCAACCCGACCATGAGCCAGCAAAAAGAAAGCGATATCAACCTGATCGTTGCCGGCAACCGTTCCGGGATAGTCATGGTGGAGGGCGGGGGCCAGTTTGTTTCAGAGGCCGATATGATTGAAGCCATCCTGTTCGGCCATACGGCCATGCAGCCCATGCTCGATTTGCAGGAAGAACTCAAAAGAAAGACCGGGAAGCTTAAGAGGAGTGTCCCGCCCGAGCCGGTTAACGAAGACTTCCAGAAAAGGGTTGAAAGTCTGGCCCGCCCACTCCTGGAAGATGTCATCACCGTGGCTGACAAACAAGAGCGAGAGAAAGAGAGAGGAGAATCCGAGCGGTCTTGCTTGGACTCCCTGGGCGATGAGGGGGAAGGAAGGGAATCAGAGGTTAAGGAGATCCTCCATGACCTGGAGAGACGGATTGTGCGGCAGGTGATTCTGGAAGAAGGGAAGAGGATCGACGGTCGTTCCTTCAAAGAAGTCAGACCCATAGAGTGCGTTGTCGGTTTGCTTCCCCGGGTCCATGGTTCCGCCCTGTTCACAAGAGGGGAGACCCAGGCCATAGTCTTGACCACTTTGGGAACGGAACGGGATGAGCAGAAGATAGAATCCATCTACGGGGACCATTATAGATCCTTTATCTTGCACTACAACTTCCCCCCCTACAGTGTGGGCGAGGCAAAAAGGCTCGGAGGCCCGGGGCGCAGGGACATAGGTCACGGTGCCTTGGCGCGGCGGGCCTTAGCGCCCGTTGTGCCGGAAAAGGAGAATTTTCAATACTGTATTCGGGTTGTTTCTGAAATTCTAGAGTCAAACGGATCCTCTTCCATGGCCACTGTTTGCGGTGGTTCTCTCTCCCTCATGGACGCAGGCGTTCCCGTCAAGGAGGCTGTGGCCGGGGTGGCTATGGGCCTTGTATCGGATGAGAAAAAGACGGTGGTTCTTACGGACATCATCGGGGACGAAGATCATTATGGGGATATGGATTTCAAGGTTTCCGGGACGGCCGAGGGAATCACGGCCCTCCAAATGGATATAAAAATAGAAGGGATCACCCGAGAGATCCTCCAAGAGGCCCTGGGACAGGCAAGAGAGGCGAGGCTCTTTATCCTGGAGGAAATGAACAAGACCATTTCCAAGCCGAGAAGCGAGATCTCGGAGTATGCACCCATCATTGTAACCATGCAGATTAAACCCGAAAAGGTGAGGCTTCTCATCGGTCCGGGGGGCAAGACCATTCGCGAAATTTCCAATGAAACAGGTGCCCGGATTGACGTGGAAGACGATGGAACAGTGGTTATTTCAACGCCTGACAAGGAAACATCCGATGCCGCCGTTGACATGATCGGTGACATCCTTCAGGAAGCCGAGGTGGGCAAGCTCTACATGGGTAAGGTGGTCAAAATAATGGACTTCGGGGCCTTTGTGGAGATTTTTCCGGGAACGGACGGACTCGTCCATATATCGCAGTTGGACCGTGAGAGGGTCAACAAGGTATCAGATGTACTAAAAGAAGGTGATGAGGTGCTCGTGAAGGTCTTGGAGGTGGATGAGGCCGGAAAGATTCGTCTGTCCCGCAAGGCCGCGCTGGGTGAAAGCTTGGACAATGTTTAATAAAACGGTTTTAGATAACGGTGTCAGGATCATTTCGGAGAGGCTGGATCACCTGAGATCTGTCTCGCTCAGTATCTGGGTGAATACGGGTTCCCGTGATGAAGAGAAGGAAAAAAACGGCATCACCCACTTCGTGGAACACATGCTGTTTCGGGGGACTCGAAACCGTACCGGCCTGGAGATCGCCAAGGAGCTGGACGCCATAGGGGGACTGTCCAACGCCTTTACCGGCAAGGAACACACGTGTTTTCACGCCAGGGTTCTTGACAAGCATTTCAGGCCTCTGGCAGAGATCCTTTCCGACATCTATTTGAATTCCATTTTCGCACCCGAGGACATGGAACGGGAAAGGCAGGTTATCCTCCAGGAAGTCAACATGGTGGAGGATACGCCCGATGACAATATCCACGTCCTTTTTAACAGGGAATTCTGGCGGGACCACCCCATGGGCATGTCCATCCTGGGGACGGGGGAAACAGTTTCGGCTATTGATAAAAAGGACATAATGAAATACTTTGGCGAATGTTATGGCCCGGAAAGAGTTCTCATCGTAGCGGCAGGTAATGTGGATCACGAAGAGATGGTGTCGTATTTCAGGCCCCTTTTCGAAACACTGGAAGAGAGGGCCTCAGATTGCAAAAGGCGTGTCCCCCTGTCCCGAGACACTGTTTCGGTCTACTTTAAGGACCTGGAACAGGTCCATCTGTGCCTGGGAGGAGAGGCGCCTTCGCTGAGAAGTGACGACCGGTACACTTGTGCCATACTCAATACCCTGCTTGGGGGAAACATGAGCTCCCGCCTTTTTCAAGAGATCAGGGAGAAGAAGGGCCTGGCGTACTGCGTCTATTCCTATGTCTCCTCATACATAGATACGGGTCTTTTGGGAATCTATATGGCGACGGACAGGGAAAGCGTCGATCCCGCCCTTGAAACCGTGCAGCACGAGATCAAGAAAATCAAGAGAGGTGAATTGGCCTCCGCAGAGGTGGACGCGGCCAAAGAGCATCTGATGGGCGGGGTCTACCTCGCCTCTGAGAGCAGCGACAATCGAATGATGCGGGTGGCAAAGAACGAACTTATTTTTGAAAGGTATATCAGCAGCGAAGAGCTGGTTTCAAGCCTTGCAAAGGTCAGTGTGGACGACGTGATTGAAGTGGCCGATCGGATTTTCCAGGATGGTGGGGTCTCCCTGGCGGCCCTCGGTCCATTGAAAGAAGAAGAACTCGACAAGAGCACCCTCCAGTTCGACAGCCACTAAGAGCAAACCCCAAGCGGGCGCAAGCGCCCGGATTTATCCCCCGGTCAAATATGTCAGGGTCTTGGCAAGGAGTTGTGGCTTCTCACCCGCAACTTCCCGTGATAAGTCAAAGCAAAAATACTTGGAAATAAGAAGGAAAGGGGAGGGTGCTTTGAACAAAGTCCTGATGAGGATCACCCGTGTCGGTGACAACAGAGATCTTCCTCTGCCGGCGTATGCGTCGGAAGGTTCTTCCGGCATGGATATAAGGGCCTTTCTGGAAGAGCCTGTCCTGTTAAGGCCGGGTGAGATAAGGCTTATCCCCACCGGTCTGGCTGTCTCGGTGCCGCCCGGATACGAAGTGCAGATCCGGCCCCGCAGCGGTCTGGCCCTACGCCACGGCATAGGAATGGTGAACTCGCCGGGAACCATTGACTCGGATTACAGGGGCGAGATAGGCATTATCTTGATCAACTGGGGTGGGGCGCCTTTTGAGATAAAGCGCGGCGATCGTATCGCCCAGATGATTGTTTCCAAGGTTTACCGGGTTGATCTCCTGGAGGTGAGCAGCCTGGGTGAGACCCCCCGAGGGCAGGGCGGGTTCGGGCACAGCGGCATCGAATGAGGGGGCCCATACCCGTCGGCCCCCTGAACAAGGGACACGTGAAGGATATGACACCCGGTTCGTTGAAATTTTCTGTTCTGGCCTCCGGGAGCCGGGGAAATGCCTGCTATGTGGAAACAAATCAGGTGAGGGTCCTGGTGGATGCGGGGCTCAGTTGCCGTGAGATGATCAGGCGTCTTGAGCTGATAGGGGCAAGGCCGAAGGAGCTTGATGCGCTTATCTTGACCCATGAACATACGGATCACATAAGGGGTGTAGGCGCTTTTTCCCGGCGTTTTGACCTGCCTGTTTACACCAATTCCAGGACCTTTGAGCGGGGGAGGAAGGCCTTGGGCAGAGTGGACAGGACTGTGGTCACCCGAACAGGGGAATCCATTACCATAAAAAACCTTTGTGCAGAGACCTTTACCAAGTGCCACGACGCCGTCGACCCGTTTGGGCTGATACTCTCTTTCAACGGGGTGAAAATCGGCATGGCCACTGATCTCGGTCGCAGCACAGCCCTGGTGCAGGACCGGTTGGGAGATTGTAACGCCCTGATCTTGGAATTCAATTACGATCATGAAATGCTGGAACAGGGACCTTACCCTCTGGAACTTAAGAGAAGAATACGGGGAGGAGACGGGCATCTTTCCAATGAGCAGGCCGGGGATCTCCTCCGTTTGATTTCCCACGAGAAGCTTGATCTGGTGGTCCTGGCCCACCTCAGTGAAATCAATAATAGACCTGAAAAGGCCTTGGAGGCAGCGTCAAAAGCCTTGCACTGCGGTGGCCGGATAAATACAAACATCGTGGTAAGCGTGCAGGGCGAGCCCACATCTCTCATTGAGGTGCCGGTTTAAATCCCAATGCCTCTCCGGCTCGTGTGATGCGGCATTACGGTTCTTTTGTATGGAAGAAAACCTTCGGGGTCTTACCTGTACCGGGGTCAACTGGCAGTGTCCGGAGTATGGATCGTTAAGACCTTTCTAGGGGCGATAAACCTTGTGATGAAGATGAAGCGTCTGATAAATTTTAAAATTCTGGTCATTTTTTTGATCCTTTTCGCGGCCTGTGCCGAAGTTCCTCTCACGCATAGAAAAAGCCTTAAGCTTCTTCCGCAACCACAACTGCTTTCTATGAGCCTCCAGCACTACGATCAGGTCCTTAAGAAGGAAAAGCTCTCCAAGGACCCGGAGCTGGTCGGGATGGTCAAGAGGGTTGGCAAAAGAATCGCCGGTGCGGCGGAAGCCTTTTTGAAAGAGTTGGACCGGGGCCGGGAGGTCAGCAATTATCAATGGGAGTTTGCCCTTATCAAGGATGACAAGGTAGCAAATGCCTGGTGCATGCCGGGAGGGAAGGTGGCGGTTTATACGGGAATTTTTCCCTATACGAGGGACGAGAACGGGCTGGCGGTCGTCATTGGGCACGAGGTCGCCCATGCCCTGGCAAATCATGGTAACGAGCGAATGAGCCACGAG
>CAZNLL010000012.1:0-46690 GCA_964573885.1 uncultured Desulfobacteraceae bacterium | reverse complement strand
CTTTGAAGTCATAGAAGGCAGAAGGCAGAATGCTTAAGCGCCTTTTATGCAATAATGGGGTAAAGGCCCAAGGCCTCCCTTTCCGCTTCTACTAAAAAAACGCTTGCTATTCAAGGCAAACTCTTTTAACCCTGACATGGTAATCATCAAGGCCGGGAGAAACCATGAAAAAAGCCCTTTTCCTCGTCCTCATCCTTTCCTCCACCCTTGCTCTCCCCTTTGTCCAGGTTCGCGCCCCTTGCGGAGAGGGGAAAGCCCCTTTTGGCCGGCCTCCTGTGGAGGGGAGCGGGGAACTTACCCCGGCACAGGAGTATGCCGGGGAGATCCTCTCCTATCTCCTGCAGGTGGTACTCGGACGTGAAGGGGATCCCAGGAACAGGGAAGAATGGGCCACCAGGGGGCTCGAGGCGAGACTCGACTTCCAGGACATATGGGAGGTCATGACCGACCCGGAAAAAAGTGAAATACCCCTCCTGGTGATGGATCCCAATATACTGGAACTGGCTAATGTCCTTTACTACTATGACGAAAGGCTGAGTTTACATAAGGACGATTCCGCTGTTGCGAGCCTTTTCCCGGCACCGGAATTTGTGGCCATCAGGTTGTTGCTTTTGAAAAAGATTCATCAGGGTGAAAAAATGAACCTGGAGGCCATCATCAATCGCAAAGCGTTACTCTTCAGCCCTCACCGGCATGCCTCCCAAAATGAACTCAGGGCCATGAACCTGAGTATGGACGAGCTAAAGATCCTCAGGGCCGTTCTTGAAAAAGAGCCTCACATTTACGGCTACCTTAACTGTCCCTTCCTGATCCACGCCCTTTTCAAGATGGGCGCCATAAAAATGGACCCTTATGTAAGGCAGCAGGTCGAGAGGGCCCACTATAAACCCTATCCCTGCAGGCCTGTTCGGGACTCAAACCCAAAAGAGGACGTGACCATTGCCATCCTGCCCTCCATGACCAGGGCATTCTACTACGGGGAAGGCCTCGCCGACAGCTCTCCTTATGGGTTTTCTCCGAGGCGGAGCTTCAGAGAAACCACGGAAAAACTGCAAAAAGACATCCGGAACGCCCTCAAAGACGTCATTATGAAGGCGACACCGGGGGAAACAGCGGCGGGATGGGCAGGCATTCGAGAAAGCGAATGGGAGTTGGTCTTAAATGGGGTGGTGCAGGAAAGAGTCTCCTTCCGTATCCAGGATCAAAGGCCTCTGGTCATCTATCCGGCAAACGCGGAAAAGGTGATCCGAGATGTTTGCCCTGAGGCCGACTTTTCCATCATCCTCTTGGATAAAGGAGTGTACCTGTCATTGAATCTTGAGGAGGGCAAAATGATGTACCCCCACCTTCCATGGTTTTACATCGATTCCCCGGATGTGAAACACTCCCGGGTCAATGAGGAAATGGACATGCTGGGGGCTTTCATCTATGAAAGGCTCAGGCCACATCTCAAGCGCCTTATGGGGCGTATCCGCTCTTATGATTCGGGGCCGTGAGCATTCACAGACAGCCCCCAAGGGGAAGGGAAAAACGGCTTTCTTTAATCAGGGCCCTGGCCTATGCCCCGTGGCGGGGGAGACGAACTACGATCACGGTGGTATTCTTGCCCCCCTTTACTTCTATCTTGCCTTTAAGGAGACGGATAATTCGGTGCGTGATGTAGAGGCCCCGTCCTTCTCCCTTGCCTTCCAAGAGCCTCAAGCGATCTTCTCCGGAAATACGTCCCGTGTTCCTTATCTCGACACAGGCCCATTTGCCGTCTGGGTAGGTCCGGATTCCAAGTTTTCCACCCTTCAGGGGAATGGCCTTGGTGGCGTTATTCAAGAGATTGTCAAAGACCCGTTCCAAATGGAGGGGGAAGCACCGGACCCCGAGGTCGTAATCAAAGGGCCCTTCCATCAGATCGATATTCTGTCTGAACAGTTCCCGGATGGCCTCCTTGTTGATCTCGAAGCGGCTTTGGAGGACCTCCGTCAGGTTGACGACCTGTTCCTTGCCCACCTCATAAATGCTCAGGGCAAGTTCCTGCAGGCGGTTCGTCTCCTCCAGGAGGATATCCGCATACTTCTTAATCTGCCCCTTCTTTTCCTCACATTCCTCTTCCTCAAGGAGCTTCTTCAGCCTTCTGGCGAACCCGGCTATGGCAATGGCCGGGTTTTTGAAATCGTGGAGCGCATCATCGAGGCGCTCCATTTTCTGAGCCTTCAGCAATTCCCGTCCCAAAAAGCGGAACAGATCTATCTCTTCATTTCGATAACGCATTCTCTGGTCCAGGGCGTCGAAGGTCATAATGTGCCGGACCTCGCCCTCCACCTTCAGGGGGATGTAAAGAATGGAATTGATGTTGTGGGCTGCGGCCATGGCCTTGAGGTTATCGGAAATCATGCTGCTTCTTTGGGGATCCACCACCAGAAGATAGGAGGGGGTGAATATCTCGTAGGGCGATTCCCCCGGGTAATCCCGCAAATTGAGCAGGTATTCGAAGGCCGGCTCGCTGCCCACCTTGAAGGTCTTCCCTATACTATGGTACCCGGTTTCTGGATACCCCGCTTCCAGCACAATATGGTTCAGGTCTTCAGTCACCGAAAAAAGGGCGCTGCTCTGTAGATCGACCATGTCTGCAAGTTCCGGAATAACCCGGTTAAACACATCCTTGATCTTTATGCCTCCCCGGGAACCCACGGTCTGAAAAAGATGGGCCACAATGGCCTCCCTCTTTTCATTGGCCTTGCGCATAGAAAGGATCTTTTTGCGGGCGATGACAAAACTCAGCCTCTTGGCCAGGAGGTTGGCCATCTGAATCTCAAGGGGACTGAAGCTTTTGTCCTCTTCTGGATAGTAAATCTGAATATCCCCCACCGTATCGTGTTCGTGGGGAAAAAACCGAGGGATATCGAGAGGAACGCCTATGAGGGAATGAACCCCCATCTTCTCTACAACCTCCTTATTTTGATAGCGCTCCTCCTTAAGAATATCGGGTACCATATACGGTTTCCGGGTCTTAACAACCTCGCCCGCGATGCTTCCTTCAAGAGGGACATAGGTTTCCCTCGTATCTTCCTTGGACGGGTAAGAGCCATAGGAAAGCATCTGTTCGGTATGGGGGTCATAAATCCTCACCGAGGCGGACCTGGCCCCAAGGAAATCCACCATAATCTGGGTGGCCCGTTCCAGGATGTGAGGTTCGGAAAGATCGGGATCAATCTCAATGATCTCATCCACCTGGCGAATCACCTGCTCCAGGAAGTAATAGACGACACGCTTCTCAATCCATGTGGAGAGGTGTACCCAGAAATCATCTTCCGCTGCGACCCCTTTAGCCCAGGGCTCGCCCTTAATTTCTCTGATCAGGTTTTCCGAATCAAGCAACATAGCTACTATCCTTTCAGGAAAGAAAGGAACTCGGCAAGGCATACTCTGGTTAACAAAAGGATCATGGAAAGTCAAGAATTGGGGGGATGAGTCTTTTTGTTGCACACCTCTCCAAGAAATTCTATAATCCCCGCAAATCGTTAAGGTGTACCCCGTAGTTGCATAAAAGACGCTTAAAAATTCGGCGTTTTACCTTCTACGGCTTGAAATGCCGCTTTTGGCGCTTTGAATCTGGAATTCACCAATAGTGAGATCCAGGATCTGCGTGTAAAACGGTATTGGCAACCTCTTTGACTCAAGTTATATCTCAAGGAAGTCAGTCCGTTTGCAACAACGGGGTGTATTCTGGATCTGGAAGGGAGACTGCCACTAACCAACGGGGAATATCCAAGAGATATAAGCCCTTGTATCGTTATTTTTGGGAGATGACACCATGAAAAGGATCAGACACCTGCCGAGATACGCGCCTGTGACCTTGTTACTTGCCTTTGTGTTTGCCCTTTTCCCAGGGCCCCAGGACAAAAATGGGGCCTGGGCCGGTATCAACACATGGACATCTCTTGGACCAGAGGGGGGGCTTATCTTAACCGTGGCCGTTGACCCTACCGACTCGCAAATCCTTTATACAGGCTCAGGGGGGAAAGGCGTATACAAAAGCACAGACGGGGGAGCCCATTGGAACACCACAAACAGCGGGCTCACCAACCTGGATGTAAATGCCCTGGCTGTTGATCCAACGGCCCCTCAAACCCTTTACGCGGGCACCCTTGGAGGGGGCCCATTCAAAAGTGCAGACGGCGGAGCCACCTGGGCGGCCGTCAACACCGGACTTACAGATCCCAATATCGAATGCCTCCTCATTGATCCTACCGACCCTCAGGTCATTTATGCGGGCACATCGAGTGGAGGCGTTTTCAAAAGCACGGATGGTGGGACAAATTGGAATGCCGTGAACACAGGCCTGACAACGCTTGCCGTGATGGCCCTTTCCATGGACCCTACAAATACCCAGATCATCTATGCGGCAACCATGGGCGGGGGGGCATTCAAGACTACAGATGGAGCGACAAATTGGGCCCCCGTAAACACGGGACTCACCATCACCGACCTCTTTGACCTGGTCCTCTATCCCGGAAATCCTCTGGTCCTCTATGCAGGAGGGAGGGATGCCCTGGGTAATGGCGCAGTATTTAAGACCACCGACGGCGGCGCAAGCTGGTCTGAAGTCACTCCGGCAGCCACCATCCAAGAAGTCCGGGCCCTTTGTCTAGATCCGGCCAGTTCCCTGATTGTTTACGCCGGGACCGGTGGCAGCGGGGTGTATAAAACCACCAACGGTGGGACCAGCTGGAATGCAGCGAATACCGGTCTTGCTCGGACCGACATCGAGGCCTTAACCATGGACCCAGCCGCCTCCCAGACCTTGTACGCGGGGACCAATGGAGGGGGTGGACTCTTCAAGACCATAGACGCAGGGACCACCTGGACCGAGGCCAATACGGGTATCAGGATGCTCAATATTGAAGCCCTGGCCGTAGATCCGGTTGATCCCGAAACCGTCTACGCCGGGACCCGGGGACTCGGTCCCTCGGGAGGGGCCCTGTACAAGAGTACGGATGCCGGCGTGAGCTGGGCCTTGAGCAATACAGGCATGGAAGGCCACAACATCGTGGCCCTGGCTATTGATCCGGCCACCCCCGTGACCCTTTACGCCGGGACACGGGACACGGGGGGAGGCATGTTCAAGAGCACAGATGCCGGGGCGACCTGGACACCCATCAACACGGGCCTGACAAACCTCAATGTCTCTGCCCTGGCCATCTCAAAGAATTCACCCCAAACCCTTTTTGCCGGGACTTGGGGGGGCGGCATTTTTAAAACCACCGACGGAGGAGGAAACTGGACCCCGGTAAACAATGCACTGACGGACCTCTATATCACGGACCTGGCGATACACCCCACAGATGCCCGATATGCCTATGCCGGCACTTACAATGACGGCGTGTTTTCCACCCAGAATGGAGGTGCGGGCTGGACGGATATCAACGTCGGTATTTCAAACTTGCGCATTTCCGCCGTGGAGGTGGACCCCCTGGTTCCTTCCATCCTTTACTCGGGGACATGGGGAGGCGGTATTTTTGTAAGCTATAACAGCGGTGCTAACTGGGCGGCCATTAACCAGGGACTGACAAGCCTGAATATTCAAGATATCCTGGTTCACCCCACGGCCGACCTGATTCTTTATGCCGCTGTAGATGGTGCAGGGGTCTTTAAGACCATTTCAGGGGGGGGGGTCTGGTACGCCCAAAATCCGGGCCTCACCGATCTGGAGGTTCAAATCCTTGCCCTTGCGACTATAAGAGGCGTCCTTTACTGCGGGACAAATAGTACCGGCGTTTTTGACTACCTTACCGCCATTGCCAGCGAAGGGGGAGGAGGCTGTTTCATCGCCACGGCCGCTTTTGGTTCATCAGACCATTCTCAAGTCGAGCTTCTCAGGACCTTCAGGGATCGTTTCCTCCTTACCAGCACCTGGGGGGAATTTCTGGTTGAACTCTATTACCGGTATTCCCCGCCGATTGCCGGAATAATTGCAAAACATGAGAGTCTTAAGGCCCTTGTGCGTGTGGCCTTGTATCCCCTCGCAGGTACTGGCTGGGCCTTACTGCGCTTTGGTTTTCCAGCGGTTTCCCTGTTTATTCTCTGCTCATGCACCGCCCTTGTCCTGCTCATCCTTCGCGTGCGCAGAAGGCCATGAGTCTTTCACCCCTTTCAGGAGAACTGGATCTGGTTGATGACCTCCCTCTCCTGGATGAGGCTCTGGATATCGCCTTTGGCCTTCTCCTGTGAAATCGGCTCAACTTCCGACACCGCCAACCCAGAATCGGTCTTTTTGGTCTTCCATTCTGCAATATATCCGGGGACAAGGGCATATCTACAGCCGCCTACACCACAGCACGAGGCCTCTACCACGCCATGGCCGATCACATACAGGACCGGTCTGCCTTTATAATCCAAGACCTTTTCCTCTTCCAAGACATAATATCCGGATATGGATTCAACTTCCCGGTTCAATTCCTGATGGATATATTCCTTTTTCATAATTCCCCTCCCTTGGACATTAGATTCGGATATTAGCATATGCAGACCACGGGGTAAATCATTTCGCCTCCTTCTTGTGAGGAACCGCGAATTTGGTAGCTTCACCCACGGCGATTGGGATATAATCCGTGTCGAACCTCATTAAGGCTGAACCTTGTGCGCATTCACCCATTCTCCGCAAGGCCCGCGTCCGCTCACGCCGTCCAGCCAAGGCAAGGAGGGCCCCCCGTGATTATAGGATTGCCCAAGGAAGTCAAGGATAACGAATACCGGGTCGCCCTTACACCGGGAGCGGTAAAACAGCTTGTGAATACAGGGCACAGGGTATTGCTGGAGAAAGACGCGGGCAAGGGAAGCGCCTTTGCTGACGAGGAATATGGCGCCGCCGGAGCCCAACTTGTTTCTGAAGCCCGCCACGCCTGGCAGGGTGACCTTGTGATAAAAGTCAAAGAGCCCCAGCCCGGCGAATATGACTTCATGCGACCCGGCCTGGTTATATTCACCTATCTCCACCTTGCGGCCAACAGGCCCCTTGCCGCGGAAATGCTCAGTCGGGGAGTCACCGGCATCGCCTATGAAACCGTTGAAGAATCCGACGGCACCCTGCCCCTGCTCATTCCTATGAGTGAGGTGGCGGGACGAATGGCCGTTCAGGTGGGGGCACACTATCTGGAAAAGACAAACGGAGGAAGGGGGAAACTTCTGGGAGGCGTAGCCGGGGTGCGGCCTGCGGACGTGACCATCCTGGGGGCGGGTGTGGTGGGCACCAATGCCGCACAGATCGCCCTGGGGATGGGTGCCCGTGTCATTCTCTTGGACATCAATACCGAACGCCTCCGTTTTCTTGAACAGGTGCTGCACGGGCGGTTGACCACCCTGAGCGCCAACCCTGTCAATATTGCCGAAGCGGTGAAAAGGGCGGATTTGCTTATCGGGGCGGTTTTGATAAAAGGGGCCAAGGCGCCCCACCTGGTTACCAGAGAAATGATTCGTGCCATGGAACCCGGCAGTGTGATCGTGGATGTGGCGGTGGATCAGGGAGGGTGCGTGGAAACCACACGGCCCTGCACCCATTCAGACCCCATCAACATCGTAGACCGAATCTGCCACTATGGTGTGACCAACATGCCCGGTGCCGTGCCCCGTACCAGCACCTACGCCCTTTCAAACGCCACTCTGCCTTATCTCATGAAGCTCGCCCAAGAAGGACTCGCCCGCGCAACACGACAGAGTCCCGCCCTGTCAAAGGGTGTAAATACCTGTGGAGGTAAAATTACTTACAAGGCCGTGGCGGAGGCCTTGGAACTGGATTACGCTTCCCTTCAATCCATGATCCAGGAGGACCAGGAAGAAGGGGATTGAGGGCACGCATATTGCCATTTGGGCCGGCTGGAACAGGCCGAAGGCATCTTAAAAACGGCTGTGTTGGAGAGTGGCCGAACATTGTGGAGGAGTGCTTGCCTGGATCCCCCCTGCCGGAGCGGGAGACCCCGACCAAAGACCACATGGGGTGGGTATAATTTTTTTGCAGTTTTTGAGTTGCAATATCATCATTTTTCTATTAGTAAAGAATGGACATTGATCTTTGGCTATGGAAAGACTGAGAGGCCCGATTGCCGCATACACTCTATCCCTAAACAGCGAGGCAAGGCTTGGGCGACGCTTAGCCAAAGTTTGGCCCGAGCATTCTTGATTAACCACTTCATTTAATTGCACAGAAAGGAGAGGGAGACATGAACAAAGGGGATTTGGTAAATGAGGTAGCCAAGGTCGTCAGCACCAAAAAAGAGGCCCAGGAAGCGGTTGATTGTGTGTTCTCAACCATTACCAAGGCATTAAAGAAAAAGGATACCGTAACCCTGGTCGGATTTGGAACCTTTAAGGTAGAGAAAAGGAAGGCCAGAAAGGGCAGAAATCCCCAGACCGGCGAGGCCATCAAAATCAAGGCCAAGAAGGTCCCAAAGTTCGTGGCGGGAAAGGCCTTGAAGGAAGCGGTATAGCTGCCGGCGCTGCGGTGAATAAAGGCGTTCAGGACCCCATGGGGATGTATCCCTTTCCTCATGGGGTTTCTTTTGGCCATGCAGAGACCAGGGTTCCCATAAAAGGTGATTGAAATTTTGATATTCCTCCCCTATTATGATATCATCTTTCTTGGGGCTGCCGGAGACCGGCCTGATTAGCCGAATCACCGGGATCGATCCACGTGATTAGATCTGAAAGGCGGGGATCACAATGGATGCGTCCGATAAGGTCTCAAAGGGATCAAGCGTGGCTGCCCGTCTGTTTGCCATCATTATGGATATGGGTAAAGATGAGCAGCAAGCCCTGTTAAAGGAATTGGAGGAAAGGGTATCCAAGGGCAAGAGAAAGGATGCAAGAAAACCTTTCTTCATGGTTGTGGATTATGCCACCGAGGATCGTACCTATCAGGATTTTATACAAAACATCAGTGCGGGCGGAGTCTTTATCCAAACCCGTATCCCCTTATCTGTGGGACAGTATGTCTCGCTGACCTTTCCCCTCCCACGCCGCCGCGAGCATATCAAGATCGAGGGCGAAGTCGTGAGGACAACATCAGAGGGAATCGGTATTAGATTCAAAACCACCACCAAGGACCAGGAAGCCCTAATAAGATCGCTTGTTGAGATGATCTAGACGGGTATTGCTTCGTATTCATTCTCCATTCCCTGCCCTGACTTGCCTCGCGGCCTTCACCCTTTTCCCGCACAGGGCTGGAGGACATCTGCCATGATTCGACTCGCAAACATTTCAAAGGCCTTTGAGGGCAGCCAGGCCTATGCAGTCAAGGATATCTCCCTCGATGTGAATGAAGGCGAAACCATGGTTCTCCTTGGATCCTCCGGGAGCGGGAAAACCACGACCCTGAAGATGATTAACAGGCTCATCGAGCCTACCAGCGGCCTCATCGAAGTTAACGGCCAGGACGTGACCCGCCAGGAACCGGTGCTCCTGCGCAGGAAGATTGGCTACGTCTTTCAAGGGGTCGGCCTCTTTCCCCACATGACCGTTGAAGAGAATGTCAGTGTGGTTCCCAGGCTCCTGGGCTGGCACAAAGACCGCCGCCGCCTTCGCGCCCATGAGTTGCTTGAATCCATAGGCATGGATCCGGACACTTACAAAAGCCGTTACCCTGACGAGCTCTCCGGCGGTCAGCAGCAGAGGGTGGGCGTAGCCCGGGCCCTGGCATCGGATCCCCAATATCTGCTTATGGATGAACCCTTTGGGGCCTTGGATGCCCTGACCCGTGACACCTTGCAGCAGGAACTGATCTCCTTGAAGCAGCGTTTCAAATTAACCATCGTCTTCGTTACTCACGACATCTTCGAGGCCATCTCGGTGGCCGACCGCATTGCTATACTCCATGAAGGGCGGCTGGAACAGGTGGGAACAACCCGGGAGGTCTATAACAGGCCGGCCAGCCCTTTCGTGGCCGACCTCTTTTCAAAACCGACAAAGCAAATGGCCGCTTTCCAGGAGTTGCTCGCATGACGGAGGGGGCCCTCTGGTTTTTTGTATACGAACGGCTGCCGGAATTCTGGTTGCGTACGGGCGAGCACATTATGCTCACCGGTTTGTCCACAGGGATCGCCATCATATTGGGACATCCCATGGGGATCCTGGCCTCCCGCGTCTCCTGGCTCAGGGGCCCCCTCCTGGGTGCCACGGGCATCCTACAGACCATTCCGAGCCTGGCCATGCTGGCGATTCTCCTTGCCGTTACCGGGCGAATCGGTGTGGTTCCCGCCATCATAGCCCTGGCCCTCTATGCCTTACTCCCCATTGTCAGAAACACCCTCACAGGAATTGAAGGAGTCCCTCCCGAAGGCCTGGAAGCAGGGCGCGGCATCGGCATGACCAATTTTCAGCTCCTGTGGATGGTCAAGATTCCCCTGGCTCTGCCGGTCATCATCGCAGGTATTAGGACCGCCGCAGTAACCGGGGTGGGGATCGCCACGCTCTCGGCCTTTATCGGCGCGGGAGGATTGGGCCAGTTCATCAACCGGGGCCTGGCCCTGTCAAATAACAGGCTCATCCTTCTTGGAGCCATACCCGCCGCCCTCCTTGCGCTGCTCGTGGACTTCTCCATAGCCGCCGTGGTCTGGGCGCTTCAGCCCCGGCGTCACAGACACCTGGGGCCACGAAAACGGATCTTGCTTCGCACCTCGGCGTTTCTCCTCCCCGTTATTCTCGCCCTGGTCGGATTTCTGGCCTATCATTCGGACAACCCCTTAACCCCTGTTTCCGCTACCGGTCCTGCACAAGAAGAACAGGTTCCCGGGCCACAGGTCGTGGTGGGATCAAAGAACTTCACGGAGCAACTCATTTTGGGAGAGCTCATGTCCCAATGTATTGAAGGAAACACACACCTGAGGGTGGTTCGGCGTTTTAATCTTGGAGGTACCATGATCTGTCACGGGGCCTTGCTCAATGGGGGCATTGATCTCTACCCGGAGTACACGGGTACCGGGCTGACGGTCATCCTGGGGAAAAAGGGTGGGGCTGATCCCGATAAGGTCTTGACCCTGGTGAGACGGGCATACCTGGATCGCTTTGGTATAAGCTGGCTTGCCCCCTTCGGGTTTAACAATACTTACGCCCTCACGGTGAGAGAAAAGGACGCCCGGAAGTATGGTTGGCGCTTCATTTCGGACCTCAAGTCGACGGCCTCCGGCCTGCGGGCGGGCTTCACCTCTGAATTCGCGGAAAGGCCGGATGGCTATCCCGGACTTCAAAAGGCCTATGGTTTTCGGTTCGGAGAGGTGAAGGACCTTGATCCCACCATTATGTACGAGGCCCTTTTAAATGGAGGAGTGGACATCATTTGTGCCTTTGCCACGGACGGACGCATCGCCGCTTACAACCTCAAACCGCTCATAGACGACCTGGAATTCTTCCCCCCTTACTACGGAGCGCCGGTTGTCAGAAAGGAGACTTTGGCAATCCACCCGGAAATCCGGGAGGCCTTAGGCCTGCTCACAGGCCGTCTGGACAATGCCGCCATGCAAGAACTCAACTATGAAGTGGATAGTCATAAACGCTCTCCCCGGGAGGTGGCCAGGGAATTCTTAAGGGACCAGGGGATCCTCGGCAGGAGCGCTGAAAGGGGTGGAGGCTGACCCCCCGGGGTCTTGTTGGAAATAAGCGCCCGCGGGATTAGACAACAAAGCAGGGGGAATAGCCCCGGTTAGATGGGTTCTGCCATGTCTACCTGCTCCGACTCAAGCATGTAGGTGAGCTTGGTAAGCCCGCGAATGATTTCATTGATGTCTTCCTCGGGCAGCCTTGCTATCCCGTCCACGATCTTCTGCTGTATGGGTGGAGGGGCGTGTTTGGAAAGGTCTTTACCCGCCTCGGTCAGCTCAATGTTAATGACCCGCCGATCCCGAGATTTCCTTATCCGCTGTACAAGGCCTTTTTGCTCAAGCCGGTCTATAATCCCCGTAACGGTACTGGAATTCACCATGATATGCTTTGCAATCTGAGAGGGAGACAAAGGGCCGTGTTCATATAGTGTAAGAAGGCAGACAAGCTGGGGGGCGCTCACCTGGTATTTCTTGTCCAATTCCTTGGTATAGTGCTCTCCTGCCTGCATCAACCTTCGGAGCAGGTGTACGATTGCTTTTATCCTGTCATGACCTGTTTCTCGTTCCACGGATTAAACATCCCCTCTAAAATTAAAGGCCTTCTCTTATTCCAATTGAAACAGTTTGAATTCAAATCATTTTGAATCATATTATAACAGTTAAAAATAAATATCAACAAAAAACCGGGGATCCCTGGCGGACCCGAACTTTAACGTCTCCTGTCTAAGGATTCTCTACCGACCGCTTTTCGTATAGAATGCGCTCAAGTTCACGGTGTGTGAAATAGGGATCATCATTTCTCAGGTAAGGGAGAAGAATCTTTTTTCGCCTGAGCAACTCCCTCGACAAATCGGCAAAGATCTGATCCGGCTCATAATAGAGGGCCTTGGCAATCTCCTGGCCGAAGGGGTTGATGATTTCGCTGCCTCCCCAGAACCGATAGGTGGTTGTCTCGTAGAAGGGGTCTGCCGGGTCTTCTCCAGGTAAAGGAGCACCGGCCACAGCTCGCCTCTCCTGAAAGGTCTCTTCCCCGACCCGGTTGGCACAGATATTATAGATACCGAATATACGGGAGTAGAATTTATCAATCACGCCCCAGCTCTCAATATTCGAAAACTCGGTACCCATGGAGCCCTGGGATGAATTGAAGATGGAAATAAAAATATCCGCCTTCTGGCATACACCCAGATAGGGGAGGGAAGGGTGCCACAGATCGTTGCAGATAAAAACGGCGATGGTGAAATCGTGAAGCTTGAACACGGGGATCTGTTTTCCCGAAGCAAAATATTTTCGCTCTTCAAAAACCCCGTAGTTGGGCAGGTTGAGCTTACGGTAGGCAAAATAGATTTCGCCATCCACCGCCACGAGGGCTGAATTGTAAAAATTCATCGCAGGAGATTCTTCGATAAAGCCCACCACCGCGGCCGTCCCTTTGGTGGCTGATAAGAGTTGCATAATCTCCGGGGAATCCATCCTGAGGGCGACTTCGTGGTATCTCTGACCCACGAAGTATCCTGTTAGGGCGAGTTCGGGGAACACAATCAACTGGGCACCCGCTTCTCTCGCCTCCCCGATCTGGGCAATCACCTCTTCCAGGTTGGCCTTCAGGTCCAGGAGGATCGGATTTGTCTGGCAGATGGCAACCTTCATTCCCTCGTCCATTTTCAGTCACCTCTCTTGCGCTTTTCAATCCCTTGGTGCGAGAGACTTCTTGGCGGAGCAGCCTCCCTGATTCAGCAACCAAGAGATATATACAGCATTCCGGTGACTGATGTTAATACAAAAAGGCCTTTCCCGTGTTTTTCAAGGTGTGGTCATCCCGCATGTAGTTGGCCTTGCTGCCGTTCCTTGCAATGGCCTCATACCCTTCGGGATCATACGCTTCGAGCTGGTAGTCAGGGGCCTGATCAGGTCCCGTCTCCCGGCACAGCTCAATATGTCTTTCCAGTTTTGCGATTGAGAAAGATATGAGTTCAGCCAGGAAACCGAAGGCATGTCGCATCTGGTGAAAGCCATATTTCTTCATCAAGGCATAGCCCACGATGGCCTCCTCTTCCGCCTTCTTGTTGGGCTGGGACTGACTGGTGGTACAGGCGGTTTGAATGCTGGGAATATCCAGCATCTTGTTCACCTTTTCCATAAGGAGATTGGCTATATTGTGAGACACAAGGCCGAGATCCACGGCATAGTTCTTTTGGATATTCGCAATGGAGGGGAGGCCCGCATGCACGACCGTAAGGCCCGGATTCACCAGCTCGGCGAGGGTGATGCCGAAAAGGCCCTCCGCATGGGTCAGGGTCAAAAGTCCCGACATGGAATAGGGGCCGGAGAGGCCCGCCATGGGCATGGTGGACACGTAGATGGGGATCCCCTGGCGAACACATGACAAAAAGGGCTCCATCATGCTCTCGATGATATTCAGGGGGCTGTTGATAATGGAAAACTGGACCGTTATTCCCCCCCTTGTATCACAGATCTCTTTTGCCCTGGCGATTCCTTCCTCGGTGACGGCCGCCACATAAATGGGCTTGTGACAGTTTTCAATGATGGTGTTCATGACCTTGACTTCCTGTTGTTTAAGCAAAACGCCTCTGGCCATAAAATTGATGACATCCGCATCGTTGACCGTCTTCGCTATTTTGGCCAAATGCTCAAAGGTCGGTTCCACCAGATCACCGGTCTGATCATCGTAGACAAAGGGAGCTGTACCGCCCACACCGAAGGAATTCTCCGGGATCCAGTATTTGTCCCGTTTGGGGCCCATATTGAGCGCTTGCTCCACCAGGGGTGTGAGCACATGGATATGCCCCGTACTGTCATCGTAGGCCGCTAAGCCTGTTTCTTCAAAGATCTGCCTCACCTCGGGGGATTCACACTTAACCCCTATCTCTTCCAATACCCGCAGGGCATCCCTGTGTATCCTTTCCACCAATCCCTGATCTTCAAATTCCATTTTTCCTTCCTTTCTCCGGCAAGGAACCACTCACACAACTATGGACATGCCGTCATAGGCAAAGCGTATATTGTCGAATTTCGCTTGAAGCGCGACATAATCGTCATGCCCTCTGTTCCAGTACTCCTCCAGATGGACAAAGAGGATGCGGGCCGCCTTAATTCTTTTTGCCAGTGCCATGGTCTGCTCAAAGGTATACAGGGTGGTCCGAGAGATGTGATCCTCTGGATAGACGAAGTCATGTTTCAAACCGGTCTCAAATATACCCGGCTGGATGATCAGAAGATCTGCACCCTGGACCTCGGCCCTGTGTTCTGGAAAGGGTTTAATGTCGCAGGGGGCGTAAACAAGCCTTTTCCCTCCCTTTTCCAGGACGTAGACAAATGAAAAATAGCCTCCCCGATCCACGGGGATTGCGGTGGCCTGGATCTTTCCAACGGTCACCTTTTCCGGAAAATAGGTGCATCTTACAAAACCCTGAGTCTCGTAATAATCGATCAAGGGACCGTAGACGGATTGGATCTTTCTCAAATAGCCCCTCAGCTGCTCGGGCAAAAGCAACTGGATCTGCTTTTCCGGGTAGGCACACCAGGTGCGGAAATCCAGCGTAATCTGTTCCACCACCCTGAACCCTTCCACATGATCGGGATCCAAATGGGTAAAGATCAAGTAATCAATGCGTCCTATTCTGGACCGGTTTAATTGATGGGCTATCTCGGCCGGTGTGTCTATGAGGATATTTTCGTCATGAACAAACAAGGAAGGCCCTGTCCTCTCGTAGGGCACTCCCTTTTTCCTGGCCTCTTCACAGACAGGGCATGGGCAGAGAGGCTTGGGGATAACCATACATCCCCCTGATCCGAGCACCGTCAATTCCATTGAAACACATCTTCCACCTTGAAAACGACTACCCCCATCCTTGAATTGGTCCGCCCAAGGCCTTTAACTCCACGGGAAGGGGCTGTGAGAGACCGGGTGCAATTCTCCTCTCTCATAACGGGAAAACCGGAAGGGCTTGAGCAGGTCCTGTTCTTCGCCCAGGACCTCTTTGGCCACCAAGTCACCCACGCCGATCATCTTGTAGCCATGATTTGAATCCAAAATCATATAACAGTTTTGATAAAACACATCAAAGATGGGGAAGCTATCAGGGGTAAAACAGCCCAACCCACCTGAGGGCTCGTTTTTATAATACTTGTATTTCCCTTCGTACCTCTTTTGGCAGTGAGCCAGGGCCGAGGTCCACATATGCACGAATTCAGGTCCCACCACAAAGTCCGGGGAGTCGATACCGTAAGGGTCCACCTTGACCGCCCCTTCCACAATGTAAGGGGCGGCCCCCCCTTGAACACCGCCGAAGTTAAAGTCCGGCTTATAATAGATGCCCCACATCTCATCCGTAATCAAAGATCCGTCCTCGCTGGAATACAAAGGGGCATCACTATCCACATGGACGACGGGCGGCATATTCCCCTGGTTATCCATGGCATAATCGGGAGACACTCCCAGTGTCCCTTCCACAAGGCACCAATAGGTCCACATCTGGACCCCTTTGTGGATTTTGCCGGTCCCGTCCTTTATGTCTATTTGGTTGGAGAGTTCCAGCATGTCCCAGAAGGTCTTGGCCCACGGCCCGGGTCCTATGATCACATACTCGCAATCAACGGTGCCCCCGGAGGTCTCAACCGCATCCACGCTTGGGCCGCTTCTTTTCAGCCCCGTCACTTCCACCCCGGTCAAGATACGGGCACCCTCCGCCTCGGCCTTGTCTGCAAGCCGGTAAAGGGACCTGGTGTTGAAGGCATAGCCCCCCTTTTTCTCGTGGAGAACAGAAGTGATGTTTTTGGCCTGCCAGTCATGGAAGACGTTCTCTCTCATATACTTGAGGCAGTCTTTCTCGCCCTCGATGAAAACGGAGGTATACCCTATCTCTTTCTGCTGCTTATAGATTTCAGCTACATCCGCATGCATCTCCTCGGGGGATATCTGCATATAGCCTACCGGGTAATAACCATAGGCCTCCGCATCTTCTTCCCACGCGGCCACACTGTGGGCCATGAGCTTGCGCATGGCCGGTTGGAAGTAGTTGTTCCGGATCACACCACAGGCGATGCCGGAGGCACCGGCCCCGATGGAACCCTTGTCAATGACCAGAATATCCTTGCCCGAACCCTTTTTCTTGGCCTTCAAACCCTTGGCCAGGTGCCAGGCCGTACTCAGCCCATGGACTCCGGCCCCAATAATGACATACTTATAATTTGTCGGAAACGACATGGTGAATATCTCCTCTTATTTAAAAGGATCCCACCGGATGGTCTGTCTCTCGTAGGATGGTGGGAACTGCTGAAGGAATTCGTCATAGTAATAGAGCTCTTTAAAGGTAGCAAAGGGCAACCCATAGGCCGCCTTGGGCCTCTGCTTGATTTCTGCGGGGTCGATCCTCTGGCCTACGAGATCATCCATCACGTCATCCATACCCGTGCCCATGGCAAACCTCAGCTTCTCCCTGTTCGCGATCTTTTCAGGCAACATGTCTCTGAAGGCCTCTCTCAGGATGAACTTCTCGGTCTGCTTTTCCCCGTAGATCTTCCAATCCATGGGTATCTTCTTGCTGAAGGCCACCACCCTGGCGTCCAGGAAAGGGGTCTTATAGACCACCGCATTGGCCATCCAGGCCCGATCCAGACGCCTCAACGCCGTATTGTAGGCGATATCAAGGAGCTTTTGGGCCAGTCTTTCTCTCTGCTCATTGCTTTTCACCCTCGGGTTCTTGAGGACCATTCGGTAGCCCCCGAAGAGCTCGTCCGCCCCCTCTCCCACCAGCACGGCGTTGGAGTATTCCTTGACCATTCTGGAGACAAAAAAGTTGGAAATGATCCCGGAAATACAGTCTTCATCAAAACTCTCCAGGTACCACACCGCTTGAGGGATGAAGTCCAGGATCTCCTCATCAGTGACCCGGTAAATGTGGTGCTCCAGGCCCAAAAAATCCGCCATCAATTTGGCGTTTTCCAGGTCCGGACCCTCGTGCCTCTCGATGGTGCCTGTGAAAAGATGCAGCTTGGGATTGAACTCCTTGGCGATGGCCGCAATAATCGAGCTGTCAAGACCGCCGCTCAGGGATACGGCCTCCACATCATCCATTCTCTTTCTCACCGCCTCAATGAGGAGTTCTCTCAAGGCCTTGGCCGTCCCCGGGATGTCTTCCGCCTCGGGCACCTCGGGGGTAAAGGGCGTAAATTGGCTCAACCCTTTCCTGGTGCTGTACAAATGCCCTGGCGGCAGTTCATGGATATCAAACTGGACATGGCCCTTGAGTCCCTTCATCTCGGTGCTGAAATAAAACACATTGTCACTCGCCCCGTAAAAAAGCGGCCGGGCCCCTACAGGGTCTCTCGCCAGTATAACCTCGTCATCCTTTTCCACGACGGCGCAAGAAAAACTGCCATCCAGGTGTCTGAAACAATCCCTGTCATACTTCTCATAGTATTCCCTGAAGAAATCGATGTCGTTTTCACCGTTTGACCTTTCGTTAAAGATCCTGCCGTCCAAGAGAAAATACGGGGTCTCTTCGAGAGAGGTGGAATAGGTCCTGTAAGGGGCCAGATTGATTTCTCCCGCCCCCAGGGCCCCCCTGTCATCGGTCAGGGTACGGACGATGGTGTTATCCGGCCCACGATGGCGCATGTGCTTGAGCATCTTTCCCAACTCCATTGCACAGTCCATAGAAATTCTTCCGTGCTGTGATATGATTCCCGCTAAACATGCCACTTCAACACCTCCAAAATGATTTTGTTAATGCCTATTTTGCAAAAATTTTCCCTAAATTAGCCGTGGTCAGGGAGTCCTCCATATACATGCCCAACCCGATATGCCGGATCGATTCCATGCCCCGCTCGTCGTAAACGGGCTTTTCCACCTCCGGGGCGTCATCGGGGGTGACCTCTTCCGCGATTTGAATGGCTTTCTCCAGCTTTTCAAAGGAGAAGTCGATCAAATAGCGGAGAAATGCAAAGGGGTGGCGCATCATATGAAAGCCGTATTTGAGGCAAAGGGCCTGGCCCCGCTTTGCATCCTCGTAAGCCCGTTCCGTAGGGTGCTCCTCATGGGTGGTCCCCGCACTCTGGAAGGTGGGAAGATCCAACATAAGATTGAGATGGCTCATAAGGATGTTGAGGAAGTTGTGACTGATAAGCCCGTAATTGGGGTTGTATTCGATACTCGGGTCCGCAATGGTGGGGAATCCCCCATGAACGAGCAGACTTCCCTTGTTGAGCAACTGTGACGAACAGATGCCGAAAAGCACTTCTGCATGGGTCATGGCCAGAACCCCGTTATAACAGTAAGGGGCACTGATTCCGGCCATGGGCATGGCGGAGATGAAAACAGGCAATCCCGCCTTTATCACCTTGACGAAGTGCTCTGAGAAGTTTTCGTTCACCTCCAGGGGAGGCCGGGTCAGACAGAATACGATCATGATATTTTTTCTATGCTCATAGATCTCCCTTGCCCGGGCAAGAGCTTCGTCCGATGTAACCGCGAAATAGAGGGGCTTGGTGCAATTCCCGGCCATGATGGTCATTTGTTCGACCTCATCCTTGAGCTTTACACCCCGCCCCGAGCCGGCCACCTTCGAATATTTCTCTGCAATCTGGACCACCTTTTTCGCATCTTCCGGAGTGGGAGCCATACCTCCCTCCCCTTGCTCGTCGTTATACACATAGGGGGCGGTACCACCGATAAAAAAGCTGTTCAAGGGGACAAAGAATTCATCCACTTTGGGTACGGTCTCAAGACAACGCTCAACCAGGCCGGTGGTCAGATAGATGCGGTTGTCATAGACCACCGCCTCACCCTCTGCGGCGAGGGGCTCATAAAGGGCCCGGAGCTCCGGCAGCTTGCAGCCCACGCCGAGATTTTCCAAAATCCAAAGGGCGTCCTGATGCACCTGTTGGAGCATCTCCACCGTTTCCTGACCCAGTAAGTCTTTTGATTTTTCTACCTGCTTCTCATTCACGAGTATCTCCTTCTCAGTCTTGCTGGGTATTTTTGGCCCGGGCAAGGCCCGGGCCAAATCAATTGTATTGATATAATATCATTTCAAAAGGTTTGAATTGAAATATTAATACCCGGATTGGTTCGTGATGTCAAGACATTTTATTTTTTTGCTATTTATAACGTATTTTCAAGAACATATAAGGAGAAAAAAGGCGGGATACCCCTTTTAGAAAATGCCCGATTTCGATAAAAGGCAAGAGATGACCCTATGGGGAGACGAAAAGCATTCGCCCTGAAGGGGATCAGGTGACCTCTAGATCTTCCACCTCAAGCATGTTGGTCAGTTTTTTGAGGGAATGGACGATCTGCTTAATTTCTTCTTCAGGAAGACTTCTCAGGCCGTCGAGAATCTTTTGTTGAATGGGGGGAGGCGCATTCTTGGCCAGGGCCTTGCCGTCCTCTTTCAACTCTATCATGATCACCCGACGATCACGGGAGTTTCTGACCCTGGCCACCAGCCCCTTTTGTTCGAGACGGTCCACCACTCCGGTGACCGTGCTCGACCTCACCATGATATGCCTGGCAATCTGGGAAGGCGGCATGGGTCCGTGCTCATATAGGGCGAGGAGGCAATTGAGCTGGGCCGCGCTGATTTGATACTTCTTATTGAG
Organism: uncultured Desulfobacteraceae bacterium; assembly: GCA_964573885.1. GTDB lineage: Bacteria > Desulfobacterota > DSM-4660 > Desulfatiglandales > Desulfatiglandaceae > CAZNLL01. Next base: position 26,489 of record CAZNLL010000012.1, on the reverse strand, counting down.
TTCTTTGGTATAGTACTCCCTGGCCTGCATGAGTTTACGGATAGAGAAGATGATCTCTTTCGTCCAGCTCTGATGCACCTCCCCGCTCATTTCATAGGCATGTGTCGAATACTCCGCTTCCATAAGACCCTACTCCTGATAATGGGACTTGAACTTGGTGTTTGTATGTACCATGGAAGATGGTGAGGGGCAACAAAATTCCGCCTCTCAAAACCGTGCTAAAGCACCCCCATGCTGAATAAAATCCGGCCGCCCGGGGCTCATGTACGACCCTCATTTTGGGAAGCCGCCAAGGGGATCCCCGGCCTTTTCCTGGTGACGGACAAAGAAAACTGGTATATATTTCAGCTATGGGTGTGGACATGGAACCTATCAGGCGATTCGCCCAGGGGCGCCTTTCCGGAGCCCGGGCGAGCCACGACTGGGATCATACCTGCCGGGTCTACAACCTGTGCATGCATATAGGGGGTACAGAGGGCGCGGATATGGAGGTCTTAAAGATAGCAGCCTACCTCCATGACATCGGCCGCCCCTGGCAGGACCGATCTCAGGGCAAGACATGCCACGCCCAAAAAGGGGCAGACATGGCCCGGTCTTTTCTTGGGACATATCCCTTGTCCCGAGAGGAAAAGAAAAACATTATCCACTGTATTCGATCACACAGGTTTCGGGGAAACACCCCCCCTCAGACCCTGGAGGCAAAGGTCCTTTTCGACTCAGACAAACTGGACGCCATCGGGGCAATCGGCGTCGCCCGAACTTTTCAATTCGCCGGCGAGGTGGGTGCGACTTTGCATAACCCTTCAGTGAATCCGGCACACACCAGGCCTTACACAAGAGAGGACACCGGGTACCGGGAATTTAAACTCAAGCTCTCCAGGATCAAAGATCGCATGTTGACCCGGGAGGGACGCCGCATGGCCGAGGAGCGTCACGCCTTTATGGCGCAGTTTTTTGAAAGGTTTCTCCAAGAGCATGAGGCCATGAAGTGACCCCTTGAGCCGGGCAAGAGGGGGGACCGGATGCAACCCTTTTAAAACCAGGTGTTAATCAGGAGGTGCATGATGAAAAGGGCGGTAAAATGGATATCCATTATAGTCGGCGGGCTCATTGTGCTTATTATTGTGGCCCTGCTGGTGGTACCCCTCTTCGTGGATGTGGAGGACTACAAACCCACCATAGAAAAACGGGTCTCAGAGGCCATAGGCCGTCCTTTCGCCATAAACGGGGAACTCCGCCTGTCCCTCTTCCCGTGGGCCGGCCTGGCGCTCTCCGACCTCCATGTGGGCAACCCCCCTGGTTTTAAGGAAAAAGATTTCGTCTTCATCAAGGCCTTTGATGTCCAGGTCAAGCTCATCCCGCTCCTGTCCAAGGATATCCAGGTCCAACGTTTTGTCATGGAAGAACCGCGCATCGTGCTGGAGAGAGACAAGGCGGGCAGGGCAAGCTGGGAAGGTCTGGGAAAACCATCGGACAAGTCCGCCTCGGGTATTTCACAACCCAAGTCTCCTCCTCCGGAAGCGGAACCGCAAAAAACCCTGCCCCTGGAGGGGTTGGCCGTGGGTGAGTTCACCATCAAGAAGGGATCTCTTCTCTGGATCGACGGGGTGACCGGACAACGCAAGGAGTTGACCCATGTGAACCTCCGCCTTGACGATGTGTCCCTGGACCGCCCGATCCGTTTCGCCCTTTCGGCGAAGTTGGAGGGAGAGCCCCTTTCCTTAAAAGGGACTGTGGGTCCTGTGGGGAAAAAGCCGGGGCAAGGGACCCTCCCTGTTGACCTGGAGTTGAAGGCCATGAAGGAATTCGATATGGGGCTTAAGGGCCAGGTCGTGGATCCGGCCACCAGGGCCCGGTATAACCTGACCGTCCGGGTTCCCCCCTTTTCTCCGCGCAAGCTCCTCAAGGCCCTCGGTCAGCCCTTGCCCGTGGCCACCGCCGATCCCGCGGTGTTAACCCAAATGTCCTTTGACGCTCAGGTGAAAGGGGACCGGTCCAGCGCCTCCATCTCAGAGGGGCTCCTGAAGCTGGATCAGTCCAAGATCACTTTTTCCGGCAGTGCAAAAGACTTCGAAAGACCGGACGTGTCCTTTAAACTCCACCTGGACAGGCTGGACCTGGATAGATACCTCCCCCCCCAAGCCGAAAAAAAGGCTGGAGGCAAAGAGCCCGAAAAAAAGAAATCGGCCCCCACAAAGGGGACCGATTACTCCGCCCTTCGCCGTCTCGTGCTGGACGGCACCGTCAAAATGGATGAACTCAAGGTCCACGGGGCCAAGATCCAGGACATCCATCTTAAGTTCCAGGGGAGAGGGGGGCGCTTTCATTTAGACCCCCTTTCCCTGCGCCTTTATCAGGGGAAACTCGGCGCCAAGGGGGTCTTTGACCTGAAGCAGGACACACCCAAGAGTCATGTCCAACTCCTCGCCCATGGAATCCAGGCGGGTCCTCTTCTCAAGGATATGCTCGACAAGGATTTTCTGGAAGGGACCGTCAATGTCCAGGCCTCCATCAAAATGGCCGGAGATGACCCGGATAAGATAAAGAGGACCCTGAACGGCAAAGGAGCGTTACGGTTTACGGACGGGGCCTTTGTCGGATTTGACCTGGGAGGAATGGTCCGGAATATCAAGGCCAAATTCAGACTGGCCAAGGAGGCCCAAGAGAGACCCAGGACCAGCTTTTCTGAGTTCCACGCCCCTTTTACCATCATGAACGGGGTGGTGACCACCCCTCAGGCCAGCCTCAAGTCCCCCCTTATCCGGGTCACAGCCTCTGGACAGGCGAATCTGGTGGATGAAACCCTGCAATTCCGGGTGGAGCCCAAGTTCGTGGCCACCCTTAAAGGCCAGGGAGATACCACTGAACGGACCGGTATCATGGTTCCCGTGCTCGTTAGCGGGCCCTTCTCTTCTCCCAAGTTTCGTCCAGATCTCAAGGGCATGCTCAAAAAGGTCGTGCCGGATCCCTCCAAGCTCAAGAAGCTGCTGGAGAAACCCGCAGGCTCAAAGGAGGAAAAAAACGTCCTGGAAGAGAAGGCCAAAGGCCTTCTCAAGATGCTCCCCTTCGGCCGGAAGTCGCAGTGAGTTTCCATCAAGGGGGTACAGAGGCCTTATAAAGGGTGGCCCGCCCTTCAATGCAATAGCCCGGGACCGCGGCCGGAATGATCACGGACCTCCCCCGGGCAAGGGGCAGAGATGAACCGGTGCCGGAATCTTTGATTTCGCCGCCTCCCTGAACGCAAATGAGGATTTCCACGCTCCGGTCGGGGGGCGCGGTAAAGGGTGTGTCAGGGACTACAGAAATTACGGATAACAAAAACTCCTCGGCCGGGGTCTGGTAGCTCATCTCGCCCTTTCTTTTCATCCGGGGCCTCAGGGGGATGATCGAATCCGAGCGGAAGTCCACGATTCGCAGGAGCTGTTCCACATCCACATGCTTGGTTGTCAGCCCGCCCCTCAGGACATTGTCTGAATTGGCCATGACCTCAATACCCACCCCGTGCAGATAGGCGTGGAGTTGGCCGGGAGCCAGGTAAAGGGCCTCTCCCGGTTCCAAAACAAACAGGTTGAGGATCAAGGGTGAAAGGACGCCCACGTCCCCGGGATGCTCGTCATGGAGCCGGATCACCCATTCAACGGCCGGCTCTTGAGAAACCAGGCTTTTGGCCTGTCGCACCGCCTCGGTTACGAGGCCTACCCGCTCATCCCGGCCCTTTCTCAACAAGGCGGCAAAAAAACGCCGCAGGCCGCCCGGGCCCGGATCACTCCTCAGCCTCTTAAGCTCTTCTGAGAGCGCGGATGAAGAAACCTTTCCCATAAGTTCCAGGATCTCTTCAACCGGCCGAAATCCTTTTAGCCCTTGAAAGGGTTCCAGGGCACACAGGAGTTCGGGTTTGTGATGTTCATCCTTGTAGTTACGTTGAGGCGCATGGCCGGGAATCCCCAGGCTGTCCTCTCTGACAAAGCCCCTGCGGGCCTGCTCTTTGTTCGGATGGGCCTGTATGGACAGGGGCCTTTCAGCGGCCAGGACTTTGAATAAAAAGGGAAGCTTCCCGGAGAATTTTTTGCTCACCTTGTTATTCAGCACGAATTCAGGGCCCTGCTCTATAGCTTTACCCAGGCTTACCCATTTACCTTCCAGCAAGACCTGCGAAGGGGCATCCGGATGGGCCCCCATCCAGACTTCAGCCACGGGTCTTTCCCGAAGGCCCGTTTCTCCCAGCAGTTCCTGAAGCGCCCTTGTAGAGCCCCAGTCATAAAACTTAAGAGGATTTTTCAGGATGGTGATCTCGCTCAACATCTTTCAAATATCAGCGGTCCCTGGGGTGATGGGGGAAGGGGCCTGATTTCCTTGGAGAAAATCCCGGATAATGGCCTCTATCTCGGTGGTTTTACCCCAGTAAAAATGATCCGCCCCCTGAACGGTCTTGAAGATCGCCTCGGGGTTCCACCGCGGAACCATCTTCTCCAGCATGGCCCGGGGCGCAATATCATCTTCCGACCCCGTTATAACCAGGGACAACTTTGAACAGTAACCCAGGAAGGAGAAATCCATAAAGCCTACGGGAGGGGAAACCATCACCAAGCGCTGGGCCGCCACCAAGTCTTTCAGGCCCAACATATTCACCCACACCCCGAAAGAATAACCCGCCAGGTCGATGCGCGTCTTTCCCTGGCCGGAGAGATAGCCCAGGGCGGCTTTTACGTCTTCCTTTTCCCCCCTGCCCCCGCCGTAGCGGCCCCGGCTGTTTCCCACACCCCTGAAATTGAATCGAAGCGTTGAATAGCCCATTTCCTGGTAGGCCCTGGTCACCGCCTCGACCACGTTGTTGTACATATCGCCACCGTAAAGAGGATGGGGATGGGTCACCACAACCCCCTTTTCCCCCTCCCGGGGGTGGAAAAGGGCCTCCAGGGACGGTCCTTGTGGGCTTTCAATGACAAGGTCTTTTCCAGCCATGGGGTTCCGCCTTTTCCCCTCCCTCAACCGGTCCACCCTTGCTCAATACCCGGCAAGGGTTTGTGAGCCGCCCTATCCCTTCTATCTCCACGGTGACCACATCGCCGTCCCTTATATAGACCGAGGGATCCCGAAAAACCCCCACACCGCTTGGCGTGCCAGTGAGGATAATGTCCTCGGGCAGGAGGGTGAAGTACTGATCAGGACGACTTATCACACGGGAACGGGGATCGGGTCAAGCCCGAAAAGACCTTGAAATACCCCAAGGACCTGTTTAAGATGGGTTGGTCTGGTTTTCGGCCATACCCTCAAATGTTTCGGGACAGAGACATGGCCTCCCGCCATCTTTCCAAAAAGGAATTTTGCCGGTTCTGCCGGCTGCTTTATAACAGGCACCTGGTCACGGGCATAGGGGGAAATGTGGCCTCGAGGGCCGGGGAGGGGATCTATCTTACCCCGTCAGGGTATTCCCTTCGCGACATCAAGCCCCACCTGGTGGTGACTGTGGATGATCACGGGGAGGTCCTGGAGGGCGGAATGCCCACCACAGAGGCCAAAATGCACTTGAAGCTCCTCCAAATGAAGGCCCACTTCAACGCGGTTTGTCACGTTCACGGCGCCCATATCGTGGCGGCGACCACCCTGTTACGGCCGGGGCCGGATTCCCTGCCTCCCCTGACCCCCGGATTTGTCTTTCTGGCCCATCCCCTCCCCATGATCCCCTTTTTTGTGCCGGGATCGGAAAGGCTCTCCCAAAACGTTTCAAAGGCCTTCTCCCAAACGGACACCCCCGCCCTGCTCCTCCAAAATCACGGACTGGTTACCCTGGGCAGGGATCTGCAGGAGGCCCTGAATGTGGCTGAAGAGGTCGAGGAAGCGGCAAAGGTCTTTGTGCTTACGAGGGGAAAGGCACGGGCCATTCCTTCAGAGCATTTGGCCGAAATCGGCAGGAGGCGCTGATTCGGACCGGCCTGGGAGACTCGGAACAAAAGAAAGGAGGTCATGATCCCGGTTTCTTTGCCTTCGCTTCGCTCGGCGCAGGCCCACCCCTTCGGGGCGGATCCCGGTTTCATAGAGCTTAAATGATACTTTTTCTTCTATTTGTTTTGACCCTAATGGAAAAGTCTGATATGTAATTGGATCCTAAGCCATAAACAAAAACAGGGGGGAAAGAGAAAAATGACGTCCGAAAGCTTATTAAAAGATAAGGTCATACTGGTCGTGGATGACGAGCCCGATGTACTGGAAACCGTGGCAGAAGAGTTGGATATGTGCCTCCTCCACAAGGCAACGGATTATGATACGGCTCTCCAATACCTCCTCAGCTATACCTATGATATCGTGATCCTCGATATCATGGGGGTGAACGGCTTCGAGCTCCTTAAAAACTCCGTGTCCCGGGGCTTCCCCACGGTCATGCTTACCGCCCATGCCCTCTCCCCGGAATCCCTGAAAAAGTCCATAAAGCTTGGGGCGGTATCTTTTCTTCCCAAAGAAAAGATTCCTGAGCTCAGGGAATTCCTCGAGGATGTGGTCCTGGGTGAAGGCCGACCCGTGTGGAAAAAGCTCTTCGATAAATTGGGCGGATACTTCAACAAGCGCTTCGGACCGGATTGGAGAGAAAAAGACAAGTTCTTCAAGGAATTCGAGGAAGAACTTAAAAAGGAATTGGCCACCGAGGAATAAGCCGCGAAGACAAACGGGCCTCGCCGTTTTTCAGGGTCCTCCCCGGGAGAGGAGCATTTCGCTCTTGGAGAGGGCCTTTTTCATTCCAGGGGCAGAGGACCTTCTGCCCCGACAATTCAGCGCCATCCCAGGCAGGCCTTTTAAAAGGCAGATGAAGATCACACAACGCCATCCATGGGAGGGAACTCCTGTCCAGGCCCACATGCTGGTAAACCGTCTCAGGCGGAATCAAGAGGCTTCGTGAAGGAGCACCCTTTTTTCCGGCATGCCAGCACAGTTTCAGAAGCTTTCGGGTGCTTCACGCACAGGACCGGAGTCCCGCATTCCGGACACACCCCGTCGTAGGGTTCATCCCACATGGCAAAACGGCACTTCGGGTACTGGTTACAGGCGTAGAACGTCCTCCCTTTCTTGGACACCCGCTCTACCAAGGTTCCTGGGCAACCCTCATTGGGGCACGGCACATTTGTGCTCAACGGTTCAGTATGGGTACACTTGGGGTAATTCTCACAGGCCAGGAACCGGCGCCCCGCCCGATTCGTCTTGACCACCATCCTTGCACCGCACACCTCACACCTTACCCCTGTGGCCGCGGCGCCTTCCTCTCCCCCCTGCTCAGGCCCTAAAGGTCGTGTATTCCGGCATTCGGGATATCCGGTGCAGGCCAGAAAAGAACCGAATTTGCCCTTCCTAACGACCATGGGCCTACCGCAAATCTCGCAAGTATCCTTTTCTTCTTCCGGCTCTTCCGCAAAGGCGGGAATGATTCGCCCCTTTTCATCCCTCCTGAAATTACTCGTGCTCTTGCATTCGGGATATCCTGTGCAGGCGAGAAACAGCCCGTTCTTTCCCGATTTGATGGCCATGGGCCGCTGACATTTGGGGCAGGCAATGCCTGTAAGGACCTCCCCTTTCATCTCCTCTCTGGCCCTGTCCAGGTTTTTTTGAAAGGAGTCGTAGAAATCCCTGATCACCTCGGTCCACTTGATCTCACCTTGCTCTACTCTGTCCAGATTGCTTTCCATCTGGGCGGTAAAATCGGTATCCATGATCTCGGGGAAACCCTTGACCAGCAGATCTGTCACCAGGAATCCCAATTCTGTGGGCCTGAATCGCCTCTTCTCGACGGAGACGTATTCCCTGCCACTGATATTGGCCAGGATGCTGGCATAGGTGGAGGGGCGGCCGATGCCGTTTTCCTCAAGGGCTTTGACCAGGGTTGCCTCGGTAAACCTGGGCGGGGGCTGGGTGAAATGCTGGGCCGGCTCCATTTTTTTGAGCTTGAGGACTTGCCCCCTTCCCAAGGGCGGTAAACAGCCCTCTTGGTCTTTTTCGGGCTCTCCACTGCGGGCACCCTTTTCGTATAGCAAGGTAAAACCCTTAAAGGTAACCACAGAACCCGTGGCCTTAAAAAGGGCCTTGCCCGCCGTGATCTCGGCAAGGGTTTCTTCCATAAGGGCCGGTTTCATCTGAGAAGCGATAAACCTCTTCCAAATAAGGGTATAGAGGGTAAGCTGGTCTTTACTTAGATATGGGGAGACCCTTTCCGGATCGTTTTCGGCGGAAGTCGGCCTTATGGCCTCGTGGGCCTCTTGAGCCCCTTTTCGGCTCTTGTATCGCCTCGGTTTGGAAGGCAGACAATCGTTGCCATAGGCCTGGAGGATAAAATCCCTCGCTTGAGAAAGGGCATCATCTGAGAGTCGGAATGAATCCGTCCTCATATAGGTAATGAGCCCTACCCGGCCCCCGTCGCCCAAGTCAATCCCCTCGTAAAGGTTCTGGGCAATGGACATGGTCTTTTTTGCCCTGAATCCAAGCTGTTTAAAGGCCTCCTGCTGAAGAAGGCTTGTCGTGAAGGGGGGTGGTGGGTTCCTTTTCTTCTGCTTGATCGAAAGGCCCGTCACCTTGAAGGGCTGGCTTTGGCTCTCTGCAGCAATTTTCGCCGCCTCATCCCCATCATTCAGATCAATCTTTCTGCCCTCATACTTGAAGAGATTGGCCTTAAAAGGGGGCGGTTCATCCCCCTCCAGATGGGCGGTGAGCGACCAGTATTCGCGTGGTTCAAAGGCCTGGATTTCGCGCTCCCGGTCACAGATCATCTTGAGGGCCACGGATTGAACCCGTCCGGCGCTGAGTCCCCTCTTGACCTTTTTCCACAGGAGTGGAGAGATCTGGTATCCCACCAGGCGGTCCAGGATCCTTCTGGCCTGCTGGGACTCAAACTTGTCTCTGTTGAGTGGCTTGGGGGAGGAAACGGCCTCGCGAATGGCCTTTTCGGTAAGTTCATTGAAAAGGACCCTGAAAACCTCACCATTCCGCGGTTTGACCTCCTCCGCAACGTGCCAGGCAATGGCCTCTCCTTCCCGGTCAGGGTCTGGAGCGAGATAAAGGCCCTCGGCCTTCTTACCGGCCGCTTTCAGGTCCTGGAGGATTTTCCCCTTCCCTTTGATGGTCACATACTCAGGACTGAAATCGTTTTCCACGTCAACGCCGAGCCTGCTCACAGGGAGATCCTTGACATGTCCCACACTGGCCATGATTTTGAAGTCAGATCCCAGGTATTTCTTCAAAGTATTGGCCTTGGCCGGTGATTCAATAACGAGCAGCTTATATGACATCCTCTCCATCCGTTCATGGCGGGGCTTTTTAGATCTCCCGTCCACCTCCTTGGGAATACACGCCCCGCCCCATTGCGTTTCTACTTTACAAAAAGTTTTCCGGGGAGTTGTTTGACGATCCCCTTGAGCTCCATCCCCATAAGAACGCCCGAGACCTCGCCGGCCCCCATACCGCCCAGCCTCACGATCTCATCAATGTGCATGGGGAAATTTCCTATTATATCATAAATACGCCTCTCGCAATCATCCAGGTCCACGGGTTCTTGAAGACCAGTCGCCTCGTCACCTTCACCCCTTTGGCTGGCATGGGGGAAGAGGATTTCTTCAAGAACGTCATCGGCGTTCTCGATGAGTTTGGCACCCTGCTTAATCAGGAAATGGGCTCCCCTGCTCTTGAAGGAATCTATGCTTCCCGGTACGGCAAAGATCTCCCGGCCCTGTTCAAGGGCCAAGGCGGCCGTGATCAGGGAACCGCTCTGCTTGGTGGCCTCCACGACCACCACCCCCTTGCTCAATCCGCTGATAATCCGATTGCGGATGGGAAAATTCCGGGGCTCCGGTGGGCTCCCCATGGGGAATTCGGAGAGAAGGGTCCCCCTCTCCAACATCTGTGAAAAGAGCTTCTTATTACTCGGGGGGTAAACCACATCGATACCGGTCCCCAACACGCCCACACTATGGCCCTGTCCCATCAGACAACCCCTGTGGGCGGCTGCGTCAACCCCCTTTGCAAGACCGCTTACCACACCGACCTTCCTTTGCGCAAGCCCCTGGGCCACCTTCTCCGCCGCCTTTAGGCCGTAATGGGTCGGGTGCCTTGATCCGACCACGGCCACGAAGGCCTGATCAGCAGGCAGCGCTCTGCCCTTCGCGTACAGGACCATAGGGGGACTGGGGATCTCTTTCAAGAGCCGTGGGTAGGCGGGATCCGCAAAGGTGATGAGTCTGGCCCCGGCCTTTTCCGCCCTTTCCCTCTCCCTGACCGGATCAGAGCTGAATTCCCTCTTTACGATCCTGCAGGCAACCTTTTTTCGAAGCCCTTCCACCCGGGTCAGGTCCTCCAGGGGCGCCTCAAGAACAGACCCGGGGGTCCCAAAGCGCTCGAGAAGTCGCCTAAAGGTATTATTGCCCAGACCCGGGATCAGATATAGGGCCATCCATGCCACTGTTTCATCGGACCATGTCTTCATGGAGGAAAAGCCTTTTCCTATGCTCCTTGACGCCCATGGAATCCCATTCATGAGGTGAGATTTTCACTGAGGGAAGGGGGTATCGGTCATCGTATTATCGGGCCGGCCGTCCCTCATGATTTCATTTCCAAGAAATCATTGCTGAGAGTGCCCCTTGGGCAAGGATGGCGGGGATATAAAGCAGATGGCTTTGAATTCGTCAAGTGTTTTGTAGGAAAAATGGGAAACCACCATTGATCATTTCAGCCGGCACCTGCGCATACTTGAGACGATCTCTTTGAACTTCGCGGGGTCAACCCCCCTAACGAGGGCACCGGCCCGGCATTCCTCTTTTATACTGACAACCACCGCGGTGGCTGTCTCCGGCCGCACCTCCAAAACGATGAGGTGACCCAAAGCCACGTCCGGAGACGCGACCTGCTTCCGGGACGTCACCTTCCACCTCTTCATGATCTCAAGGATATTTCCCCGGCGTATCCCACCGGTATATCCCGTGGAAAGATGGACCACCGAGAATTGCCCCGCAAGCTCACGCCGCCCCTCAACGGCCGCGATTCGGGTGGTCAATCCAGGATCTGATCCAAGGGGAAGGATACATGAGGAAAGACCCTTGTGCGGCAATAAGTGGTCGCCGACGCTTACAGACCTGTAATTCTCCACGACCTGACCTTTATATAGGCCTTCACCCAGGCGCTCCTTGAGGACCACGGTCCCCAGGTGGGAAACCAGGTAACCGATCTTTTTCGTGGCCATATTGATTTCAGTGGTGCTGATGGCCGTGAAACGCTCTCCGGGTTGGGCATGATCGTGATTGAGCCTCACCCGCACCGGGTCACCCCGGGAGAGGATAAGCCTCTCCGTCTCATCGGCAGATATATAACCGACAGGGGCCACCGCCTTGAGGGCAAGAAATCCAACAGACTCGACATTCACCAGGCCTGAAACGTCGACCCCTTCAGGGGGTGGGGGCGCTGCCTTTGCGACCTGCACCGGTTGAGGCTCTTCTTTTTGGGCAGGGGGTGACGCCTGAACAGGGGGAGGCTCCATCAAGGTAATGACATCACCCGGCTTCAAGAGGTGGGGATTGGTGATAAATGGATTCATCTCCCAGAGTTTCGGCCAGAGGTCGGGATTCCCATAATACTTCTCGCATAGATCCCAGAGTGTCTCCCCTGGCTTTACCCTATGGGTTGGCACCCGGCTCTCTGCACAGAGTCCAATATCCAGGAGGAGGCATCCCGCCGCCACCAAAAAGAAGAATGCCCGGATTATTCCCTTCAAGCTTTCGCCCCCGCCATGAGGTTTGTCGCCAAAATGAAGATTTGTTGATAAGTTACGTTCCCTGTCCCTGAATTGTCAAGGGCTTTTTGCGCCATGAAAATCCCTTTTTTCGAGAAATGGCACTAAAACCCTTTACAAAATCAAATTATTGTTTAAATTAGGGCAAATTTCGAAATGACGCCCTGTTTTGTAAAATACACAAGATTTAGAGGGGTTGGCCGTGCCCATCTATGAATACGAATCAAAGGACCCCGAAAGGGCCTGTGAGAAGTGCAGACATCGATTCGAGATCATCCAGGGGGTATCTGAAAACCCCTTGTCCACGTGTCCTTCCTGTGGCAACAAAATCAAAAGGGTCATCTCATGGTGCCGGGCCGCGGTTACAGAGACCCCGCCCGAGCAAGCCAGGATTGAAGGCAGGATTGCTGAATACGAAAGGCAGGGCATGTGGAGCCACGCGGCGGAACTGGCGGACAAACACTCTGAAAAAAGCAAGGATCAGGGCCTCAAGATGAGGGCCCTTGAAGATTATAGAAGGGCTGGGTATGATACCAAGACCCTGGAAAAGCATGCCAAGGAGAACGGAAGCGCTTAGGTGACAGCCTTCCGGGCAGGCGTTCTTTTTTTATTCTCTACCTTAACACAAAGGAGGTCTCGTTCAATGGCTTGGAAACGTGAAGGGTCATTTCTACTTGTAGCGTTACTCTTAACGGCTTTTAGCTTGCCTATTTTCTGCCTCGCACCATCTGCCCCGGCTCAAGAAGACAAAAAGGATCTTCCTGAAAGGGGGATAGCCGTTTCTCCGGAATACACAGGCGTGATCCTTCCTCAAGGGGAAGATGCCAGCATCGACCTGATCGTGGCCAACCGAGGGAGGCACGACGAGGATATCGATCTTACTCTTAACTCCGTTCCCGAGGGATGGAAAGCCCGGATCAAGACATACAGCTTTGGTATAACGGGTGTGCATGTCAAATCGGACAAGTCCAAAAATCTGACCCTCAAGTTGGAGCCGGAGGATGATGTAAAACCGGGGAAATATATTTTCGAGGTAAAGGCCCGGACCGCTGACGGCCGATTCACTTCCTCCAGCCAGCTGGCCGTGAAAGTGGAAGCAAAGAGGGAAGAGAAAAGACCCGAGGGCGTAAACATCACCACCTCCTACCCGGTGCTCCGGGGGCCTACGGATGCCAAGTTTGAATTCTCCTTGGAAGTGGAAAATAAACTGGATAAGGACAGCATCTTTAACTTGACCGCCCAGGGACCGGAAAACTGGGAGATCAATTTCAAGCCCGCTTATGAAGACAAGTTTATTTCAAGTCTGAGGCTGAAGGCGGACCAGAGCCAAACCATGGCCGTGGAGGTAAAGCCCTATGCCCTGGCAAAGCCCGGTCAGTATCCTATACTGGTGAAGGTGAGTTCACCCCAGGCAAAGGGAGAAGCCAAGCTCATGGTCGCCCTGACGGGAACGTATAAACTCGAGGCGGGCACAGCGAACGGCCTTCTTTCTCTGAACGCCTATCGGGGGGAAAAGGCGAACCTTTCCGTTTATGTCAAGAACACCGGGTCCGCTACCTTGAAAAACATTCGTCTTCTCTCCTTTAAGCCGGAAAACTGGGAAGTAGACTTCAGCCCAGAGAAAATCAGTTCCCTGGAGCCCCAAGAACTCAAACAGGTGGAGATCTCCATAATCCCGGCGGAGCAGGCCTTGGTGGGGGATTACTCCGTAGGCCTGAGCGTGGAAGCGGGGAAGGTCTCCAAAACCCTTGAGTTACGAGTCACTGCACGGGCCTCCGCCGCCTGGGGTTGGATAGGAATCGGCATCATCGTTCTGGTCGTGGCCGGGCTTGTGGTCTTGTTCATACGTTTGGGAAGGCGCTAAGATGAGTACCGATACCATTATCGAAACCTTTGATCTCTCGAGACACTACAATCACCAAACGGCTGTAGACAAGCTCAGCTTCAAGGTGAAGGAAGGGGAAATTTTCGGGTTTCTGGGCCCTAACGGGGCTGGAAAGACCACCACCCTGCTCATGTTACTGGGGTTGAGTCAGCCCTCAGGGGGCTCGGCGAGGGTGTGCGGCCTGGACCCTGTGAGAGAGGCCAGAAAGGTCAAGCGTCTTGTGGGTTACCTCCCGGAAAATGTGGGTTTTTACGGGGATCTGGATGCCTTTGAAAGCCTTGAATACGTCGCCAATCTTAACGGCATTCCCAAAGAGAAGACCCTTCAAAAAATTGAAGAGATCATCGAGCTCGTTGGACTTAGAGAAGCGGCCCGAAAAAAGGTGGGGGCCTATTCAAGGGGGATGAAACAGCGCCTGGGAGTTGCTGAGGTCCTCATCAAAGAGCCCAAGGTTCTCTTCCTGGACGAACCCACCCTCGGCCTCGATCCCGACGGTGCCCTGCGCCTGATCGAACTGATCCGCACGCTGAACGAGGACAGGGAGATAACGGTGCTCATCTCTTCCCATAACCTTACTCAGGTGCAGAAAATTTCCCACCGGGTGGGGATTATGATCGCCGGGAAGATGGTGGCGGAGGGTTCCATAGAATCCCTGGGAGAGGAGAAATTCGGTTTGGGTGAAAGAGAGTATTCCTTGGAAGAGATCTATATGAAATACTTCCAGGAGGTCTAACCATGCAGGGTCTTTACACGGTATTCAAGAAAGAACTGCGAGATCATTTTACCAGTTACAGGTTCGTCATCCTTTTCGCCCTTATTGCCATGGTGAGTTTCATCACCAGCTATATGGCGGGGATGGGTATGAGGGAGAGCCTGGAAGAACTCTCCGGGACAAAATTTGCCTTTCTGTCCCTTTTCAGCACACCCGGCGCCCTTTTTTCAATGCTCCAATTCGTGGCGTTTTTCGGTCCCCTTATCGGCATTGTCTTGGGTTTTGATGCGATCAATCGTGAGAGGGCGCATGGCACCTTGCTCAAGGTCATCAGCCAGCCCATTTACCGCGATGCCGTGATTAACGGGAAATTCCTCGCAGGGGTGGCCACCATTGGTGTCATTCTCTGTTCCATTCTTCTGGTCATTGCCGGCTTCGGTCTGGCCATTGTCGGGGTTGTACCCGGTATCGAAGAGATCTGGAGGCTCATTGTATATCTCGTCATCAGCATCTGCTATATCTCCTTCTGGCTCGGTGTATCCATCCTCTTCTCTATTTCCTTTAAGAGTATAGCCACGTCTGCCCTGGCCTCCGTGGCTTTATGGATCTTTCTCTCCTTCTTCGTATCCCTGGGAGCCAGTGTGGTGGCGGATGCCGTCGCCCCCACGGACAGAAAAGAGGAGGCCAAACCGGAAATCCTTCTTAAAAATTTTAGGATCAAGGAAACGATCTCTCTCTGCTCCCCTATGGTCCTTTATTCCCAGGCCAGTGGAACCATTATTGATCCCATGCAGAAGACAACCAGCAGCATTGTCCTCATGGGGCCCATGGAGAGGCTCCTGGCATCCCGGTTCCAGAATCCCCTTTCTTTGGGCCAGAGCGTGATGGTGGTGCTTCCCCATGTAACGGTTCTTATTGCCATTACCCTGATCTGTTTTGTCATTTCCTACCTGGTCTTCATGTTACAAGAAATCAGGGCGTGACCCTGTCAGTAGAAGTTGTAGTCAGGGGATCGGGAACCCTTAAAGGAGGGATTTGGCTGATGAAAATTGAAGATTTGATCACTGGAAAAAGGGATGATGAGCAAGTCGAGATCGGGTGGACATCTATTTCCGTCTCCGCCTTGAAAAAACTCATGGAAGAGGGATACGAATACCTCCAGCCTTACAATGAAGAAAAGAGCTTTTCCCTTTGGGGAAAGACCTGTACGGGCTGTCTCAGCGCGGAACAGATTCAGGAAAGGGCTTAAAGGCACCCAAGGTCCCCATTCCGTGTCAGCCGGGGCCTCACCAGATTGCACCGGGGGGGGCCCGTCACAGGACGCATCCCGCCTGCCCCATTCCCTCCCTGGCAGGTGAACCCGGCCGGCAAGAGACCTATTTTCTGTCTATTTTTCCTTTTTAAACTCCTTGAAGATATGCTATTAGAAGGACCATATCCGCCAACCTTTTGGGGTGCACTATGATCGATCTTATCGTTAAAGGCGGCATCTTTATGTATCCCATCATTGTCTGCTCCATAGTGGCCTTGGCCGTCTTTATCGAGCGTCTCTGGGTTTTGCGCAGAAAAAATATCATTCCCCAGGACTTTATCAGAAGCGTGGAAGAACTGCTCAAAAAACAAAAGATCTCAGAAGCTGCTTTCCTGTGCCAGGGGGATATGTCATCCATTGCCAAGATCTTCTTTGCCGGATTAAAAAACGCCCAGAAGGGCATGTGGCTTGTCAAGGAATCCATCGAGGAAAGGGGAAGTCGGGAAGCAAAAATCCTTGAAAAAAACGTGGGGATCCTCTCCACCATCGCTAATTTAACCCCCCTTTTGGGTCTCTTGGGTACAGTTTCGGGGATGATCAAGACCTTTAACGCCATCTCGGTACAGGGGATCGGGAACCCGGCCCCACTGGCTGGAGGGATTGCGGAAGCACTCATCACCACAGCGACCGGGCTTTGTGTGGCCATACCAACCCTTGTCTGCTATCGTTTTTTAAAAGATAAATCCAGGTCGCTCATCTTTGAGATGGAAGAGGATTCCATCAGGCTGGTGGAATTGATGGAGACCTATACCAAGGCGGACTAGTGGGTCATGCGTTTCAGAATGACAGAAGAGGACGAGCCGAGATTGGGGATTACGCCCCTGATCGATATTGTCTTCCTGCTTCTGATCTTCTTTATGCTCACCTCCCATTTTCATATCGCCTCGGGGCTCCCGATTCGGCTTCCCAAGGCAGGTCAAAAGGTCTTTGATCGGGAAGGAGAAAAGGCCACACTGGTCATCGACCGCCTGGGGAGGCTGTATATGGAGGGTAAGAGGCTGGACCTGAAGGCCCTCAGTCCCAAACTTAAAAACCTGGTGAAAAAAAAGGGGCTCGTCCACCTCCTGTTGGAGGCGGACAAAGAGGTCAAACACGGAAGGGTTGTCCAGGTGATGGATGTGGCCAAAAGCGCTGGAGTGCCCTCCCTCATAATCACGGCCCAATGGGACCCTGAGAAGGCATTCTGATTTGACTTCGGGAAAGGCAAAGTTCTGGAAAACATCTCTGATCATCTTCCTGTTCCTCGCCCTGGTCGCCGCCTGGCTTGGATATAGTGACAGAGGTCTGGTCCAGCTTTATCGCACGGACAAGGAAAGGCAGGCCTATGTGCAGAGGATCCATGACCTTGCCGAGGAAAACCAGACCCTGCTCCAAGAAATACATCGTCTCCGGTCTGATATTAAATATGTGGAATCGGTAGCGAGAAGAGAACTTCACTTGATCAGACCGAATGAAGTCATTTATCGATTCAAGGGCGAAGAGAGCCTGGATGATGGGCCGGGGGCAGCACCGCCGGAGGAGAAAGGGCTATGGGAAGGGAAAAAATCCAAAAGGGAGGGGCGACCATAATGGATAAAGCAGAGGACCTTATAAGACAGGTATTGAAGGCTGGAGCTTCCCCCGATACCCTTTATCTGGTACTCAGCCGGATGAAGGAGGAAGGACGGACGGGAGAAGTTATTCAGGAATGCCTGAGGGCATTGGATTTCTACCCCTATAACTTCCCTTTGAGAACGCTTCTGGCTGAGGCTTACATGGAAGGGGGCTTCATAATGCAGGCGGAAAAGGAAATCGAACATGTCGTCACTCAATCGGCCCACCTCTTTGAGGCATACAAACTCCAGGCCCGCATATATCTCCGCCAGCAAAGGAAGGACGAAGCCCTTGAAGTCCTCAGGAAATGCCTCGTCCTTAACCCTGATGACCATGAAGTTCAAGATCTCCTCGGGAACCTGGAACCCCTGGGAGGAGCCCCTCATCGAGAAGAGGCGGGCCCCGGCGAGAAAGAACCCATCCCGGAGAAGGCCCCTGAGGAGACGGTTCCTGAACTGGCCACCCCCACCCTTGGGGAAATTTATTTCAACCAGGGACAACTCCTTGATGCCATAGAGACCTACCAAAAGGTGCTCCTGAGAAATCCCGACGACAAGGATTCCAGGCGGCGTCTTGCGGAACTGCAGGCCTTTGTCGCAGAAAATTCAGAGCACGTGATGGCCGAGCGAGATACGGCCAAGATAAAAAGAGAAAAAATGATCGGCATCCTGGAAGCCTGGCTGAACCGGATACAGGAGTTAAACCGTGCCTCATAAACGGCCCTCTTTTCGCTTTCTCGCCACCGGTGTGGGGAGCGTCCCCTTTAAGGATATCGACACCACCTGCCGGAGTATTCTGGAGCATATCCCGGCCATGCCCTTTTGGCCCCAATTTGTGAAGCGCAGCCATCTGGAAGACATGATCATCCAGTACAGTGAGGGGCTCCCTCTGCTTGAAGTGAGAGAAGAAAAAAGGGCCCTCTATATCAGGGATGTTCCGGATACGGAGTCGCAACTCGTCACCTTTTATGACCATATCCTGGCCCAGGACATTGATTATTTCTCTGTGAGCAGGACCTATGCCCCGGGCCTTTACTGTCTGCTGGAGATGATAAATCAAGGTGCCGGAAACGGCGGCCCTTTTGTAAAAGGGCAGATCACCGGTCCCGTCACCTTTGCGGCGGCCATCACCGACCTGGATGGGAAGTCGGTCATCCACAACCCTCAACTCCTGGATGCAATGGTCAGAGGCTTGGCTGCAAAGGCCCTTTGGCAGGTGCGTGAACTGGAAAAATCCGGGAGAATTCCCATCATCTTTCTGGATGAACCTTACCTGTCCGGTTTTGGTTCCGCCTTTTCCCCCATTCAAAGAGACGATGTAATCACCAGCCTGAGAACCGTCATAGACACTGTGAGGGAAAAATCCCAGGCCTTGGTAGGCATTCACTGTTGCGGCAATACAGACTGGTCCATGATTATCGAGGCCGGACCCGACATCATTAACTTTGACGCCTTTGAATTCATGGACTATTTTTTGCTCTACCGGGATGAGATCATGGGATTTCTGAAAGGAGGCGGCTCCATCGCTTGGGGGATCATTCCCACGTCCGGTTTCACCGGGCGTGAAACCGTGGAAGGCCTCTTTGAAAAAATCCAGGCGGGGTTTCACCGCGTGACGGAATGGGGCATAGATCCGGTTATGCTCAAGGAAAGATCCATTCTTACCCCTGCATGCGGTATGGGCAGCATGACTCCGGAAGACGCCCACAGTGTCATGGATCTCCTCTCCCGGCTCTCCCGAAGGTGCCGCGCCCTTGAGGAATAAGGCCATGTCGGTTGTCAAAACCTCCCAGCCCAGTCCGCTTCCACAAGGCATTCCTGATTTTATTGCCACTCTTATGCGATCCATCAGTACCGCCCGCCTGTATGCCAAGGGACATGACCTCATGAAGAAACAAAGCGGACTCCTTTTCGCCAAGCTTGAGGAGGCCATGGCGGAGCGGGAGTTCCTTTTCCTTGGATGCGCCATGGACAGCCTTTTCCTGGACGGGGCTTTTTATAAGGCTGAAGACGCCCAAATTCAGAAGTTCCTCAGATTCTTTCACCTCCTGGGAATTTCCCATGTCCTCCTCAACAAGGGGGTCTCCGAGCAGGAACTTGAGTCTTTTGTGGAGCTCTTGGCCGGCGCCAGGCAGAGTCAGGGCGCCGAGGTCTCACGGGCCTTGCCCCGGGAAAACATCACCCACGCAAAGGTAGGCCTTCTGGATTACAGCATCTTCTCCACCGTTCAGACGGTTGCCACCGGTCTGGCTAAAGACAGTGGGGAAGAAGCCATATGGCAGCAGCTTATCCTCCAGCCTGCAGCGGCCGGCACCTTCAAGCTCAGCAACGAAAAGATCCGGCAGCTCACCCATCTCTCACAAGATATTGAACAGCTCAAGTCACTCCTCGTCCAGATGGATAAGGATATGGCTGAGAAACAGAAAGGGATCTCCATTGCCCAACGGGGAGCGCTGCTGGGCAATTTCATTCAAAATCTGGGTCACACCCTTGAGGGGGTATCAGGGGAGGAGAGGGTTCAATTCGCGCGCCATGTAGGAGCGGTACTGGATTCCCTTGAACCGGATCTGAAGACCCAAATCCTGTGCACAGCTATTCCAGAATCCGGAGATTCGCAGGAGCGAGGGGTCATTTACGAAATCTTTCAGGCCCTGCCTGAGCCCCGTCTCATGGGCCTCCTCGTTGACGCCCTCAAAGAGGACGGTTCCCGTTCAACCTGTTTCAATAACCTCTTCTCCAGAGCCCAGACCAGGTACCAGGACCCGGGCCTGCTCCTGGCCTTGATCCACCAAGAAAAGGAAAAGAAGATACAAAAGGGAGATACGGCGGATCTCAAGCACTGGCAGCATCTAGAGCAACTGCTCACACGACATCAAGAAATAGAAGAACTGAACAGGGAGTACCACAAAGAAGTTGAGGCTCTGGCCACTTCCATACAGATGAATGCGCCCATGGTAGAAGAAGAAGAGCGGGCCCATCTCCTTGAGACCTTGTCGCCCGAGTCCCTCAAAGCGGCCAAGGTTCAACTGATTATCGATCTTCTGGACCGGCCCGTTGCCTCTGCCGACACCTCTCTTCTTCCTTCTCTGCTCGAAAACACCGGGGAGGCCCTGACCCATTTCCTGGCCCAAGGGGATTTTGTTACCGCGGGAAGGCTTCTCCGTGACATCTATTTGAGGCTTGCCGACCACCCTGAGCAAGGGGATATCAGAAAAATCATCAACACCCTTCTGACCGGCGAACACATCCGGGATCTCCTGGAAAATCTCATGGGCGGGTGTAAGACTTACGGACCGCAGGAAACCAGCGTTCTGGACGCTATATGCCATTTGTATCCGGAAAAGGCCGGGAGTTACCTCCTTGATGTCCTCATTGATATCAAGGACGAGCATGGGCCTCAGGCCAAATGGCTGTTCACGGCCTTGGCGGCCCTCGGGCCCAGGCTCTCCTGGTTATTGAACCGCCGGCTCCAGGGAGCCCCTGAGAAGGCACTCCCCTCACTCCTCGCCCTGGCCGCAAGGACGCAAGACAGCCGCCTCTCCACTGCGGTAGAGGCGCTTCTTGACCATCCCGAACTCAGTGTCCGTCTGGAGGTGATCACGGCCCTGGGACAACTTAAGGCTGAGAGATCCATCCCACATTTGGCGGAAATCCTTTTCCAGCGCAGCTGGCTCAAGACAAAAAAGGTCAAGTCCTTGCAAGAAGCGGCCGCCCGTGCCCTGGCTCAAATCGGGAACCCCGAGGCCCGTGAAGCCCTACAAAAGGCGGCCAAAGAGGGATCATCGGATCTCAGGAAGCTTTGTCAGGAATTGATCTGAGGCCGGAGGGCCCGTTGATGGAGACAACAAAAGGGCAAAAAGAGGTATTGCGTAACTTTTACCGGGACCTGTGTATTTCCTTTGTGGGATGCCTGCGGGCCCTTTCCCTCTATCCCCAGGACCATCCAGAGACCCAAAAAAAGGTGTCCGGTTTTTTTCAACGGCTCCGCAAATACCTGGATCAGCGACCGACCCTGACTTTCCTGTTCATTGGGGGCGAGGTGGTGGTGGAAAATACTCCCTTGCCTGAATTGAGAGACAATCTCAAGCAATTTATCGCATGGATGGAGGCCATGAAATTCCAGCGGCTCCTCTTTAAGCGCGGTATCAGCTCAATGGAATTCGTCCTCTTCCTCCGCATTCTTTTGCCCTTGTTGAAGAACCCCGATGAAGCCGACCTGGTTCTTGCCAGAAATCAGGGACGCCTTCCTCACGTCCTGGCGGGCACCCTGCCCTTTGAAACCGGGGCCCAGGTGTCTTACGAGGAATTGTCGAGCGTTCTCAAGACCTCGGGAGATTCGGCCCTGTCCTTTTCGGATCAGTGCAAGGACCTTTTCGAGGGACTTGAGGGGCCCCTTTCGGAAAATCAGGTCTCCTACGCCAGGGAAACCACGGAAACCCTCTTTAAGATGGTTCTGGCCGAAGAGGCTCCGCTCAAGATGCTCATTTACAGGCGGAGCACCGACCCGGATCCGTATGTCCACGCCGTCAATGTGGCCGCCCTGTCCATGGCATTGGCCCTGCAACTGGAACTGGATGATCAAAGGGTGCAGGAAATAGGAATGGCGGGTCTCCTCCATGACATAGGCCTGCACGTGCCCCTTGAACAGTCTTTTTCCGAAACCGCAACCCTCAGCATAGATGAAAAAAGGCGGTACTGGGATCACCCCGTCCGGGGTGCGGAAATCCTCCTGGCCAGTCCCGGGTTGCCCGATGTCATCCCCGTAGTGGCCTATGAACACCACCTTCATTACGACGGCTCAGGATATCCCAAGCAAGAGAGGGTGCGGGAGCTCAATCTCGCCAGTATGATCACCTGCGTTACCGACACCTATGACAATCTGCGCCGGAACCGCCCGGGGAAGAAGGCTATGGCCATGAACGAAGCCCTCAACTGGATGGATCGGCAAAAGGGAACACACTTCCATCCCTTGCTTGTAAAACGCTTCAGGGCCCTTCTAAAGGCCCAGGCCAAATCCTCTTAGTCCCCACTATAGCCTTCCTCCAGGCCTTACCACGGCGGGCATTTTTTCCTTTGACCGAAAGGCGGCGGCTGCGGCCCTCGCCTCTTCTTCCTGCGGGTAGGCCCCGATGCGCACTGTGTGCCAGCGACTTCCCCGGGAATCGGAGGTGACAAAGACATAGGGTGCATAGCCCCTTTTCTTGAGGAGGTTGCTGCACTCTTCGGCGTTCTGCTCCAAAAGAAAGGCACCTACCTGAACGCAAAAAATTTTGAGACGATTACGGGGGCCGGGCCCCTCTTCCTTTCTGGCCTCCGAGGGCTCTTCCCTCCGGGCCTGTTGGACGTGGGGAGCGCCGGGAGGCCCACCTTTGTCTCCGATCTTGACAGGGTATCCTGTCCCCTCCCTTGAATAACTTCGCCATGCTTGACAGGCCCTGTAAGCTTTCAGGCGCTCCATGTAAGCGGCCCTCTCCTCTTTTTCCCCTCCCAATTGAAGGAGGGCAACCGCCCTTTCCTGGGTCTCGACGGCCTCCCCAAACCGACCTGTTTCGGCCAAAGCAGCGGCCAGTGTATCCAGAAAGGCGGGTTTTGGATCAAGCTCGGTGGCCCGTCGGGCCCACTCCACCGCCTTGATCCCATTGCGATATTTCTTATCCGGGAAAGTCGACAGTATCCAGGCGAGCTGGTTATAGGCCTCAGCGGAGTAAGGATTTAATTCCAGGGCCTTGGTGAAATCTTCAATGGCCCGGTCATAGTGTCCCTTTTCCTGCCACGCCAATCCCCTTTTATAATAGGCAGCGTAACATAAATAGTAGCGCGGTTCAGTCTGCAGGGCTGCAGAATAGTCCACAATGGCCTGGTCGGGATCCCCTTTCATGGCCCAGGCCAGCCCCCGGTTGTAACGGGCAAGGTAATTATCGGGTTCGAGTTCCAAGGCCTTGGTAAAATCCTTAATGGCACCGTCATATTGTCCCTTTTTCGCCAGGGTGATACCGCTCTCCACCCAATCCTCTGCGTCCGGTCGGGTCACTCCCGGGAGGGGGGTGGATATGCCCTGCCGTTTTTGACAGGCCCCAAGGATGACAATCGGGATCAGAAAAAAACAACTAAAAAGGGTGACAATTTTGGGCATCTTGTTCTCACGCCTCCCTCGTGATAAACAGGCCCCTCATCGTCCCGGTTTCTGGACACGGATCAAGAGGAAGGACGGGCGCAGGGCATCTCTTTCGGGGCAGGGGACGGAATGGGATTAGTCCTTTTGATACTTGAATGACACCATTACTCTTGCCCGGTAGGCGGTAACCTTCCCGTTTGTAATGATCATGTCCAGTTTCGTGATCTCGGCGATCCTCAAATCCCTCAGAGATGTTCCGGCCGTTTCCACCGCTGTCTTGGCGGCCTCCTCCCAGGATTCATCACTGGTGCCCACCAACTCAATGAGCTTATATGTACTCCCCGACATACCTTTCCTCCTTGTGCTAAAAAAGGAACCCCACGAAAAAGCCTCTTTTGACCTCTGTTTAAGATACAGTCCCACCCCCTGCAGGTCAAGATATTAACCTAGGGGTGGGTTCCCGGTTTCTTTGCCTTCGCTTCGCTCGGCGCAGGCCCACCCCTTCGGGGTGGGTTCCCGGTTTCTTTTCCCGTTGAAACACGGCCGGAATTGCCTTATACTGCCCCTTAATCTGCCTGGGTCTTTTCATTGTCTATTCCAATCTTCTCAAGGGGTACCAATCATGCAAAGCGAGCGCTCCCGGGACCCGGGAAAAATCCAGGAATATTACGGTCGAATTTTAGCAGGCGGTTACAGCGCCCCTTTAACACAGCGCGTTTCAAGGTGCCTCGCCGCGTTCCGTGCCTTTGACCAGACAGGCTGTCCGGCCATGCCATACGTCTGCGCCTGGGGGGAGGAAGGGGACACCATCTGGTATGAATTCGCGAGCACGCGCTTTTTGGATCTTATGAAATGTAAACCTGCCCGGCTTGCCAACGTCCTCGGGAAATCCATTATGGGGTGCCACATTTACAGGTATTCGGACCTTAATGTGGGAGTGGAGAAAAAGACCCTGGGCCGCGAGGAACTCATCCGCATCAAAAATCATTTGAGAGAAGCGGGCAAAAAGACCGGCCTTGTTGAAGCTGTCTATAAGCTCGCCCTCAAACACGGGACGACCGTATCCCTCAAAGACCGGGCCAATATCGAATTATACCCCGAAGACAGAATCTGTTTGTCCATGGGGAACCTGGTGGATGTTTCCAAAGAAATGGAAGCGGAAGATCAGTGCAGGATCGCCGAAGAAGAGCTGAGCAAAGCCAACGTTCAGGTGAAGGAGGCCAACAGGCGGCTGAGTCTCGCCTACGGACAGATGCGGGAATGGAAAGACCGGTTAAGCACTCAGCTTCATGGCGATGATATCGGCTTTCTTATCGATGAAAACGGCTGCATCCTGGGGGTGACGGAAAAGGGGCTGGAAATGGCGGGGAAAGCCAGCCTGACCATCCTCGGGAGCGGCATCTCGGATCTGCTGGATGCAACCTCAAGAGACACGCTCAGGGAAGGGATCAGCAAGGCGTGGCTTGGAATGTCCTATCGATTGCCCTTGCATTTCTTGGATCGTGAATCCCGGTTGAAGACCTTTGATACCAAGTTTACGGCCATAAACATGAAAGAGGGCAAAACCCTGCTCCTGTTGATGCGGCCTTCGGACAAGGACGGACCGGGGCCTTCCTAGAAGAGGTCTATCTGATGAAGATAGTGGTAGGCCACGATTCCCACTGTGGTAGAGAGGTTCAGACTGCGGACCCTCCCCCAGATGGGGATGGAAAAACAGGGATAGGTCTCCATAATGTGTTCAGGCAAGCCCTTGGTCTCCTGCCCAAAGAGCAGGTAGTCACCGTGCTTCACCCTGGCCACGGTATAGACCGTTAAGGCGTGCCGACTGAAGGCGATGATGTTCTCCCTCTTCCCCACTTCCGCCAGGAAAGCTTTAAAATCCCCGTGCTGGCGCACATCCACTTCCTGCCAGTAGTCAAGACCCGCCCGTTTGAGATGCTTGTCGTCCACCTTGAAACCAAGGGGATGGATAAGGTGGAGCCTCATCCGTGCAGCACCGCACAAACGGGCGATATTGCCTGTATTGGCCGGGATTTCCGGTCTATAAAGGACGACATGAAGGTGCGGATCTTTAAGGGTACGGTGCTCCATGTCCCATCATGAAACCCCGGTGGTTCGGGGCCCGGCCGACTGAATCTCCCTTAAGACCGCAAGTCCGATAGCCAGACAGCTCATTTTACCAAGGCTGTAGAGCAATTCCATTTCCTCCTGACTGGGCACCTTTTTTGATCTGAAATAGACCCTGAGAATGCTGTATGTGGTCTCGTTTACGGTGAAGGGAATCCCTATGACAGAGGCCAGTCCCTCTTTTCTGGCCGCTTCCAGATTTTGAATCCGGGGGTCACCCTGAAAATCATTAATAATGATAAGGTCTCCGTCCATGATCTCCGTCACACTTTTTCCATGGTCTATGGCTCCCGAAGACAGGTACTCCTTGCTCAGACCGTAGCTGGACACCACCTTGAGGTTAAGGCTGCCATGTTCAAGAACCCGGATCGTGCTTCCCTTGGCTCCGGTCAGTTCTGTGGCCAGGGAGACGATGAAGTACAGGATATCATTGAGGTCCTCCTCCTGGTAGATGTCGTCCACCACCCTTACGAGGGCATAGAAAAAAGTGTCAATCCTGTTCTTTTCCATCATCTTATCTCCTTGATCATTCAGGGCCTATCGGTTTTTGGATACCCCCCATTTAAACCGCCTCTTCTCCCGGTCCCATAACGTGGTTCGAACCCGGTCCAGGGGCTTCAAATCAGAGGCCGGAACTCTGTGAACGGGGTTTATAATAAGGCATGGTCTCCGTGATATAACCCTTGAGGTTTGCGATCCTAGAATCCGGGGAGGGATGGGTGGAAAGAAACTCCGGAGGGCTTTGTCCTCCGGCTTCACGCATCCTCTCCCAGAAGGGAAGCGCCCCGCGGGGATCATATCCCGCCTTGGCCATAAGCATAACACCGATTCGGTCCGCTTCGGACTCCTGGACTCGGCTGTAAGGGAGGAGGAAGCCCAGGCTGGCACCCACACCAAAGGCTGCCAGGAAGAGATCCTGGGTCGCCCTTGGTCTCTCCGCCAGGGCCACAGAGAGGGCCACCCCACCCATAGTCGCCAGGAGCTCGTGGCT
>CAZNLL010000011.1:0-48199 GCA_964573885.1 uncultured Desulfobacteraceae bacterium | reverse complement strand
TAAATCTGGAATTCACCAATAGTGATATCCAGACCCTGGATATAAAATGACATAAATTTCTGTTTTTACTGTAGTTATATGTCTAGGAGCTCCATGCGTTTGCAACAACGGGGTAAACAAGGAGAAAGGGAAAAAGGAATGAGTCTCTGGATCATCCTAGTGATCATCGCCTGCTGGATCCTGTTGCAGGCCTATATCCTTCCAAAATTCGGTATCTCCACATGACTCAGAAACAGTTGCCAGTTAGGCGACAAAAAGGGACCCGAGCCTTATGGACTGTCATCGGAGGCCGATAAGCAACCGGTAGGCCTTCTTAATACCGGCCCAGAATCCGACGACCTATAATCATTTTTTCGATCTCCTTGGTGCCTTCGTAGATCTCCAAGACCTTTGCCGCCCGGTAAAATCGCTCCACATTATGGTCGTTCATATATCCGTATCCCCCATGGAGCTGGAGTCCTTCATCCACCACCTCCACGGCCGTGCGCGCTGAAAACCATTTTGCCATGGCCACGGTCTTGGTATCCGCCTTGCCCCGGTCCAGGAGCCAACACGCCTTATGGGTCAAAGTCCGGGCCAGCTCCACTTTTGTGGCCATTTCAGCAATTTTGAACTGGGTAATCTGGAAGGAAGCGATCTTTTGCCCGAACTGCTCCCGGCTTTTGACATGCTTGATGGCCAGATCAAGGACTCCTTGGGCCAGACCCACCCCGTGGGATGAAAC
The DNA here is from genome assembly GCA_964573885.1 of uncultured Desulfobacteraceae bacterium. GTDB lineage: Bacteria > Desulfobacterota > DSM-4660 > Desulfatiglandales > Desulfatiglandaceae > CAZNLL01. The sequence continues at coordinate 47,475 of CAZNLL010000011.1, read as the reverse complement.
ATAGGCCCGGGAATGGTCGAAAAACTGCATGAGCTGGTAAAAGCCCCGTCCCTTTTCCCCCACCAGGTTCTCCTGGGGCACCCTCACACTGGAGAAATAGATATTGGCCGTGTCAGAGGCCCTTAACCCCATTTTTCCCTCTATTTTGTTGGCCTCATATCCGGGCCTGTCCGTCTCCACCACCAAGATACTATGTCGGCCCGAACGGGAGGCGTGATCCGGGTCTGTGAGACAAAACACGAGGATAAAGTCCGCCACGCTGCCGTTTCCGATCATGACCTTGTTGCCGTCGATCACATAGTCCTGACCGTCGGCGGTGGCCGTGGTGGAGGCTGAGGCCGTATCGCTCCCTGCATCCGGCTCGGTGATGGCAAAGCCCATCACCTTTTTACCCTGGGTAAGGAAAGGCAGGCAGGTCTCTTTCTGGGCTTGGGAACCAAACAAAAGGAATTCCTCGGCGCCGAAAGTCACCGAGCAGAGTTGCTGGCCCAGACCGGGGTCCACCCTCCAGAATTCCTCGAGAATAAGGGCATGCTCCAGGAAGCCGAGACCGGCTCCGCCATAATCTTCATCAATGAACACGCCAATGAATCCCAGAGCCCCGGCCTTTTCCAGCAGAGATCTGGGGAAGGATTCAGTCAGGTCGCATTCCCCGGCGATCTCTGCGATCTCACCCTTGGCGAACTCACGGGCCGCCTTTTGAATGTCCTGTTGTTCGGTGGAGAGTTCAAAATCCATATTTATTTTTCCTCCGCACGCTTCTTGTCCTCAATCGCCTCGCCCACCTCTTTCAGGAGGTTCAGGTCCTTCAGGCCGTGGACCTTCATGCTCTCGCGGTCCCCTATCCTCAAGAAGTGGAGCCTCTTGGTCTTTCTGACGCCCGAGAGGGTGGTCTTGATGGTCCAAGGGGTATGGAGAGGGAACTCAGTATTCCTGAAAGAGAGGACCCCGTAATTGAGACGAATCCCCCCGGGGCATACCTTGACCTCACTGAAACCAAAGAAGGGACTGTTGAAAAACCAAAAAACAATCAAGATCCAAACGGAAAAGACCAGGGCATGCCTAATGTTTTTTTTCCACAGGGCACGGACCAGCAAATAAACCACTATCCCGAGAGACAAAACCATGATAGCATTTTGAACAAAAAGGAATTTTATGGCAAAGGTCTGGCAGTCCATGTCCTGTGGCACGATTACCACATGCGGCGCAAAAGTGTCAATCTGTTAGGGCCTCACCTTTGGGTTGACAGAATAGCGCGCTTTTTGTAGATTTCCCGAATCCTGACTAATCCGGAACCTCATTATCTTAGAAAAGCAGGAGGACTTGAGACTTTGCGCATTTTCAAATGCCTTGTCATATCCATAATCATCCTGGGTGCGCCCCTGTATTTGTCCACCCACGCCTTGGCCGGGCACGGGCCCAAGGGATCCCCTGAAAAACCCCCCATCCCCGGGGGAGACATCATCCATACTTCAGGGACCATCCTTGATCATCATCACGAACCCATCGATGAGGCCCATGTGGTGATCACCGTGGACGGCCAGGAGGTGGATCGTCTTATGACGGCCCACAACGGCACATTCGTCTCCACTTTTCCCTTGGAGAAACACAAGATCGATCTCGCCACCATCCAGATAGACATTTACAAGACAAGTTTTAAGGGCCAGACCATCCAAATCCAGGCTGCGGATCTGGCCCACAAGGGGGATCACTATTTTTTTTCCCGGGACATCACTCTTGAGCGGGTTCTTGGACCGGCTTTCTGGATTTCCACTGTGGCCTTTATTCTGGCTTACGGCCTCATCGCCTTTGAGCTTTTGCACCGGACCATCGCCGCCATGCTTGGAGCGGCGGTCATGCTCCTGATTTCCTACACAGTGGGGACCATCCTCCCTGAATATCACATCCTTTCCTTTGAACGGGCCATCAGTGCCATTGATATGAATGTGATTTTCCTCCTTATGGGAATGATGATCGTCGTGGGCGTCTTGAAACACACAGGCGTGTTCCAGTGGTGCGCCTATATATCTTACAAGCTGGCCAAAGGCAAAGTCTTCCTTCTCGCCGTTTATCTCATGATATTTACGGCCGTCTCCTCCGCCTTCCTGGATAATGTGACCACCATGCTCCTTTTAACGGGGGTCGCCATCGAGATCTCCATATCCCTGTCCCTTAACCCCCTGGTCATGTTGATTCCCCTGGTCCTTGCCTCCAATGTAGGAGGGACGGCCACCCTGATCGGAGATCCGCCCAACATCATGATCGGATCTTATGCGGGTCTCACCTTCATGGATTTTGTGGTCGCCCTCGCCCTGCTCTGTGGGATAGGCATGGTCGTCCTGGTGCTTTTCACCAAAATAGTCTGGGGCAAGGCCTATAAAGCGGCCAAGGTTGAAGATGTGGAGGAGTACATCAAGGAACTCAAGGAAAAATACACCATCACGGATCCCACCCTCCTCACTTACGGGCTGGCCGTGCTGGGTTTTGCCATATTCCTCTTTCTCAGCCACGGCTACTGGCACATGGAAGTCAGTGTTGCGGCTCTCACGGGTGCGTCCGTGCTCCTGACCGTGGCCATCCTCACCGAAAAAGTCAATATGCTCGAGTTGATTGAGAAAGATATCGAATGGCCCACCCTCATGTTCTTTATCTTTTTGTTCATCATCGTGGGGGCCGTGGAATCCAGCGGGCTCCTGGCCCTGATTGCAGACTGGATCCTGGACCTCTCCCAGGGGAACTTTGTGGCCGCCTGTACACTGATCATCTGGGTGGCGGCCATTATGTCCGCATTTGTGGACAATATCCCCTTCACCGCCACCATGTTGCCCATTGTGGCCTACCTCAGTTCGGTCATCCCGGGCTCTGAAAACACCTTGTGGTGGGCCCTGGCCCTGGGTGCCTGCTTCGGCGGAAACGGAACCATTATCGGGGCCTCAGCCAATGTGGTGACCATGGGTATTGCGGAATCCAGGGGTTACAGGATCAGTTTCATCGGCTTCATGAAGACCGCCTTCCCTTTTATGGTCATAAGCGTGCTCATCGCCCATGCGTGGCTCCTCCTTTTCAGGCCGGCATAAGGCAATGTTAAAGAGACTCATTCAGAAATCCAGACAAGATCATCAGGAATAAAGACAGGAATTTATTGCGGGCCCAACCAAGGCGGTCTTTTCTACATTCTCATAATGATCTAAACCTTTTCCGCTTCCAGAAGCACAAGCCGCAAGGTGTTCAAACCAATCACCGCACCCCGTTGTTGCAAGGTAAAAAGATCTCCGCTCATCTCCCAGGCAAAGGCCTTCTGAGAGACGCGGCCCACGGCCCCTGCCAGGCCCTGAACGGTGTACCCCCCCGCCTTGCCTTCCTCAGGGAAACCGGCTATCACCAGGCCCACCCCGGCCTCCCCTTTCTCTCGGATCTTGCGGGCAAGGTCCAGGGCCCCTTCAGGACCGGACTCAACAAGCCTTTGTCCCGAAAACCGCTCCAGCCTCTCTCTCCCGGGGATGACCCTGCTTTCCACCAACCGGGTGGAGGGGAGTCCATGAAGTCTCAGGGCTGCGGTGCCCCCCGTAAAGGTCTCAACCAAGGCCAGGGTGGTGTGGTTTTTACAAAGGAGGGATTCGATCACCCCCTCCAGGGTATCCTCATTCTTTCCAAAAATCTTATTGCCCAGCCGGGAGCATATCTCCTCTTCAACAGGTCGGATCAGGGCCTGAGCCTCGTCTTCGTCCCTGGCGTTGGCCGCAATCCTGACCTTGATCTCACCCATGGATGCCAGCAGCCCGATCTCAGGGTTTTGGCCGGGCCTGATAAGATCTCCTATAAGACTGTCCACTTTACTTTCACCAATGCCCACCGTTTTCAGGACCCTGTATATAACCCTGTGGGCATGGAGGGCGAATCTCTGTCTTATCCAAGCCGTCACCTCCTTATCCATGAGGTACTTGAGCTCTCTGGGCACACCGGGAAGACAGATCAAGGGCCGCCCCCTGACTTCAGAAATAAACCCGGGGGCTGTACCCACCGGGTTTGAAATGGCATGGCTGCCAGCCGGAACAAAGGCCTGCCGCCGATTGTTATCCGGCATCTGGTACCCGGCACGGCGGAACATCTCCTCAATCTCCGCCATGAGTTCCGGTCTGAACTCCAGGTCCACTCCGGCCACCTCGGCCGCGGCTTCACGGGTCATATCATCCAGGGTAGGCCCCAAACCTCCGGTGACCAGGACCATGTGACAGCGATCCAGAGCCCGTTTTAGCACCTCCACGATCTCGGTCAGTCGATCACCCACGGCCGTTCGAAAGAGGATGGTTATGCCCGCCCGGCCCAGTTCCCGGGCCAAATAGGTCGTGTTGGTATCCGTGATCTGCCCCAGAAGGAGTTCACTTCCTATGGTAACGATTTCGCACGTGGGTGAAGACAACATGTATCCAGCTCCTTCAGAAGTTCGTGGATAGGCGCCTCAGCCGGTTTCGGCGAACAGCTCCGGGCCACCCCCCGTATGGATGAAAAGGACCCTTTCTTGGGCCAGACGACCCTCATCAAGCCAGGCCATGAGGGCGGAAGCCGCTTTGCCCGTATAGACATGGTCAAGAAAAAGCCCTCCATGGGTGGCAAAGTATTGAATGGCCTCCCGGGCCCCGCGGGTGGGGACGGCGTAACCCGCACCCACAAAGCCGTCATCCACAAACACCGAGTCCCGATTTATCCGTCCCCCTAAAAGGGAAGCCGTGTGGCGGGCCAAGTCAAAGACCTTTTCCTCCAGGCCCTCCCTGGGCATGGCCACGGATATGCCTGCGATTTTCCCCGGCCAAGCGCACAGGCCTTGTCCCACCAACAGACCGGCTTGGGTGCCGCCTGAACCCGAGGCATGGATGATCCGATCAAAGGAGAGCCCTAATCTCTTCTCCTCCTCCAGGATTTCCAGAAATACCGTAACATAGCCCATTACGCCCACAGGCACGGATCCGCCCATGGGGATTCTGAAAACCTTTCGGCCCTCCCGAATCAATCGCTCAGACAGGCGCTCGCTCTCCCTTTCCCAGACACTCCACACGGGGGTGCCCACAAAGATCATTTCTGCGCCCACCAGGCTGTCCAGGAGCAGGTTCCCGGTAAGACGTTCCGGTGCCCTGCCGCCCAGGATCAGATATACATCCATTCCTGCCACTGCCCCTGCAGCGGCCGCCATTCTGCAGAAATTGGACTGTATCCCTCCACAGGTGACCAGGGTGTCGCATCCTTGGGCCAAGGCCTCACCCAGGAGAAATTCAAGCTTGCGGGTCTTGTTCCCCCCAAAGGCAAAACCACTCAGGTCCTCGCGTTTGCAATAGACCTCCACACCAAAGGCTTCCTTCAAAAAGGGAAGAAGATGACAGGGGGTGGGAGCCACAGACAGGGGATATCTGGGGAAAGTCTCGAGCCTTTCCTCCAGATAAGAAATCCGCTCATCCTTCTTGGAATCCTCTTCAGCCATCATTTTCGGGAAAACACAAAGGGCGAGTCCAACACCAGCTTTGCTTCACCTCGGACCTGTAGGCTCTCTCCCAGGGTTTCGCTGCGTACTTGACCTGTCTCGTCAAAAAGCCTTGCCTTGATGCGGGTGATGTAGCCATTGGCAAAGGATTCGGTGCGCACCTCCATAAGGGCCTCTTCAGAGGGTAGTACGATCACGAACCCTCCGGGGACAGGCCTGTGGGTGCACATCCCGGGGTTTTCCCGGATCCGGTTCCACTCCAATTCCAGGAGCAACACCCCCTGGGCATCCAGGAGCCTGGCGCAAATCCGGGGGGTACTCTCCCCGGGCAGCACCAGGTCTGCAAGCAGAAAGAACCCCTTGTCCTCATTGGGCTTCCCTACCACAAATCCCGGCGTAAGCACTCGATTGACCAGATAGTTGTGATGGGCACTGATCCTGCTTTCTTCGTATTCCACCAGGCCTCCCCTCCGATCCCTCATGGCTTTCAGCGCCCCATCAAAGGCGCCTGCGCAGCACGTCCAAAAGCAATGGCAATAGGGTATGGACGTCCCCGACCAAACCCAGGTCGGCCATTCTGAAAATAGGGGCGTGGGGATCACGGTTTATGGCAATGATGGTCTCCGCCCCTTGGATACCCGTGGTGTACTGCAGGGCACCGGAAGTCCCCACCGAAATGAGCAGTGTGGGTTTAACGCTTTTGCCCGTCTGCCCCAGAAGTCTGTCCTCTTCCGCCCAGCCCTCCGCCACGGCGGGCCGGGTGGCCCCAACCTCCCCTTCGAGTAATTCTGCGATTTCGTAGAGCATTTGGAATTCATCTTTGGTGCCCAGGCCCCTGCCCCCTGCGATAACCACACGGGCGTTTTCCAGATTGAGCTTGTGGGACTGCTGACGGCGGCTCCTGATTGTCTTCATGCGTGGAACAGGCAGGGGCCCTATTTCGGGATATATGATACGCCCCAAGGCCTCTGAATTGTGGGCTCTCTCCTGAAAAACCCCGGGGTGCACAGTCGCCATCTGAGGCCTGTGGTGGGGGGTGACCACCTCCGCCAGCAACTCTCCCCCAAAGGCAGGGGTGGTCTGAACAAGGAGTCCCGTATCGGGGTCCACTTCCAGGGCCAAACAATCTGCGCTCAGTCCTGTGTGGAGCCTCTTGGCAAGCCTGGGGAAAAACTCACGGCCAAAGGAAGTGGCACCGGCAAGGAAGATCTCAGGCTCAAAGGCCTTTACCCAGCGGTCAAGGACGGCCGTATAAGTTTCCACCTCGTAATCCTTGAGTTGGGGATGTTGGGCCGCAATGATGATGTCTGCGCCATGGGCCACATATTCCATGACATACTGGTGAATGTCTTGACCCAACACCACCACGGCCGCCTCGGTCTTGAGATCCCTGGCCAGATCCGTGGCCTTGGCAATGAGCTGCAGGGTCACCCGGTTTTGGAAATAATTTCTGTAATCCCCAAAAACCCAAACGCCTCCGAATTTATTGGTCTTCCTCTTCCTCATCCAAAACGCTCAAACCTTCCAGTTTACGAATCAGGTGGTCCACGAGCTCCTGGGGGGAGGCATCAAAGACTCGGCCTTCTCTTCTCGGTGGGGGAGGCCGAAGCCTCCACACCTGTGTTGCAGACCCTGAAAGGCCCACCTCGCTTTCCTCCAGCCCCAGTTGGTCCATAGACCACTGGACAATACTTTTTTCAGAAAAGGCAGCCTCCAGGGCACCCAATGGCAGGTTTCTCACCTCGCATATGTGCTGGGTCACGGTGAGTACCACGGGCATGGTGACCCGGACCGAGTCCAGTGACCCGTCGCTCACCCTCTTGACTACCAGGCATTCCTCGTCCACATGGATCTCGCTGACTCCACAAACCTGCGGCACATCCAGCTCCTCTGCAATCTGGGGGCCCACATGGCCGGTATCGCTGTCTATGGTCTGCATCCCGCACAGGATCAGATCTGGAAAGGGAGTGGTCCTGGAGATAGCCCTGGCAAGGACATGGCTGGTGGCCAGGGTGTCCGCCCCTGCAAAGGCGGGGTCTGTTAACAGGATTCCCTCATCAGCACCGGCTGCAAGGGCCTCTCTGAGGGCCTCTTCGCTTTGAAGGGGGCCCATGGTGAGGGCCACAACCTTGCCCCCGTGCCTGTTCCGCAAGTCCAAGGCCGCTTCCAGGGCCACATAATCCAGGGGATTGATAATACTTTCCACCCCCTCGCGGATGACCGTCATCCGCTCCCTGTCGATTCTGATGTTTGGGACATCAGGGACCTGTTTAATGGCCACAACCATATTCATGAATTTGCTCCCTTAAAAAGGATCCATACTCACACGGATTCATGGATAAGACTCCTGGCGATGATCATGCGTTGAACCTCAGAGGTGCCCTCATAGATCTCACAAACCTTTGAATCCCTGTAGAGTCGCTCAATAGGATAGGCCTTGGTGCACCCGTAGCCTCCGTGGATTTGGATACCGATCCTTGCCGCGTAAACCGCGGCCTCACTGGCGTAAACCTTTGCCATGGCAGACTCCCGGCCATGGTGCCGACCTTTATCTTTCAGGTGACAGGCGCGGAAAACCAGTAACCGGGCCGCATCGATCCGCGTGGCCATATCCGCCAGAAAATGCTTGATGGCCCCGAATTCAGAAAGGGCTTTTCCGAACTGTTGCCGTTCCTTGGCATACCTCAAGGACAGATCCAGGGAGGCCTGGGCAATGCCCAGGGCCTGAGCCGCAATGCCTATCCGACCCCCGTCGAGGATGGATAGGGCAATCTTGAGCCCTTCCCCCTCCTCCCCCAGCCGATTTTTCACCGGAACCCGGCAGTCATGAAGTGAAATGGGGCAGACAGGATTGCCCCGCATACCTATAAGGTCCTCAGGCGGCCCCTTGACCAGGCCCCGGGTCTCAGAGTCCACAATAAAAACGCTGAACCCCCTGTCCTTTTGCCCTCCCTCCAGGGTGGCGAATATGAGGTTGACTCCGGAAACCCCCCCGTTGGTGACAAAGATCTTGTTGCCGTTCAGGACATATTCGTCCCCATGGAGGAACGCCCTTGTCTCAATGGAGGAAGCGTCAGAGCCGGCATTGGGTTCTGTGAGACAAAAGGTCCCGATCTTTTCCCCCCGGGCCAGGGGAATAAGATATTCCCGCCGCTGCCCTTCATCCCCGTAAAGGTAGAGGGGATAGGCGGAAACACTGTTGTGGACGGAGACACAAAGGCCCATGGCTGCACTGACCCTGGCGATCTCTTCGATAACAATAGCGCTGCTCGCCGTATCGAGCCCGGCACCGCCGTAAAGGGCGGGAATTTCCAGACCAAAATACTGGAGGTCCGCCATTTCCCGGGCAATGTCCCAGGGAAAACGGGCGTCTCGATCCATCATACCCGCCGCACTGGAAAGCCTGGTTTCACAGAATTTTCTCGCAGTCCTTCGGAGGACGGCCTGCTTCATGGTAGGTTCTAAATGCATCTCTTCCTTGGGCCCGCGGCCGCCTAATGGCCCCGTTTCCTGGAATAAGGCGTTAAACACTTGGGTCTCAATAGTAAGAAGGCCTGCGTTTCTTCTGTTGCCTCCCTATAAGCAAGCCGATTAACAACCCGCAAAGAAGCACCAAGGCGCCGGTGGCGAACCACCTGTTTCTCTGGGATGAGCTTAACCGGCGGTTTTCGCTGTTGAGGATTTCCACCCTCTTGCGAACCCGTTCCAACTCTTCCCCCATGGCCTGATAGGCCCCTTTCAAATCCAGGTAATCCGCCGCCCCCCTTTGTAGGGTATTATACTTGTCCTGCACCGCGCTCAGGGTTTCAGAACATTCCTCCATTTTCTCGGCAAGGGAATGGACTTGAATGTTTAATGTCTCACGTTCCTGGTTCAAGGCAGTCACCCTTTCCTTGAGCCGTGCATTCTCCTCACTCAAGGCCTTGGCCTGTCTCTCCCAGGGGACACGGGTCACGAGATACCTGCTCAGGACCCACCCTTCCCGGTCCTTATCATCTCCCTCAATCAAACGCACCTGAGACCAGCCGTCCTCAGACCCCAGCACCTCCACGGGTTCCCCTGAAACCAGGAAGGCAATGACCTTGTTTTCAATGCTGGGGCCGCTTCGGAAGGTGATTTTAAAGGAATCCGTGACATAAGCCTTTTCAGCCCAGGCCGGCCGAACCAGCAGGCCCATAACCGAGGCAACCCATAAAACCACAAAAACATGACGCCCTTTCATAAGGTCCTTCCCCCTGCATACAGAATAGCTTTCTGACCTCTCCACCATTCCTTCATCCCCGATCGGCCTTTTCTTTACTCAGCACCCTGATATTGCTGATCCGGGTGGAAGGGTACTGGCCTCGGTCATCCTTTTCCAGATACTTGACCATGTCCCACAAGGTGCACAAGGCCATACAAACGCCCGCCAGGGCCTCCATCTCCACTCCCGTGCGCGCCTGGGCCTTCACAAAACATTGCGCCTCAACACATGTCTCGGAGAGCCGAAAGCGGACCCCGGCCGTGTCCAAAGGGATCTGATGACAGTGAGGGATAAGAAGATGAGTCTGTTTGGCAGCGCTTATTCCTGCTATCTCCGCCACCAGGAAAGGATCCCCTTTCTTGATCCCCCCCCCTTGGATCGCCCGGATGGTTCCGGGAGACAGAAAGATCTCTCCTGCCGCTTCGGCCTGACGTCTAACAGAGGGCTTCTCCCCCACATCAACCATGCCCATAGCCGTCCCCGCGATTAAAGCTCAAAAAACTCTTCCTTTTTCACCGCTTCTTGCTTAATAAGATCAACCGCCTCTGCCAGGGCAGGGAATACATGTTGGCGCGTATCTCCTCCCACCACAACGGCCATAATATCCTCCCCCACTGTGAGACGGCCTTCACGAAGTTCAATCAAAACTTTAATAATACCAGGCAAATTCTCTATTTTACACTTTATATTCTGGATTAAACCAGTATCAAAGTGGACCTGTACTGCGGTGACACGTCTGCCGTCCAAAGAAGTGCCACGAACCACGCCGAGGTGGCCAGCAATCATACCCATGTGGAAATAACGGGGGTGATCCTTTAAGGAGTTGACCAGGCCGTTTAGGTCTATAGGGACCTTATTCTTCGATATCATTTTAAGACCTCTCTCCCTTGTCCCCGTCCAGATTAAAGAGCTTTCTCACCACATCCAAGTAGCTGTTGAGGGTGGGTCTTGACGCCTTGCCTTTAAGATAAAGAATGGGGTCGTTCAGGAGCTTCTCTGCAACAGACCGTGTCAAAACCCGAACCGCCTCTTTTTGTTCCGGGCTGAGCTCTTTCAAGGCCGAACTGCTTTTACCCCACTCCGTGTCGATAATGGTATCCGCCTTTTCCCGCAATGAAACGATGGTGGGTACAACGGCCAGGGTCTCGAGCCATTTCTCGAACTTGACCACTTCCTCTTCAACGATCCGTTGGCCCTTCACGGCTTCCTTTTGCCGCTGTGCCACATTAAGTGCCACCAGGCCTTTAAGGTCATCAATGTCGTAAACATAGACGTTGTCCAGGCTATTGACTTTAGGATCAACATCCCTGGGCACGGCGATGTCGATGAAAAAGAGAGGTCGATTCCTCCTCTTTTTCAGGCAGCGCTTGACCTGGGAGTGGGCTATGACATAGTCGGTAGCCGCCGTTGAGGTCAACACAATGTCCACATCAAGAAGCTGGCCATCCACTTCTTCAAGAGAGACGGGGCGTGCCTTGAAGCTTTTCGCTACCTCCACGGCCCGTTCAAAGGTCCGGTTGGCCACAACCATGGCGCTTACACCCTGACTCATCAAGTGTCGGGCGGCGAGCTCCACCATTTCTCCAGCACCGATGAGGAGGGCCTTTTTCCCCTCAAGGCTATAAAAGATCTTCTTGGCCAATTCCACGGCCGCATAGCTGATGGAGACGGCTGTCTCACAGATCTCGGTTTCTGTTCGTACCCTCTTGGCCACATGGAAGGCCCGGTGCATCACCCGGTTCAGAATGACCCCCGATGTCTTTTGTGTGGTGGCAAGGACATAGGCCTCCTTGATCTGCCCCAGAATCTGGGGTTCCCCAACCACCATGGAGTCCAGGCTTGAAGCGACCTTGAAAATGTGTCGTACCGCACCCTGATCCTCGTGGGTATAGAGGCTTGAGCGGAATTGCTCCTCCGGTATCCTGCCGAGCCTGGACATCAAAGACAGGATCAGCTTCCTTGCCTTTTCCACCTCGTCTGTAGTCAGGAGCGCTTCCACCCTGTTACATGTTGAAAGAAAAAGGCCCTCTTTGATACATTCCTGCTCCCGCATAAAAGCCAGGGCTTCCAATGCATTATTCGGCTCCGTGGCCAAGCGCTCTCTTAGTTCCACGGGCGCTGTTTCATGGTTCATGCCGATGTTCAAAATCTTGATCATAATGCTTCCCGGACTCCCAGGCTGTCAAAACTATGGTAACCCCCAAGCCACAGGCTTGCCCCGATAAAGGTAAAAGCAAGGATACAGAAACAGAGGATGGACATAATGGCAGCCTTCCTGCCCCGCCATCCCACGGCGAGTCTTTCATGGAGAAGGGCCGCGTAAAAGAGCCAGGTAATGAGTGACCACACCTCTTTGGGATCCCACTGCCAGTAGCTTCCCAGGGCGAACTGGGCGTAAATGGAACCTGTAATCATCCCTAAGGTTAGAAAAGGAAAGCCATAAATAAGGGCGTGGTAATTAATGCTGTCCAGGGTGGCCAGAGAGGGAAGCCGACTATAAAAGGTGCCCAATCGCTTCTGCTTGATCTGGTGCTCTTGGATAAGATACATAATTGCCGCCACAAAGGCCATGGCAAAAAGGGCGTTGCCAATAAAGATGGTTCCCACGTGCACGGTCAACCACACGCTCTTAAATATGGGCTTAATCGGCTCCTGGATCCAAGGCATGGCAGAGGAAATGATCATCAAAAAGGCCGCAAATGGCGCCACGAAAGAGCCCAGAACCATGAGCCGGAATTTTGCTTGAAAGAGCAGGTAAACCCCGATGATGGTCCAGGAAAAAAAGGAAAGGGCCGATTTGAGGTTCAGCACTGGTGCCGTGCCTAACAAGTAATACCGATAACCCAGGAAAACAGTATGGCAGAGGAATCCGGCCAGGAGGATCCAATAAGCATACCTGAAGGCCCATTTCTTCTGTTTAATGAGATAGACAATGAACCCCCCGGTGGCAAGCAGTTCAAAAAAAAGGGCCAAGTCAAACCATAAGAAAATCATGGCACTCCCCAGCTCAACGGGTTTTCGTTGAGAATATCATCAATCACCAAACTCCCAGGCAAAATCTGCCTTAGGGTGGATTCCGCCGACTCCGTGTCACCCCGCGACAGGGCCTTCAGGATATCCGAGTGGACTATTCTTTCAAAAATCCGGCTGTTCTCTTTCTGGGTCATCCCCATGGTCAAGATCCTTTTGCGAAGCCGTCCCATTAGGCGTAAAAAAACCTCATATTCCTCTCCAAACTGCCCTTCCAGATCCTTTCTCAATTTTTTTGCCATGGCCGGGCTTTGGCCCGAGGTTGAGATGGAAATCAATAAATCCCCCCTCTTGACGATGGAAGGGACAATGAAATTGCAGTCAGAAGGCTGGTCCACGGCATTGATCAATAACCCCCTTTCACGGGCCTTGTAACTGATTTCGTGGTTCAATGCCTGATCATCCGTGGCGGCGATGACCAGGAATACCCCTTCAAGGTTGCCGGTGGAAAAGGCGTCGCCCCCGTGCTCGATTCGGGCGGAAGAGACCCATTCCTTTAGTTTGGGGGTCAAGGTCTTGCTCACCACTCGGATCGAGGCCCCGCAATCCATCAAGGTCTCGACCTTTCTTTCCGCCACCCCCCCTCCGCCCACCACAAGGGCCGTTTTTCCCTCTAAATCAACAAGAATCGGGTAATAACGCATAGACGGCTTTCTCCTCACCCTTGATACACCCGCAGGCCTTGCGCGTGCCTAATCAGGGTCATTACGGCCCGGCAAGGGGTCATAAATACTGATCCACCATATCACCTATGAACTTCTCCACGCCTTCGCGACCCTCTCTTTGCTCAATGTCTTGGACGAGATTCTTGAGCTTGGTATAGGTGGCGGGATCACGGACAAGATCATCCGTCGACCGATAAGCCCCTCCCCTGCGGCCCAACCTGTAGATGAGCCTCTTTGTTTCGGGGAGCTCCTGGTAAGTTTCAATTACAGAGAGCATTTTTTGCTTATCTTCAGGCAACTTGCCGGAGACTTCTTCCAGGAGGTTCATGATATGGTCGCTGGTCAGAGTGCTGGTAATCCCCTCCAAGGTCTCAACAAAAAGCTTAATCTCCTCCGCCAGCATATCATCTGTTTGAGGGGTAAAAGTCCCCTTCTTCAACAGCTCATAGAGGGGGACGCGATCAGGCACCCTGAGACTTCTGAGGCGAATGAAGTGGGGGTTTATGCGGTTGAGCACCCTGGCCGTCTCAAGGGCGTGTTCCTGCCACATCTCCTGACCTCCCAGCCCGGGCATGACGTATTCTGAAAGCTCAAGTCCAGCTTTAACCACATTCTGTCCCGCCTCAACATGTTGTGCGGACTTGACCCCTTTCCTCATGAGTTTCAAAAGCGGGTCGTATCCGCTTTCCAGGCCGATATGGATCCTGTCAAGTCCCGCCGCCCGAATCTGCTTCAAGGAATCCAAGGATTTGCGAACAACGGTGCGGGATCTGGAATAGGTGGTGACCCGTGTAATCTCCGGGAAGGTCTCCCGAAGAAACCTCAGCACTTCAACCAAATCTCTGGTTTTCATGACGAGGTTGTCCGCATCCTGGAGAAAACACGCCCCCGTGCCATAATAGAGCCATACGGCCATGCTCCTGTAAGCTTCACTGTATCCCCCTTTTCCGAAAACCTCGCTAATGACCCGGTCATCCACCCTGCCTGCGCCGCCCAACTGCCAGGACAAGGCCTTGATGTCGGCTGCGATATCTCTCGCGGTCTGAATGTCCTTCTTGATTTCCTCCACGGTGCGCAAAGAGAATTTTCTACCCTTATAGACCGGACAGAACAGGCACTGATTCCATGGACAGTTTCTGGTGAGCCTTAATAGCAAGCTGCGCGCCTCGTTGGGGGGTCTGATCGGCCCCTGTTCAAAACTCATTTCCTCTTCCCTCATATTATTGACCTCGTATAACCTTGGACTATGGCCTGATAAATCCCATGATGGATTACCCTCCAGTGTACCTTCGTGGCAAACTGTTACTTCTCATTTCTATGATAGAAAGAGAGAAATATCAACCCTGTGAACATCGGGCACCCGCCAGCCCCGGTCTCGTCAGAAGCTCCAAGGCCTGGAGGAGGAACCAATTAAACGGGGTATAGCAAATTTCCTTTGCCACCGTGCCCTCCCTCATGTATATTCTCCCCATCTTTTCCCGGTCCCCGGAATCACGCTTTCTCTCACGCTTTATGAAACCCCTGGGAACCGGTAAATCCCCTTGTCGTAGAACAGGGATCAGAAAACCAGGAGACCGGCTCCCGAATATGGCGATGGAGAACAAGGCTTACTTAATGGAGGACCAGGAAGAAGGGCTCCGCCTTGAGATCAAGACCGATCCAGAGGCCCTCCGAAAACAGGCCGCGTGGTGCGGTGTGGTGCCCGGGCTTCGTGTTCTGGATGTAGGGTGCGGGCCCGGCAAAACGAGTACCATCCTTTACGACCTGGTCCAGCCCGGGGGCGAAGTGGTGGGCATTGATTTTTCCGAACAAAGAATTTCCCGGGCCCGGGAACGCTATGGAAGCAGATCGGGTCTCTCCTTCGATGTCCATGACTTTACAAAACCGATTGAATATAAAGGTCATTTTGATTTAATCTGGGTTCGGTTTGTCCTTGAATACCACCTTTTGCAAAGCCGCAACATCGTCCGGATTTTGACGGAGGGTCTCAGGCCCGGTGGACTCCTCTGTCTTATAGATCTGGACTGTAACTGTCTCAACCACTATGAGCTGCCCTCAGGTCTGGAAAAAATACTCTTCAAGCTCATGGACAAGTTGCAGGCGGAATTCGACTTTGACCCCTATGCAGGTCGAAAGCTCTACTCCCACCTCTATGACCTGGGCTACCAGGACATCCAAGTAGATCTCACGGCCCACCACCTCTTCTATGGAGAGATAGGGGCCCAAGACGTCTTTAACTGGATCAAAAAGGTGGAGATCACCACCCGTAAAGCAGGTGAGCTATTTGAAGACTATCCGGGTGGCGGCGAGGCCTTTTTTCAAGACTTCAGAACCTTCTTTCTGGATCCCAGGCGTTTCACTTACAGCCCCTTGATTCTCTGCAAGGGAAGAAAACCCTCTCGCCCGGGGGCCGGGGGAGAAACCTGAGCATTCCATGGGCTATACCCGAAGGCCTCTAAGAGATCCTTTTTCCCCCGGATGTTCTGCTTGCCCAGGTTCTTGATCCTCGAGTGGCAGGGATGCCCCTCCAGCTTTTTCCACGCATCTCGACTCATAATCAGGGGAAAGCCACTAAAGATCTTGGTGAACTCTTGAAGTCGCGCGGTGGTATTGACCATATCACCCACGGCAGTATACTCAATTTTGGTTTGGGATCCGATATTGCCAAGCACCGCCCGACCTGTGTGAAGCCCAATCCCAATCTCCATGGGCTTCCCTCCCAGACTGAAGGAGCTACAGACCTTCAGGATGTCGCAGGCCGCATCAAAGGCCAGTTTGGTGTGGGCTTCCAAGGTTTCAGGGGCACCGAATATGGCCAAAAAACCGTCTCCCGTGTACTTGTTGATATGCCCCTTTTTTTGGCTGATGATCAAGGAGCACTTCTCAAAGCAGAGGTTTAAAAAAGACACCACGGCCCGCGCCCCCATGGCCTCCGAGCTGGAAGTAAAGCCCCTGATATCCAGGAACATGGCCGTGATGGTTGCTTCCTCCCCCCTAAAAAGGTCCATTTCCCGTGAATCCAGATACCGCCTTATAATAGGTGCGGGGACATACTTCTCGAAGAGTTTTCTAAGGTTTTGTTCGCGCTCTTTGCTTTCTTGAAGTCTTTGATAGGACATGGCATTGTGAATACTTATCCCTATTTGAGGCGCAATTCCCATCAAGAGAGACATGTCGCTCTGGCTCAAGGGTTTTTTGGAACGCACATTGTCCACGAGCAAGACACCCAGAGACGCTCCTTCATAGACAATGGGGACGCAAATAAAGGACTGAGACCCGATCCGCCTCACAAATTCCTGGCTTTTCCGGGTCAAATCCTTTTCGATCATGGTTACGTCGTTGACCAAAAAAGGCCTTTGCTTGTGGAAAGACAACACGGCCACCCCTTTTGATTCAGGATTGTTCAGATTGAATTCCGTCTCACGTAGAAAGGTTTCCAACGCTTCATTATAACCGTAGCCCACATTGTAAATGAGACGGTCTTTGGTGCTGTTTACCAGCCAGATCCCCCCCCGATCGAATTCAAGGCGTTTTTCCATGGCTTCAAGTACGGATGCAAGGACCTTCTGGATATCTGAGAGGACGGACGTGGCCTGCCCGATTTCTTTGACAAGGAGGGCGTCGTTGTATCGGATGTTGATCTGGTCCAGGAGCTCATTTGCCGCATTTCCTTGGCTCTCGATGTTCCTTTCCAATTCCTTGTTTTCCAGGCGTTCCGCGTAAAAAGAAACCCCCAGGACCAGGGAAAGGCAAAGGAAAACAAGGGGAACCAGCAAGGAAGAAGGGGTTACCAAACCCAGGGTGATACAGCCACCTATACTGACGAGGGCCAGGTAGTTGCGAAGGCGTTTCAACACCAAGGAAGGCGTTCTTTCCCAGGTAATAATATAGCGACCTACCTTGTCACCCCGATGCAAACAGGCGGGATGCTCCACACTGGCGAACTTGTGGGTAAAAAGCTTTGCCAGGGCCTCAAACATGCCCAGCCGATTTTCACATTGGTAGGGCTTTTCACTAACCCCCGGTTTGGGGGTGACCGTCACCTCCACTTTCTCCGGACCAATCCGTTGTGTCTTGATGGTAAAGGCACGGCTCATGTTGGAGGCGATTTTCTCCAGCATCCAGTACGCAGATGCCGGATTGACAAAACCCAATGCATACTGTCTCAAGGCCCCAGAACCCTGGGAGGAGGCGGCATAACGCCCAGCCTCGCGGGCGATGTCCGGGTTTTGGGTCTTCTGGAGGAGAAAATCATAGAACCGGTCCACCTGAGCCTGGCTGAACCAGTGGCCCTGGTCTGCCAGCTCATAATTGGTCATGCCCGCATACTTGAGGAGCTCCTCAATATCCACTTCCGGGTACCGGGCCTCAATATAACTCAGAAAGACCCGGATAATCCGGCTGTTGTACAGGGCGTCATCACCGTGATCAATGGCTCCTGCGAAGGCGGTCAATGCTAAACCCTCCAAGAGAAAAGGGGGTTGTTTATTTATATTAATTAATATACAGATAAGTTTATTTTTTACATAAAGAAAACAATATGTCAATAATTAAACTTACCCGTGGGGCCGCGCCTACCGGGCCATTCTGAATCTCCTGTGCATATATTCCAGGTATTCCCGCCCATATCGGACACTCAAAATCCAGAGCTGATATTGCTTCTCGTAGGGGATGCCTTTGGCCTTCACATATTGAAAGGGATAAAAGAGGATGGGAACCTTGTCCATTTTGTATATGCCCGTGAGCCGGGATATGGCGGTGGAGAGGACGTGCCAGGGCAGGGCTTTCGAATTTACCACCAAGATTTTGATCCCGTTGAGCAGCTCGGAGAGGTTGAAACCCAGTTCCGACTGATCGGCCAAAAGGACGGCATGGAGTTCTTCGTGGTGCTTGAGGGAATAGGCCTGCCATTTGCGTAAAAAACCTGACCGTGTGTAGATCTCTTCCAGCGGGTCAGGATCTTCACAGTTTCGGCCCACGCCGACGGCGTCCAAAAAAAGGCCCCCTGATTGGTCATCATAGAACCGGCTCAGTTCCCACAAGTCCTCGGACACACACCTTTCCATGGACCAGCCCTGAGGCAATCTGGTGGCCAGAGAGAGACTGGTGTGGGGCAGATAGGCAAAAAGGTCCATGGAACAGCCCTTGGCTTGTCCCAGGGCCCTGGCAAAGCCGCCGAAGACGCGGTCAGGAAATTTGTTTTCCGGTCGGAAATAGCTCATCACATAGTCCAGGTTGGCCGACGGGAGACGGCGCATGTCATTCAAGTAATGCATGATCTGGCGCAGGACCAAAAAGCCCGCCCGTTTCTTGTCCATGGCCCTGGCCGCATGGTGATGGATCATCCAGGCCTTTTCGTAGGCCCTTACCATGGATATGTGGCCATAAATGCGGCCGTTTTTCTGATATGTAAAATGGCTGGCGATCTCCGGGTTCTCCTGGTAAAGCCTCTGATAGGTCCTCTTGAATTCCTCCTTATGAGACTGGAGGAGTCCGTATTTTTTGGGATAGATGAAGCCCGTATCGAATAAGAACTCCCACAAGGCCTCCATATCCACTTCCATAGATATATAGGCATGGGGATCCATGGCATTGGTGAGAATGTGGCAGAGGCGGTTATAGCTGTTTACATCCATATCCAGGATGGCAAGTCCGTAACGAATCCCTCTCCTTCCCTCTTCCAATCCATAGAGCACCTGGGCGGTACATTGCATGCCCGATGCCCCGGCGAAATCAATGGTCATGCGGGGGATGATGAGCCCTTCCATGAGCACCGCTTCCCCGCTCTGCTCATAAACCGAAAACCCCGATGTAGAGATATCCGAGACCTCCATTCGAATATGCTTCTCCAGAAGGGGGTGCTCAAAGACAAGGGTGGGAGAGGGTTTGAGTGTCAAACGGGGGTTACGCACCGCACTCCCCTTAAAGCGTTTGATCTTTTCAGGTTTTGGTTTAAGCACAATCTCCCGTTCATCAAAGCTGCCTTCCTGTCTGATACACTCACAGGGGCCGGAAAAAATCACCTGCCCATCCAGGGTCAGCCGGACGGAAACCGTCTCTTCCGAATTGAACCAGTGAAAGGAGCACCCCGGCCCCGCACCGGCCCGGATCCGAAAGCCTCTGGGGCTGAAGTCCTCAAGGAAACCCGTGGCCAGAAAACCACTTTGATTCAATTCCGCCTTCACCTCACGGCAGGAATACCGCCTGACCTGGCGTTCGCCCAGCGCGTACCCTTGTTCGGGGAGATCGACTTTGAAAAAACGGTGGGACAGGTCCTTCAAGAGGGCCGGAACAAAGATCAGGGATTGGCCGTCGCCCATCACAAGATAGAGAAAGCGATAATCTTCCAGTTTCAGCCCGGAGCAGCCCTCGTTCCGCCACCTGCAAATTAGTTCTTTACCCAGACAGGGCTCGGGAAAAACCTCAAGAATGATGACGGCGTCATACCTGGTATGCTGGAGCTGGGCAAGCATGAATCCATCGGTGAAATGTATGTAGTTGATGGCATTTACCATGGATTCCTTATCCACTGCCTTGGCTTCCTCAAGGGCGTGGATCAGTTCCTGGTGTTGAAACAACCATGGGGGAACCCCCTTGGCGGGGTGAGGGGTTGATAAAGCCTCCTTGGTGGGCAGACTTTCAAACGCTCTTTTCGAGCCCTGCCTGTCCATTTCCATCCCTCCTCCTCTTTTTGATCCTAAAAAACCGTTAAAAGCCGGGCCTTTTCCCATAAAGGGTCGGGCTGTCCATATACGAAAAAGAAGCCTTCATGACAAAAAAGGATGGAGACCATGTAGTCCGTTTTCGACCCCCCTTTGAGAACAAGACCTAACGGAAGGTGATGAACGGTCTGTTTCGGGCAGGAGGGGACTTGGTCATATAAATCCTGCAAAATCCCAACCTCTCGCGGGGTCATCCCCTTGTAGAGAAGCCCTATCCAGCTTCTGGTGTATTTCAACTTGGCGAATCTCATGTGCAGGGCGATCACATCACGCCAGTTCTTGATACGATGGTGGAAATCCCAGTTAAAGAAAATTTTGAAGATGTTTCTCGATTCCGGATTATACATCGCCTTCACCGCCTGACCGAATACATGTTGCTCTGCCCTGTGATTGGTCCAGATCACCTGAAAATCAAAATCAAGGAGATAGGCGGGATCTTTAATGTCATCGAGGGTCAAACGAATGCTCTCTCCCTCTTCAAGGGGCGGGGGTTCCTCCCGGAAGGGGATTCCTTGCGCTCTCTCGGCTTCCTCCCTATCCTGAGGAAGGGAATCCTCAATCCGAGATGCAATCTCCTTCATGGAATGGCCTTGAGCTTTGAGTTCCTTGATCCGCTCCACCCTTTCTAAGACCGTGGCGGGAAAATAACCGATCTTCTTGATCCCCTTCATCCGGTCTTTGGGGGGCTGGACCACGGGCTGGGTAACCAATCCCATCTTGATGTAATTATGTAAGGTTGCCCTTGAAACACCTGTTTTCAATAGGACTTCTTTACTTGTTATCCAGGGACGAGGGGATTTCATGAAAGGCCGACTTATACTGTCTAAATGTACCGTCTAATTTGTTCAAAAATAGGATTCCACATTATTTTTTTATTGTCAATTAAAATAGTTGACATGTCTAATTGTATTTAGATGGTCTGAATAAACCGTGCGATCTGGTCAGCACCGTTTTCAACCCCCCTGGTGATCCGCGGCAGGGCCAGAAGCTCAGGCAGGGCTTTCAGCCAAGTCCCGTTGTGAAAGGCCTCCTCTGTGATGGCTCGACCTTTCATCTCTTTTTGTATGTAGGCGGCCAGCACCCGTGATTCAGGAAAGGTGGGTCTGGTGATATAACCAAAGGGAGGGCCGGCATGGTAGACTTCGGCCAGGGTGCTGTACCCCACCTTTCCGATGACCGCATCAGAGGCATTGATCAGGTCCGGATGGAAGAAAGGAGACCTCCGTGGCAGGAGGGTAAGGTTGTCCCGGCAATGGAAGGCCTTGCTGCCACCCGGGACAATAAAATGGGCATCCGGGCAACTGGAGAGGAAATCGAGGGGAAGGTCCCTGTCGGGCACGCCGCCTAGGGTGATGAGGGCCACCGTTTTCGTCTCCGCCACGTGCAGGGCCTTCCTCACCCTATTGGAGGACGCCCTTCCCTTCCGGCTCACCGGTGGGGTGTGGAGATCCGCCTTTTGGTAGGCACACACAGGCTCTGTCTGAATATGATAGTCTGCGCCCTCGAACAAAGGCTGGAGGAGGATATGCCTGGTCAGGTCCGGGGAGAGATGGGAGTACGCGGCATAGATCCAGTCCCAGGTAAAATTCTCAATCAGCACGGAGGGAATTCCGGCCCGGCCCGCCGCCGCTATCCCCAGGGGCGCAATATCGCAAACCACGAGTTGACAATGTTGCTCTTGAAGTCGGTTTGAAACCGCCTGGATCTCCTCCTCCATGAAAGGCAAAAAGGCCGCCAGGCGTTCTGCGGTCTGGATGAGATCCTCCTGGAGGGCGCTTTTCTGGACCAGGCCGATATCGGTCAAAAGAGCCTGGTAGACAAAGGGACCCGAGAGAGATTGATGAAAAAACCACGGGGGCACGGTAGTGAAGATCTCAAAGCTGAAGGTAGGATCCAACTCGAACAGGGCCTCCATCACCGCAGCCGCCCGGGCTGCGTGCCCGAACCCGTGGGGGGAGACAAAATAGGCCATGTGGTAACCCATGAAAAAATGCCGATCTCTACACTCTTGGGTTTCTCCGGCTGTTATGGACCCGAGCCTTCTTACACCTCCCTACCCCTGCGCCCCTTCGGCATCCGGGCGTCCTTCTTCCACAAAGAGGAGCAGGATCCAGCCCGCGAGGAAAAAAAGGGAGAGCGCCAATATGGAAAGCCTGGCCGTACCCGTCACCTGACGGATATAGGCAAAGAGGATGGGTCCCCAGATTGCGGAAAGCTTTGCAAACACTGAAAAGTATCCAAAGAACTGGGCTGCGTGATCCTTGGGGATAAGCCTGCTGTAAAGGGACCTGGACAGGGCCTGTGTTCCTCCCAGGATCAGACCTACAACCACCCCCAGGACCCAGTATTCCAAGGCGGTTTCCATGCGAAAAGCAAAGGTGGTGAGTCCCATCCACAGCAAAAGAGCACCCATAATGGTCTTCTTGGTCCCCAGGGCGGCCCCCAGGCGGGACATGAGCAAGGCCCCTCCAATGCCGATGAATTGAACCATGAGGAGGGTGCCCAATAGGGTGCCCGTGGTAAGGCGCAATTCGTCTTTACCGTAAATGGAGGCCATCTTAATCACCGTTTGCACGCCATCGTTATAGATCATATAAGCCAGAAGAAACAAAAAGATGGGCCTGTTCCTTAAAATCATTTTTGTGGTTTCCCAGGTGCTTCGTGCTCCCTTGAGTGAGGCCTGAACCAGGCCCGCTTTTTCAAGCCCTGTAAGTCCCCGTTCGTGAAAGAGAAAGAAGGCGATCGTCCCGAAACCGGCCCACCATACCCCGGCGGAAGTTAAACACCATCTGGCTGTGGCATCCTTGCTGAGACCGGACTGCGTTCCCAGGTGTATGAACAAGACATTCAAAACAAGGAGCAGGCCCCCGCCCAGATATCCCATGGCATACCCCTGCCCTGAAAGACGGTCCATGTCCTTGCCCTTGGCCAAAAAGGGGAGGAAGGCGTCATAAAAGACATTGCCGTTCACAAAACAGTAATGGGCAAAACAGAAAAGGATCAGGGTGAAAAACACCCGGCCCGGCCCACTAAAAAAGAGCGCACCTGTCATAAAAGACCCGGCATAGCAGAAGGCCATTAAAAAGGTCTTTCGCCTCTGGCTGTAATCGGCGATCCCCCCGAGTACGGGCGCTGAAATGAGGACCAAGAACGCGGTGAGGCCGCTGGCATATCCCCACAGGCTGGTGGCACTCAGCCGGGCCTGGTGTCCCAGGACGGTGACAGAGGCGCCTCCCTCGGGAACGACGCCCTCGGCGAAGTAGATAGGCAAAACAGCCGCGAGGATGGTGGTGGCAAAAGAAGAATTGGCCCAGTCGTAAAGACACCATCCAAATCTTTCTTTCTCTTGATCGGACAAGAACACTCCCCCCTCAGAACCGGGGCCGCCGGGGGGCTTATGTTGCATCCCCTTCCCTGTCCGCCTTTTTCCCGGAGAGAGAGGGCAACATCTCCCGAAGCGATGACAGTTCGTGGCAGGCCATGAGTCTGGCCACAGAAAAATAGACGATCATGCCGCTGCCCACCAGGCAGGTCAGGTACAAAACCATGGTCACCAGCCCGGTGGAGGGGGTGATGACCAGCCACTTGGATTTGAGAATATACACCACAAACCCCATAATGACCGCTGCTAGGGCGCACTTCAAGGCGGATATGGCCACGGGCCTCAGCCGCCCCAAGGACATCTTTCTATGGAACATGTACAGGAGGATAAAGAACTGGACGATAGAGGCCAGAGACAAGGCAAAGGCCAGGCCCCCATGCTTTAAAGGGCCCATGAGGACCAAGCTGAGCCCAAGATTGAGTGCCAAGGCCACGCCCGCTACTTTCACGGGTGTCTTTGTGTCCTGAAGGGCATAGAAGGCGGACACCATCACCCGGATTCCTGAAAAGGCCCAAAGTCCCAAGGCATAGAAAAAAAGGGCATAATTGGTCATGAGTGTGGAATAAAGTGTGAAAGCACCGCGCTCAAAGAGGACCCGGATCAAGGGCTCCCCCAAAACCATCAGCCCTGCTGCGGAGGGAAAGGTGATAAAGAAGACCAGGCCCAGGGCATGGCCCAGGGTTTCTTCGAATTGGTCAAACTCTTTCCTGGCGGCATGACTGGACAGGGACGGCAAGGCGGCCGTGCTGATGGCTATGGCAAAAACCCCCAGAGGAAACTGGACCAGCCGGTCCGCATAATAGAGCCAGGACACACTCCCTTCCGGGAGAAAGGAGGCCAGGAGTGTACCCATAAACTGGTTAAACTGGTACACGGCGGAGCCAAAGATGGCAGGAACCATAAGGAGGCCTATCCTCTTAATGGCCTTGTGCCGGGGCTCCCATCTGGGAAGCAGTATGAGCCCCGCCCGAATCACCCACGGGATCTGGAGGGCCACCTGGAGCGCCCCCCCTATCAGGACGCCGATGGCTACCCCCAATACCGGCTCCGGGCAGTAGGGAGAAATCAGGTAGGCGGCCCCTATGATTCCCACGTTCAAAAGGATGGGGGCTGCAGCCGGGGCCGCAAAATGCCTTAATGAATTGAGGACCCCCATAAAAAAGGCGACAATGCTTATAAAAAATATGTAGGGAAAGGTGATCCGGGTAAGAAGAACGGTCAGTTCGTATTTGCCGCCGGAAGCCCCGAAACCAAAGGCCTGAACACGCACGATCCACGGAGAGAAGAGAATCCCCAACACGGAGATGACAACCAGGAGGAGAGAGAGGAGAGTGAGCACCACCCTTGCGAGTTCAAAGGCCTCCTCCCGCCTCCTAACGGTAAGGTATTCGGTGAAAACTGGGATGAAGGCAATGGTGAGGGAACCCTCCGCGAAAAGGCGTCTGAGAAGGTTTGGAATGCGAAAGGCTACGAAAAAGGCGTCCGCAACCATGCCTGCGCCAAAGAGATTGGCCAGGACCATGTCTCTTACTAGGCCGAGGATGCGACTCAAAAAGGTGAAAAAGCCCACCACCCCCGCAGCGCGGCTCACATTTCTTTTCTCAGACTGGGTCAATTGCGGCGCCTAGGAAGAAATCCCTTGACATAAAAACGAAAATAGCCTATAAATAAAAATTTACGTTTAATAAGGAGGAAGCACATTGGCGAACCATAAATCGGCCGTTAAAAGGGCCAAGCAAAACAGGGTCAGAAGGTTGCGCAACAAGGTCTACAAGACCCGAATGAAAAACGCCATCAAAAATGTAACCGAAGCTGTGGCCGATCAGGCTCCTGAAGAGGCGGCCAAGCAACTGGCGGGAGCCGTTTCAGTCATTCAAAAAAATGCTTCCACAGGCGTGATCCACAAAAACAAGGCGGCCCGCAAGATCTCAAGGCTGGCACGGGATGTGAACGGCCTTACTCTTGGCAGTTCTTAGGTCAAGCCGCGGGTGCATGAATCCGTACTTAGCCCTCACCGCGCTCAATTGCACAGGGTCAGCATGACCTCTTCCAAAATCAAACGCCCTTGAGCCCCGCTCTTGAGCCGTCCGTCCGCCTCGTAAAGGACTTGAAAGGCCTCTTCCAGATCCGCCAGGCTCCAGTGCTTTACCTGGGGGGTTAGTTTATTGGCTTGAAAAGGCTTCAGGCCGAGCTTCTTTGTGACCACGTCCCCTTTCCCTCCCCCATCCACGACGGCCTTGGCCTTCCAAAGCAATTGAATTTGCCTGTTCAACATCCCCAGGACCCTCAAGGGCCCGTCCTGGCCTTCCTCTTCCAGGAATTTATTCAGGACCAGGAGCGCTTCAGCTGCCTCCTTGGACGATACCGCATCCATCAATTCAAAGATGGTGTAGATACGGCTGTGGATGGCAGAATCCTTCACCTCCGCTACACCGATCGTCTTTTGGCCGTAGCACAGGGCCAGTTTTTCCAGCTCAGAATACAGATCCCTCATTCGGGGGCCCACAATCTCTTGGAGCTGGGCGCAGGCCTGGTGCTCAATATTCAGGCCCAATTCCTTGGCCGTGCGCTTGATCCAAGGAATGACTTCGTTATCATAGAGCTTTCTGAAATTGACCGCCCGGCCCAGCCCCTTGAGGTGTTTATAGAACCTCTTCCTGAAATCCGGTTTGGTTGAGACGAAAATGAGGCATGAGGTTTCAACCGGATCGTCGAAATAGGGCAAAAAATCCTCCAAGGTGGAGGGGGGAAATTCTTCAACTCTCCGAATAATCACCAGCCTTCTTGGTGACATGAAGGGGAGGGATCGAACCGTATCCATGATCTCACCCGGCCCCACTGTACCACCCTGCTCTCCTTTATTGCCGTAAAAGACATGAATATTGAAATCCCTGGCCCCCCCGCCGACAAACTCCTCCCGTATCCGTCTCAGGACTTTTTCCAACCGGAACTCGCTCTCACCGTAAAAGAGGTAAAAGGGGAAAAGACGGCCCTCTTGCAGTTGATTCAAGACATATTCCGGTGTCAAATCGCCGGCCACTAAAACCTTTCCATGGTCTTGAGGTAAATCCTTTTGGCCAACCTCTGAGCAATTTCCCGGACGGCCTTCCTTTCATTGTGGCGGGTGGTCAAGGGATCATCACTGACCACATAGGTTGCCTTTTCTTCCAAAGCTCCGTCTTCCCAGATGACCTTTCCCGTGGTCTCGTCCATTAGTTTAGCGGCCAGCTTGATCCTCAATCGCCGGGTACGGGTTACTTCATAAGTGGTCACCTGTCCCTGTACAATATTTCGGTCAAGGGTATAACTTAGCGGTTCGGTCTTGATCTCATATACGTTGCCCACCAAAACTGACGAAGCGCTTTCTCTGGAGACGAGGGGGACCTTTGAGTGGTGCATGAACTCTTCACGAATGACCCGCGTGAAATCCCCTTCAAACCCAAGGGATGAGGAAGTGCTTGTCATCATGGGGATGGCGAGACTCTCCATGCTCACTGTACCCATGGGCGAGCCCGTCGCACGCAAGTGATAGCCGCAGCCCCCTAAGGCCAAGACCCATAGCCAAGCCGAAAGGAGCACAAGAAAAGGCCTCTTCCCTGCCACGATTTCAAGTGCCACACCCCTTTGTTGCTTGATGCGACCTTTTCCCGCCTCTCCCCGCATCCGCTTCATCAGACCACCACATTGACCAGTTTTTTTTGAACCACAATAACCTTTTTAGGGGGCTTGCCCTGGATAAAACGCTGGATCCGTTCATCAGCCAAGGCCCGGGCCTCGATTTCCTTGTCCTCTAGGGAAGCGGGAATCTCGATTTTGCTCCTCACCTTCCCATTCACCTGCAATACCACCAGCCGTTTTTCAACCTCCAGGGCCTCTTCCCGGTGACGGATCCATGGGATGTTCAAGAGGCTCTGTTCATGCCCTAACATGTGCCACAACTCTTCGGTAATGTGGGGGACCACAGGAGAGAGTAAAACAATGATCGTCTCCACCGCCTCCCGAACCACAGGCCAGGTATAATCCTCTTTTTCTTTCCCCTCACCGAGATACTGATAGACCTCATTGACCAGTTCCATGACCGCGGCCACGGCCGTGTTAAAGTGAAACCGGGCTTCAATATCATGGGTTACCTTTTTGATGGTCTGGTGGGTCTTTCGATGTAAGGCCTTCAAGCCCTTGGCAAGAGGCTCCGTACCCTCATAGGCAGAGGCCCGCCCGAGGTGATCCGAATGATCCGTGACCAGGCGCCATATACGGTTCAAAAACCGATATGAGCCCTCCACACCTTGATCACTCCATTCCAGGTCCTTTTCAGGGGGTGAGGCAAAGAGGCAGAACATACGCACCGTATCTGCACCGTACTGCTCTATGAGGGCCTGGGGGTCAACCACGTTTCTCTTGGACTTGGACATCTTAACCGTCTTGCCCGTCACCACCTCGGCCTGGCAGTGAACACAGCGCCCCTCCTTGACCTCATCGGGATAGAGGTAACCATGTACGGGGCACTCCTGGGTCTCCTTGCACACCATGCCCTGGGTGAGGAGATTGGTGAAGGGCTCGCTCACCTTCAGGTAACCCAGATCCCGGAGCACCCTGGTATAGAAGCGCGAGTAAAGGAGGTGAAGGATGGCGTGCTCAATGCCTCCAATATACTGGTCCACGGGCATCCAGTAGTCCACCTTCTCAGGGTCCAGAGGTCCTTCTCGATAGTCAGGGCACGCATACCGGTCAAAATACCAGGATGACTCCACAAAGGTGTCCATGGTGTCGGTTTCCCGTCTGGCCTCTCTCCCACACCGGGGGCAGGTGGTCCTATAAAAAGAGGCCTCGAAGGGCAAGGGAGACCCTCCGTTGGCCCTCATATCCAGATCCAGAGGCAGAATGACGGGAAGGTCCTCCTCCGGGACCGGGACTGTCCCGCAGTCATGGCAGTAAATGATGGGGATGGGGGCGCCCCAATAGCGTTGTCTGGAAATACCCCAGTCCCTGATCTTAAAATTCACCGTCTTGTAACCCATGCCTATAGATTCAAGGTGCTCGGCAATGCTGTCCAGGACCTCCAAATTGGGTCGACCGTTAAAAGGCCCGGAATTGACCAAGACCCCCTTGCCTTCATAGGCCTCCACCATATCCTCTTCCCTGAGATCCGTGTCGGGCGGGCTGATAACCACCCTAAGGGGAAGGTCATATTTCTTGGCGAATTCAAAGTCCCTCTGGTCATGTGTGGGAACGGCCATGATGGCTCCTGTTCCATAGTCGGCAAGGACAAAATTGGCTACAAATATGGGGATCTTCTCCTCGGTAACCGGGTTCAGGCAATATCGCCCGGTAAAAACGCCTTCCTTGGCCGTAAAATCCGCGGTGCGCATGTATGTGTCCATTCTGAGGGTCCGCTCTATAAAGTCCCGGACCACCCCCTCCTGATCCACCCCTTTTACGATTTCACCCACCATGGGGTGTTCAGGGGCAAAACACAGGAAGGTGGCCCCGTACAGGGTATCCTGACGGGTGGTAAAGACCTCGATGACTTGGTCGGAATCCACCAGGGGAAACCGGATGATGGCCCCTTGGCTCTTTCCAATCCAGTTCTTCTGCATGGTCAAGACCCGCTCGGGCCAACCGGGAAGCTTATCGCAGAATTCGAGGATCTCATCCGCATATTCCGTTATCTTGAGGAACCAGCTATCCATCTCTTTTATAGCCACTTCCTGGTCCGTGTGCCTCCAACAACAGCCGTTCTCCACCTGCTCATTGGCCAGTACGCTCTGGCATTTTTCACACCAGTTCACATAGGTTCGCTTCTTATAGGCCAGGCCTTTTTCATACATCTTGAGAAAGATAAGCTGTTCCCATCGGTAATAGTGAGGATCGCAAGTCGCCAGCTCTCTGTCCCAGTCGTAACTAAACCCCATTCTCCGGAGTTGGGTCTTCATCGCCTCTATGTTGTCATAGGTCCATCGGGCCGGATGGGTGTTATTCTCGATAGCGGCGTTTTCTGCGGGCATTCCAAAGGCATCCCAGCCCATAGGGTGCAATACATTCATGCCGCACATCCTCTTATACCGCGCGACCACATCACCGATGGTATAATTCCTTACATGTCCCATGTGGATCTTTCCCGAAGGATATGGAAACATCTCCAAGAGGTAATATTTTTCTTTACCCTTGTCTTCCGTGACTTTGAACAGGCCCTCCTTCTCCCAATAGGCCTGCCATTTCGCTTCCACTTGCTGGGGATCATATCTCATGATGAACCTGTTACCTGCTTTCTTGTTGTTGATCTATCCGCCTCTGATTTCCCTTTTTCTTGCCTACGCCGATCTTAGCCGTCTGCAAACCGGGATTTTTATTCCTTTATAGGGCCGGTTTCGTTCTTTCCTTTCAGCCGTCCCTCCTGGGCGAGTATGGTGTAAACCTTGTCCAAAACGCCGTTTATAAAGCTGCTGGAATCTTCAGCCCCATATCTCTTTCCCAGTTCCACCGCCTCATCTATAGACACCTTGGGAGGAATGTCCTCCATGTTGAGCAACTCCAGAACAGCCAGCCTGAGTATGCATCGATCCAGCCGGGGCATCCGCTCCAGGCGCCAGTTCTTGGAAGCCCGGGTGATCAAACGGTCCAGGTCTTCCTTGTTTTCGCAAACCCCCACGACCAGGGTTTTCGCAAAAGACCGGATAGGTTCCCGGGCGTGAAAGTTATCGCAGATCAGATCAAAGACTTCCTCGGAATCCCCGGGACTGAATTCCAGATGAAAAAGAACCTGAATAGCCAACTCTCGGGCTCTTCGTCTTTTACCCATGTCCTGTCACAAGCCAGAAACCAAGAAGGAGAAAGATGGACCGTCTGGCCCAAGCCCTTGGGGGGCCGGCGTGGATGTTCAGGCTACACCGATAATAGGACCGCTTTAAGGAGGAGAAGGGTTAATCCAGCTCTTTGAAGAGATTAACCATCTCTACGGCGGCCATGGCCGCTTCGAAACCCTTGTTCCCCGACTTGGATCCCGCCCTCTCGATGGCCTGTTCAAGATTGTCCGTGGTAAGGACACCGAAGCTTATGGGCACATTGGACTCGAGGGCCACAGTCGCAATTCCCTTGGAGACCTCTGCGGCCACGTACTCAAAGTGGGGCGTGGCGCCCCTGATGACCGCGCCAGTGCAAATCACGGCATCGTGATTTCCACTCTGGGCCAACTTTTTTGCCATCAAAGGGATTTCGAAGGCTCCCGGGACTTTTGCCACCAGGATCTGCTCCTCTGTGGCGCCGTGTCTCTGAAGCGCATCCAAGGCCCCCTCAACCAGTCTTGAAGAGACAAAATCGTTAAACCGGCTCACGATCACAGCAAACCGAAATCCCGCCGCCGAAAGCTTTCCTTCCATGATCTTTGGCATAATATCCCCCGTGCATTTATCCCGTTGAACCCTCAACGCCCTTCATCTGATTTCTCGAAAAACTTCATAAGATGCCCGAGCTTTTCGCATTTTGTGGTGAGGTACCTGATATTTTCCGGTCTGGGCTCACATTCTATGGGTACCCTGCCTGTAACCTGCAATCCGTAACCTTCCAGGCCCACTATCTTCTTAGGGTTGTTGGTCATGATGCGCATCTTGCGAACGCCCAGGGCGACCAGGATCTGTGCACCCACGCCATAATCCCTCAGGTCCGGATCAAATCCCAGCTCTTCATTCGCCTCCACCGTGTCAAGGCCTTTGTCCTGGAGGGCGTAGGCCTTCAGCTTGTTCGCAAGGCCGATGCCTCTCCCCTCCTGCTGGAGATACAAAATCACGCCAAGCCCGGCCTTCTGTACCATGGCCATGGCCTGTTTTAGTTGGTCCCCGCAATCACAGCGATAGGATCCGAATACGTCTCCGGTTAGACACTGGGAATGGACCCTCACCATGACCTCTTTTTCCGGATCAATGTCGCCCTTGACCAGGGCCATATGTTCGTAATCATCAATGTCGTTCACAAAGGCAATGGCCTTGAATTCACCGTAGGGGGTGGGCAGGACAGTCTCCGCGGCCTTGTGCACAAAGGATTCCGTTCTCATCCTGTATGCGATCACATCAGCGACGGTGGCGATCTTCAGACCGTGTTCCTCCGCGAATACCTCCAGATCCGGCAGCCGGGCCATGGTGCCGTCGTCTTTCATGATCTCGCAGATTACCGCTGCGGGTTTGAGATTCGCCAGCCTTGCCAGGTCCATGGAGCCCTCGGTCTGGCCTGTCCGGAAAAGGACCCCCCCCCGCCTTGCCCGCAAGGGAAAGACATGACCGGGCTGGACAAGGTCCTCGGGTTTTGTATCATCCCCGATGGCCGTTAGAATGGTATGGGCCCTGTCCGCCGCGGATATGCCTGTGGTTACCCCGTTTCGTGCCTCAATGGATATGGTGAAAGCGGTCTTATAGGAGGATCGATTGTCGTAGACCATAGGAGGAAGGTTGAGCTTTTCCACAATCTCTGAATCCAAGGCCAGGCAGATAAGGCCTCTGCCGAACTTGGCCATAAAGTTAATGGACTCAGGAGTCACCTTTTCCGCGGCGATGGTCAGATCCCCCTCATTCTCCCTGTCCTCGTCATCCACGAGGATGATCATTTTACCCTTTCGGAGATCCTCCAAGACCTCCTCAATGCTTGAAATAGCCATATCAATCACCAAATCCCTGTGAAACAAGCCAATCCGCAGTTATCCCGGGCTTGGCCGTTTCTTTTTGTACCTCCTTATCGGTGCTCAGAAACCTTTCTACATATTTTCCGATCATGTCGGTCTCGATATTCACATCATCGCCCACTTTCTTCTTCAACAGTGCCGTTTCCGCGCCGGTTTGGGGAATAATGTTGACTTCAAAAAAGCCTTTCTCACAGGCATTAACGGTCAAACTAACCCCGTCCACGGCGATAGAGCCCTTTTCAATAATATACCTCGATAAGGTCTCATCCAGGCCAATCCTCAAAAACCAGGATTTCTGCCGGGATTCCCTGGCCTTTATCTGTCCCACCCCGTCTATATGCCCGGAGACAAAATGGCCTCCCAACCGGTCCATGAGGCGCAGGGCACGCTCCAGATTCACTTCGTCTCCTTGTCTCCTCTGTCCCAGGGTGCTCCGCGACACCGTTTCCCCGGAAACATCTGCACTAAAACCGGACTCGGAGGCCTCCGTCACCGACAGGCAAACCCCATCGACACAGATACTCTCTCCGGTACGACAGTCTTTCATCTCAAAATGGGGCGCAATGGTCAACTTCAGTTCCTCCCCGAAGCGACGAAGCATGGTGACCTTTCCCGTACCTTCTACCAAGCCTGTAAACATGGAAGTCCTGAATGTCTTTTCAACGCGGAGTTGTGCCCCCGGCCAGCCCTCAAATCGGTTCCCTTTGCTCCGGGTAGCCTTCTATAAGTATATCCTCTTGAAACCGCCTGACCCGGACCTCCTTGAGATGGAGACAATCCTTGATTTGTCCGGGTCCGGGGCCTTTTGCCATGGGGATGCCGTCATCCCCGCCCAGCAATTTAGGGGCCTTAAAAACACAGAATTTGTCTACGAGCCGCTCACGCACCAAAGATCCGATGATTTCCGCCCCCCCCTCCACAAGGATACTGGTGACCTCTCTTTTGCCCAATATACCCATTAAGGCCTCTAAGTCAATCCTGCCTCTCTTGGTGGGGCAGGTGATCACCGACACACGCTCCCCCTCCAACCCTTCCAGCTTTCGCCGGTTCACGTCTTTGCCCGCTGCAATGAGGGTAGACGCCTGGGAGGGCACACTCAAAACCTTTGCCTCCCGGGGTATTCTTAAATGGGTGTCCAGAATAATACGTAAGGGATCCCGTGTCCTGCCCTTCCCCAGACGGCTCGTGAGTAGGGGGTCATCGGCCAGGACCGTGCCCACCCCCACCATGACGGCGTCCGTCCTGGCCCTTAGACGATGTACAAATCGCCTTGACGATTCATTGGTAATCCATCTGGCATCTCCTGTGGCCGTGGCGGCCCAGCCGTCCAGGGTCAGGGCGGACTTGACCGTCACAAAAGGGCGCCCGGCGGTCACGAACTTTATGAACCCTTCGTTGAGGCGCAGGCATTCCGGCTCCAGGATCCCCGAAACCACTTCCACGCCGTTTTCCCTGAGCAAATCACACCCCCGGCCCGTCACCCCGGGGTTGGGATCCTTCATCCCCACCACCACTCTTTTGATACCACTCTTTAAGATGGCCTGAGTACAAGGCGGTGTCCGGCCGAAGTGGTTGCAGGGCTCAAGGGTCACGTAAAGGGTGGCCCCCGGGGCCTCACCTCCCACCTTTTTTAAGGCCTCTACTTCCGCGTGGGGTAGACCTGCCTTCCGGTGATAGCCTCGGGCCATAACCTTCCGGTCTTTGACAACAACGGCCCCCACGGCTGGGTTGGGTGAGGTGTACCCCAGCCCTTTCTTGGCCTGGACCAGGGCCTCTCTCATAAATCGTTCATCCATTCCACAACAGCCGCCCCATCCATCCCCAAGGGCCTCCACAAAAAGGCGTCTTCCCGGTAATGGTTACAATTCTTCTTCTTTCTTTTCTTTCTTGGACTTGAGAATATCCTCAAGTTCTGCCATGAATTCATTGATGTCCTTAAATTGCCTGTAAACGGAAGCAAAACGAACGTAGGCCACCTCGTCCCATTCCTTTAGCTGGTTGATCACCCTCTCCCCCACCTCTGAACTCTCGATCTCCTTTTTGCCCATTTCCTGAAAATACTGCTCCAAAGAGTCCACGAATTCCTCAATGATGGTCATACTGATGGGTCTTTTCTGGCAGGCCTTGCCGATTCCACCGATGATCTTTTCCCGGCTGAAGGGCTCCCGCCTTCCATCTTTTTTGACAATCATAGGAAGCATTTCTTCCAGCTTTTCATAGGTGGTGAACCTTCTCTCGCACCCCAAACACTCCCGTCTCCTTCTGATCATCCTGCCGTCTTTGCTCAGCCGGGAATCAATGACTCTGTTATCTATCCTGGAACAGTAAGGACATTTCATGACTCGAACCTCACCATTTCGATGCCCGCCTCGGCCAACATCTGGTCGGCAAGCGGATCATTATAGCCCTCTTCGTAAACCACCCTCTCAATCCCCGCGTTGATAATCATCTTGGTGCAGATAACACAGGGCTTGTTGGTACAGTATAAGGTCGAACCGGCTATCGGAATCCCGTGATAGGCCGCCTGGATGATCGCATTCTGCTCTGCGTGAAGTCCCCGGCAGAGCTCATGCCTCTGCCCGGAGGGAACAGAAGAGTCCTTTCTGAGGCACCCCACCTCTTCACAGTGCCGGAGGCCTGCAGGTGCCCCATTGTAACCGGTGGCAAGGATCCGTTTGTCCTTGACAAGGATGGCGCCCACATGGCGACGCAAACAGGTTGAACGTTTGGCTACCATTTTTGTGATGGTCATGAAATACTCGGACCAGGAAGGTCTGGACAACTAGCACTCCTCGTCTAAATACCGGTAAATGGGGAATCGATTGCACAGTTCCCTGACTTGGGATCGCACTTTCCTGAGGGTCTCATGGGATTCAGGATTCTCCAAGACCTCCTTTATGAATTGTCCTATAACTGTAATCTCTTCTTCCTTGACTCCACGGGTCGTGATAGCGGGTGTTCCTAAGCGGATACCGCTCGTGACTTTTGGCCCCCTTTTATCGAAGGGGATCCTGTTCTTATTCGCCACCAGGCCGGCTTGGCCCAAGGCCACTTCCGCCTCCTGTCCCGTCATCCCTCGCTTGGTCAAATCCACCAGGACGAGATGGTTGTCTGTGCCGCCGGTCACCACGTCAAACCCATGGCCCTTAAGTTCGCGAGCAAGGGCCTTCGCATTTTTCACCACCTGTCGCTGGTAAACAGCGAATTCGGGCCCCAAGGCCTCCTCAAAGGCTACGGCCTTGGCCGCGATGACATGCATAAGTGGCCCCCCCTGAATACCGGGAAAAACGCTCCTGTTGAGTTCCTGCCCATACGTCCCTGCTGAAAGGATCAGTCCTCCCCTGGGACCGCG
Source organism: uncultured Desulfobacteraceae bacterium (assembly GCA_964573885.1). Taxonomy (GTDB): domain Bacteria; phylum Desulfobacterota; class DSM-4660; order Desulfatiglandales; family Desulfatiglandaceae; genus CAZNLL01. The sequence continues at coordinate 11,940 of CAZNLL010000011.1, read as the reverse complement.
GAGTGTCTTATGGGTGGTGGAGGTGATGAAGTGGGCCGTACCCACCGGCGATGGATGGAGCCCCACGGCCACCAGGCCGGCGATATGGGCCATATCGGCCATCAGGTAGGCACCGGTTTCCTGGGCGATGTCCTGGAAAAGATGGAAATCAATAAGCCTTGGATAGGCACTCGCCCCTGCCACAATAATCCGGGGCCGCTCCTTTTTTGCCATGTCCCTGACCTGGTCGTAGTCGATATAGCCTGTCTCCGGATTTACTCCGTAAAACAGGGCACGGTAGATTTTGCCGGAAAAATTGGCCCCGCTTCCGTGGGTCAAGTGACCTCCCTGGGCCAGGTCCATCCCCAAGATCAGGTCACCCGGTTCCAAGAATCCAAGATATACCGCCATATTGGCCTGAGACCCTGAATGGGGTTGAACATTCACGTAATCCGCACCAAAGAGCCTCTTGGCCCTTTCTACGGCCAGCCTCTCAACCTCATCCACAAGTTCACAGCCGCCGTAATATCTTGCATCCGGATACCCTTCCGCATATTTGTTGGTCATCACGCTGGCCTGGGCCTCCATAACGGCACGACTGGCATAGTTTTCGGAGGCGATCATGACCAGGGTGTCTCTCTCCCGAACAATCTCGGCTTGAATCGCCCTGAAGACCTCCGGGTCTGTCCTCTTGAGTGTCTTACCATCCATCATGGGGTACTCAATCCACCTGATTTAATCGGCGCTCGTGACGGCCCCCTTCAAAGGGAGTATCTAGAAACAGATCTAGCATTTCCAGAGCAAGGCCTTCGCCGGTTACCCGTCCTCCCACGGCCAGGATATTGGCGTTGTTATGGAGCCTGCACATGCGCGCGGTGTAAAGATTGTGGCAGAGGGCGGCCCGTACCCCTTTATAACGATTGGCCACGATGCTCATACCCAGTCCCGTCCCGCAAATCAAAACACCCCGGTTGAACTCCCCCCTTGCCACGGCCTGGGCCACCTCATGGGCCACCTGGGGGTAATCGGCCGATGTCCGGTCGTAGACCCCCACGTCCGTCACCGTGTATTGAGGCAATCCATCGAGGTGGGCCCTGAAGGTCTCCTTGAGGTCAAATCCACCGTGATCAGCGCCTAAAATAACCTTCATAAAGCCCCCCTAAGGCCCTTCTCTCGTGAGAGACCCGGACACCTTTCGGGCCGCCTTAGAAGGGCCTTGTTTCTGATGAGTTCCGATTGAGGGTTGGTACTGGAAATGAGATCATGGCTCAAAGGCCTTGAAGACCAGAGAGGCGTTGGTCCCCCCGAATCCAAATGAATTTGACATGGCCGTTTTGATGGTTGCCTTTCTGGCTACGTTGGGGACGTAATCCAGATCACACTCCGGGTCAGGGGTTTCATAATTGATGGTGGGCGGGATAATACCATTTTTAAGGGTCAGGGCCGTAAAAATCGCCTCCACACCCCCTGCTCCTCCGAGGAGATGTCCGGTCATGGATTTTGTGGAACTGATGGCCAGCTTATAGGCATGATCACCGAACACGGCCTTAATGGCCCTGTTTTCCGAAAGGTCATTGAGAGGCGTGGCCGTACCATGGGCGTTGATATAGTCCAGATCCTGGGGGTTCATCCCCGCATAATCCAGGGCCATCTTCATACAACTGATCGCTCCCTCTCCATCGGGTTGGGGGGCGGAGACATGATAGGCGTCTGCGGTCAAACCGTACCCCACAATTTCCGCGTAGATCTGGGCGCCTCGTTCAAGGGCCTGGTTTAACTCTTCCAGCACCAATATGCCGGCCCCTTCCCCCATCACGAAGCCGTCCCGATCTAATTCAAAAGGACGAGAGGCCTTTTGGGGCTCGTTATTGCGCGTTGAGAGGGCCCGCATGGAACAAAACCCCCCCAGCGCCAGGGGGGTGACCACTGCTTCGGCCCCGCCGGTGAGCATGGCGTCCACAATCCCCTCACGGATGAGCCTGAAGGACTCGCCCACAGCATGACAGCTCGCCGCACAGGCCGTTTCTATGGAGATATTGGGGCCCTTGATGCCGAACTCTATGGCGATCTGGCCGGGAGCCATATTGGCAATGATGCCGGGAATAAAAAAGGGGCTGATCTTTCGAGGGCCTTTTTCGAGGAGGACCTGATGAAAGTGCTCCAACATGGCCAAACCACCCAGTCCAGAACCTGTAATGCACCCTATTCTGGAGCCATTGGAAGAATCGATCGTCAGTCCGGCATCCTCCAGGGCCATCCTTGCGGAAGCAACGGCATAATGAATAAATATATCGAAACGCCTGATCTGCTGCTTGTCCAGGAAATCCTCGGACTTGAAATCCGTGACCTCCCCCGCTATCTGAGAGGCGAAAGGGGAAGCATCGAATTTTTGTATAGTATCAATTCCAGATCTCCCGGAGCAGGCGTTGTCCCAATTCTTTTCAACGCCGGTGCCCAAGGGTGTGACCATACCCAGGCCTGTTACCACAACCCGTCTGGTCATTCTGACCGCTCCTTTTCTCGATTTGTTCCGTTAACCCCGACATATGGATCGCCCAAAGGGGGATTCCACCAGGAATTGGACACCAAACCCTGTCATCCTCCCCTTTGGTGCATCTCATTCCTTGGGTGCATTTTTGATATAATCTATGGCGTCTTGCACAGTTGCGATTTTTTCCGCATCTTCATCCGGTATAGAGATGTCGAATTCCTCCTCCATGGCCATGATGAGTTCCACCTGGTCCAGAGAGTCGGCACCCAAGTCGTCCACAAAAGAAGCTTCCGGGACGACATCTTCTTCAGCGACATCCAACTGCTCACATATAATGGATTTTACCTTTTCCTCCACCGCTGCCATAGGCCGATACCTCCTCCGACTATTTCTTTTCCTTGTTCAGTTCGCTCATTTTTTTATTGGGGAAAATAACGTGATGATCGTTACATGTACATGCCGCCGCTGACATGTATAACCTGACCCGTGATATAGCTCGATGCAGGGGAACAAAGCCAGTAGACCGCCTCTGCCACATCTTGGACTTGGCCGGCTCGGCCTAAAGGGATCAGTTTTACCCAATCCTCTTTGACCTTCTCAGGGAGCACTGCAGTCATTTCCGTCTCAATAAATCCCGGCGCAACGGCGTTCACGGTAATCCCTCTTCCAGCAACCTCCTTGGCAACGGTCTTTGTAAAACCCATAATCCCTGCCTTGGAAGCGGCATAATTGGACTGCCCTGGGTTTCCTATCTGCCCCACCACTGAAGAGATATTGACAATGGTCCCACCTCTCTGTTTGACCATAGCCCTGATGACCTCATGGGTGCAATTAAAAACACTCTTCAAATTGACCCGGATCACCGCGTCCCAGTTCTCCTCGCTCATGCGCATAAGAAGGGTGTCCTTGGTAATCCCGGCGTTGTTCACCAGTACATCAATGCCCTCAAATCGGGAAAGAATGTCCTTGAAAAGCTCACTAACCGCCTGGAATGAAGACACATCCAATCTCTGCCCCTCTGCCTCCACCCCTTTTTCCCGGAGGGCGTCGAGGGTTTCCCGACACGCATCATCGTCTGGGTCATAATGGACGAGGACAATCCTGGCACGTTCCTCTGAAAACTTCAAGGCCACGGCACGCCCTATCCCCCTTGATCCGCCTGTGATCACTACAACACGGGAATTGGTTTTGTTCATCATTCTACCCTTTCAATCCGCGGCGATACCCTGTTCCTCAAGTTCAAGGCCCATTTTTTCCAGAAAATCGTTTCTCACATATTTTACGGCCAACTTAATGCCGTTCTTGATCGCCTTTGGGGAGGATCCGCCATGGCATATGATCCCTATCCCCTTGATTCCGAGCAGAGGCACACCACCATACTCCTCGTAATCCAACCTTCCCAAGAATTTGTCAAGGGTGCCGCGACCCAAAAGAAGTGCGGCCCGCCCCGGCCAAGTCCCCCACAACTCCTTTTTCAAAAGTCCGGTCACGGATTCCGCCATGCCCTCGGAAAGCTTCAGGGCCACATTGCCTACGAATCCATCACATACGATTACCTCCAAGGCACCGGTGAAGATCTCTCGACCCTCCACGTTACCTGCAAAGGCCAAGTGGCTTTCCTCAAAAAGTTCTCGCGTCTGCCGGACCTGCTCATTGCCCTTGCCTCCTTCCGTGCCGATACTGAGGAGGCCGATCTTGGGTTCCCTCACCCCCATACACGTCCGTGCAAAGGCATGGGCCATGACCCCAAACTGAAAAAGATGAGCGGGCCTGCAATCTACGTTGGCCCCCACATCTATGAGAAGCACGTCCCCTTGCTCACCCGGGAAGAGGCCGGCCAGAGCGGGCCTGGTTATTCCCTTCATCCGCCCGAGCCCGATCACACCCGCGGCCAGAGCGGCCCCCGAATGACCGGCGCTGACCACAGCCTCCGCCCGCCCTGTCTTAACCAGGTCAAAAGCCACGCGGATGGAGGCGCTTTTCTTTTCTCGAATCGCCCTTAAAGGGGATTCATTCATGAGCACCACTTGGTCGCAGTGATGCACCGACACATGGTCCATGGAAGAAGAAGAATAGGACTCTAAAAGCTTTTCAAGCCTTTTTTGATCTCCCACGAGAGTGATGTCAACACCTGCTTCAGCAGCCGCTTTCAGCGCGCCCTGAACAACCACTTCCGGAGCATTATCCCCACCCATGGCGTCCACGGCAACGTTCATTTGTCAGCTCTCTTCAACTTTGATGATGCTCTTTCCCTTGTAAGTCCCACATTCGGGACAGACGTGATGGGGTAATACGGGCTCATGACACTGGGGACAAGTGGTTATATAGGGCAACCTGATCCCGTCATGGGACCGACGCATGTCCCGCTTGGATTTGGACTTCTTCTTTTTGGGTACAGCCATGGCTAATTCATACTCTCCGTCAATTCTCCGGCACTGCCGCCTGTATTGCTTCCCTTCTACCTCACCTTCAAGGCCTTCAGTTTTGCAAAGCCGGGGTGACCGCTCCGGCGCTCGCATCCACACTGCTCGATATTTAGGTCAACACCGCACACGGGGCAAAGACCCAAACAGTCCACCTTGCACAAGGATTTCATGGGCAATGCCAGATAGATTTGCTCCCGGATGACCTCTTCCAGTTCAAGCTCTTCACCGGTGATAAAATCAACAAAAAGGTCCTCCCTGACCAGTTCCACGTCCGCCTCGTCTCCATCAGGACGGGACAAGGCCAGGAACAACCTGAACTCTGTCTTTAGATCCCGGTGAAACGGTTCAAGGCACCGGTCACACTGAACGATCAGGCCCCCTGATAAACGGCCCTCCAGCACATACTTGCCGCCGGCCTTGTAAAGATTGATATCATAGCTCAAAGGGCCGTCCAATCCCAGGAGTTGGCGGTCCGCATCGTGACCCTTCCACCAGTCCGGCTCAAGGGTGGAGGAGAACCGCCGAGGGCCCTTGGCGAGGGTTTTTAGGTCAATAATCATTGGCAATTGATTATATTATAAAATAATGTAACTTGTTTATTCCGAGAATAGCCTAAAAGTTTTAGTATATAAAAACGGGCTTTTTTGTCAAGGAAATTAATCTCTCCTGCCCCAGCCCTAAGACTGGGAAAGAAAAGGATGAGGAGGAACCTTTTTAATGAATTTTCTATTTTTATTGACACTTATATTTCTTTTTGCTATATTTATTAGAAGTTGATCAGATTTCCTCCAGCGAAAAGTGCCGCCCACCTTTTCAGGCCTCCTCATGCTGAGGGCTGATACCAAAAAGATGTCTTTTAGACTTCGGTTTCCTCGTATATGTGACCATGTGGAGATATCGAGAACGACTCAATTACTATGACAGGCTGCGACGTTCCCTCTATGAAGTACTGAGAGACGCCCTAGAGCGCCAGCTGACCAAGATTTCCCTTATAGATTCCTTCTACAAATACCAGGAACATGGCGTCGAATACAGCTTCCTTGATAAAAGTGAGCTAAGGCCCAAATCAAAAAAGATGGAAAAGGAATCAGACCTGTTTAATACATTCATCGTCATCTTCTGTGAAGGCACGGTAAGCACTGCACTGAAAAACTATATCCGCTTTTTTCCCGAAAATAGTGTCATCAAGAAAAACCTTGAGTATCTCGCCGATTTTTCCTTATACAAACGTTTCCATCACAATCTTCGCCACTTTGACAACCCCGGGTTTCTGGGGGTCCTGGAACACCTCATCAATGTGGACTACGCCTTACTCATACAGCAGGACCCCAGTGTCAAGAAAAAAAACCGTTACTCCCTTACCCACTTTCATGTGAAGATTGATTGGCCCATTGCAGACGCGGCCGAAGACCTGGCGAAATGGCTCCGGTACATTCAGAGCAACCTCTATGAAAACGGTGATGAACAGGCACGCATCCTCCAGAATAAGCTCTTTGAATATTACGGCTGCCATCACAGCGTGGGGGGCAGGCGGACGGCGGGGCTCATTGCAGCCCAGCTACTGAGAAAGCTGGACTTTATTTCAACCGTATTTGTCTCCAGTTCCGAATCACGGTCCCTGTATAAATACTCTGAACGGGGTGTTTCAAAGTTCTTTCTTGTACAACTCACAAAGGAACAAAGCGAGGCTCTGGCCGAAAGAGAGAGGGTAAAACCCGAAGAGTTCAGGGCCCACTACCTTTACCCGGCCGAGGATTATTATATCGGCATTTCTGAGGCCACTTACGGCCACACCCCCCATTCCAAACCCCCGGAAGACGGCAAGCTTCGAAGGTTGAAACCCGCCTATAATTGGCTAAGACTCCGTGATGAACTCCTCTATCCCAAGGTGGACGCCCTCCACGCCGATCCCATATATTATAACTGGGTCTATTCCAGCGACTAAGGCTCCGGAAAAAGAGACCACTGGTCCAGGGATCGATGCCGCTTGAGCACGTAAACCCGGCCGTCCTCGGCAAGGACCCTGAAGATATCGTGGGCCTGGTCGCGCCAGCGGTTCAAAAGGCGTTTCACCTTCACTCTCTTCTGATCCACCACAAAATAAAGGGGCCTCTCATCGGCTGCGTAACCGGAATAGCCCACCACGGTTATACCCATCTCGTCCTGTCTCATAAACCCCACCCTTAGAGCAAGATCCTGTGGCTCCCAAGGAAATCCTGTGGGTCAAAAAAGATATGATTATACCTCCTTGTTTCCGCCCGGGCAATGTGTTAGAGTCCTGCCCTCCACGCCGGAACGTTTCGTGGACGTGGAATCACAGGGTACGCCCGGCCCTTGGCCGGCGTCCCGGAACGCATCTCATGGAGGTCACGTGGTAGCCGTGAATGAAGAAATAGTGGTCACCCGATTCCCGCCGAGTCCGACAGGGTATCTTCATCTGGGGGGTGCGCGAACAGCGCTTTTTAACTGGCTTTTTACCAGACAAAAGAGAGGCAGATTCGTCCTCAGGATCGAGGACACGGACAGGGAGAGATCCACGGAACAGGCGACCGAGGGGATCCTTAAATCCATGGAATGGCTCGGACTGGATTGGGACGAGGGGCCCTATTTTCAGTCACGGCGCAATGAGATCTATAACGAGTTCATCGAAGGGCTCCTTTCAACGGGCCAGGCCTATTATTGCCACTGCACCCCTGAGGAGCTGGAACGAAAGAGGAAGGAAGCCCGGGCCAGGGGATTAAAGCCAAAATACGACGGGAAATGCCGTGATCTTGGCCTGGGCCCTGCCCCCGGCGCCGTGGTGAGGCTTAAGACCCCTTTAAGCGGTACGACCCGGTTTCACGACATCGTGAAGGGTCCTATTCGATTTGACAACAACGAGCTTGATGACCTCATCCTGAGGCGCTCGGATGGAAGTCCCACCTACCACCTCGCCGTGGTTGCCGACGATATCACCCTCGGAATCACCCACGTGATCAGAGGAGATGACCACGTCAACAATACGCCCCGTCAAATCTTGATATATAAGGCCCTGGGCCGGGACCTGCCACATTATGCACATGTTCCCATGATTTTGGGCCCCGACAAAACCAGGCTCAGCAAACGCCACGGCGCCATGTCTGTGCTCGCATACAAAGAGATGGGCTACTTGCCTGAGGCCTTGCTCAATGCCTTGGTGAGGCTGGGATGGTCTTACGGAGACCAGGAAAAATTCACGAAACAGGAATTGATCGAGAAGTTCTCCTTGGAAAAGGTTGGAAAGTCCGCGGGGGTACTTAATTTTGAAAAAATGCAGGATTTGAATGCCTGGTATATCCGTCAATCCGCCAACGAAGATCTCGCCCAGAGACTGATTCCTTTTCTGCAGAAAATGGGGTTCAGGGACCTGGATCAACAAATGGTAAGTCAGGCTGTGGGGACGCTCAAGGTGAGGAGCAAGACCCTTGTTGAAATGGCGCAAGGGGCCGCTTTTTACTTCACCCAGGACCTTGTCTATGAGGATAAGGGGGAACGCAAGTTTTTCACCCCGGAAGCGGCGCAACTCCTGGAAGCGCTTAAGCACACACTAGAGCAGATCCCCTCTTTTGATCAGGAGACACTGGAAAGGGTGTTTAGCGCTTTTCTGAAAGAAAGAGAAATAAAGCTGAAAAAGCTTGCTCAGCCCCTTAGGCTGGCCCTCACCGGAAAGACGGTCAGCCCGGGGTTGTTCGAGGTCATGGAGGTTCTTGGGAAGGGACAGGTCATCAAAAGGCTGGAAAAGGCTGTCTCCCATATCCGGGGCAAGGAGGGCCTGGGCCCGGCGGGCAGGCCTTGAGGGCGAAGGGAATTATTCGATATAGACGGGTTCTCGAAGGACTCGCCCGATGGCCGTTTCAGCCACAGAGGCCAGCCCTGGGTGCGTTCCTTTCAGGTTGCTCACCTGCCTCAGATGGTCCGCTGTCCGGGAAATAAGAGAGGCCATATCACCTTCCTCCACGGATACATGGGCCAGCAGCTCTTCCCACGGACAACCTTTGGCCCAAAGATACAGGGCCAGGGCGGGCCAAAAAAGGATCGGGGGAGAGTGGAAACCCCTTCTGCCCTTAAGATCCCTGATCTCTTGAATGGACTCCCGGATACTTTGAAAAGTGCTCTCACACTCCCTTAGGTCGAATTCGCCCTCCACCCTTAAATCTACTTCTTGGGATCTGTCCCACACAAAAGGGGCGATACCTCCGGCCAAGGCGCTGGGAGAGGCCTGGTGAAAGGCCCCCTTTCGGATGGCCTCTGCAATCAAAAGGGGCTGGTCCAGCCTCAGTTGGGAGGCCCATAGGCCATCCGGGGTCAATCTGTCGGATCCCGCAACAAAACCGGTCTCCTTGAGAAAGCGGACGTGACGTTTGAAACTGAGCCACTGCCCCCCTCTCACCTTTTCTATGTCCGGAGCCATGGCCCTGAAACGCATGAGCAACCGCCGGAGATTGCCCCGTCGCTTTCCCCCGGCACAGGTCTTAAAGCTTGGGCATCCCTCACAGGGGAGGGCACGGAGCCTTTCCTGGACCTGGATTTCTCTTTGGCTTTCCCTCTCATGGGTGACTGGCGGCATGGACAAGGGTTTCAGATCTTCAAAGGAAACGGCCGCCACACGACGCCACAGGTCCTCAGATGAAGAGTCATGGGAGAGATCGACCCGGTGATCAAAAAGGGCCTCTATTTGACTCGCGTGGATATGCTTGGGCCGGGGTCGGCCCCTTTTTCTGTCCCTTATCCTGTGAATATCCTGGGCCAAACAGGTGAGCCGGCCTCTGTCATCTTCACAACCCAGGGCCATGTAAATATGGCCGTTTCTGTGGAGGAAAAGCCTTCCGGGGGCAAGGTAGGCCCTGCATGCCTCTTCCCATCCCCCGTTGGACTGCCTCAGCCTTTTTAGCTCTTTCTTTAGGTCCAACCTCTTCTGAACATTTTCCGCCACCTCATAGGGATCGCTCACATCACAGGCGCCTTCAGGAAGCAGCTCAACCAGTTCCTGTAACATCCGGTTCCATCCTCCCTTTAGTGGGGAATCCGATTGCCTCTCCTGGAATGTGCCGAAGGAATAGTCCAGCAGTTCCTTCACCTCTTGGGGTTCATGCGAAAGGAGGAGGTTCAGGGTCATGGAGAAGTTGATATGAATTCGGCTGACCAAAGGCTCTGGAGAGGCGTTCTTTAGGGCATGGATGTGCTCCACATCTTGGTGGGGGCCCGGGAGAAGCAGGGCGAATCCGATCTTGTCCTTCCCCCTTCTGCCCGCACGACCGATCATTTGATGAAGGTCCGTTGCGCTCAGTTCCACAAAACCGTATCCGTTGTACCTGTCGCTCTGCATGAGGGCCACGGTCCTGGCCGGAAAATTTACTCCCGCCGCAACCGTGGATGTAGAGAAGATGGCCTCCAGGAGCCCCTTGTTCATCATCTCCTCAACGAGCATCTTCCAGTAAGGGAGCTGCCCGGCATGATGGGAGGCCACCCTGGATTCAAGAAGGGCCTTCATTTGCCGATGCCCTCTAAGATGGGGGTAGTGCTCTAAAAAGGCGCTTACCACCCGTTCAAGGCTGCGCCTCGGCACGGCCTGCACGCGGGTAGGGGGACACGACCCCAGGGCACGGTCACAGTCGGCCCTGGACTTGAGAAAAAAGATGACCGGCAGGAGGTCGAGTTCTCTCAGCCACCTGATGATCCTGCCAAAATCCAACCTTTGGGCACCCCGAGCCCCCCCGGATTGGTAGAATTTCTTGATCCTGTGATCAACCCCCCGTTTGCCTCCCAGAGGGACCACCAGGCCATCCGGAAAGAGGAAGACCATCTTCAGAGGTACGGGACGCCGGTCCGAGAAGACAATCCGCATGCCACCGCCTCGAATCTTCTCCAGCCATGTACACACCTCATCTGCATTGGATATGGTTGCAGAAAGGAGCAGGAGCCGGACCCTCGGAGGCAGGTAAATAAGAGTCTCCTCCCAGACAACGCCCCGGTCAGGGTCGCTGAGATAGTGGGCTTCGTCCAGGATGACCAGGTCGGTCCGGATGCTGGATCCCTTGTCCATGGCGTCATAGAGCTGATTGCGGAGAATTTCCGTGGTCCCCACAATCACCGGGGCCTCAGGATTCTCCTTGCGGTCACCGGTCAGGATCCCGCAACAGGACGGCCCGAATTCCCGAGAAAAGGTTCGATAGATGGAATTAGAAAGGGCCTTGAGGGGGGAGGCATACCACACCCTCAGACCCTTGGACAGGTACGCCTCAATGGTTTGGGAGGCGATCCATGTCTTCCCCGCCCCTGTGGGGGCGCTCACGAGTACATCAAAGTCTGTAATCAGATGGAGCGCCTCAATTTGAAAAGGATCTGGTTCAAAGGGTTCTGATTCGGGAACACCGATTTTTTGAAAGGCCGGCTTAAGGCCCGGATCGATCCTCGGTTTCTCACGAGGCCCTTTGCCTCTCACATGCTTCTTCTTTCGCGACCAGCTTCTTTCGGGCCTTCGATAGTATCTTTTTTTAGTCACAGATCCCTTGGTGGGCATGTTTTCGGTTGATTCAAGCCACCAGTTCTGAAGCGATGAGGTCCATATCATCAAGCCTGCCCTTTGATCCCTCTGCCAGGTTCAAGCCCTTCAATTTCTCTCCCATCCCTTCCACTTCCTGTTTACAACCAAAGGTTATCTTTATCCCGTTCACATACACTTTTTCGACAACCTCCCGGGAAAAGAGCCTCGCAGCAACCTGCAAAAATGTCGCTGATCGGCCTTGGCCCCCTTCGCCACGGGCCGCTTTACGGCAGAGGGCGGCTCCCACTTCACACCATGTCATCATATCTGCAAGGAGGAACATCACATATTGAGAGCGGTTGAGCTTGTTCTTGCGTACACCGAAGACCATGTCGTTCACCACCCTTATGGCCTCGGCCACCTGATGACCGCCACATTCCACGGGCAACCGCGCCAATTCTTCAGCCATGTCCAGATAGAATCTCCCTTTTGATCGGACCGTCTCCCTCATGCGAAACATGGAGATAATGTTTCTCTGAATC
>CAZNLL010000010.1:0-48620 GCA_964573885.1 uncultured Desulfobacteraceae bacterium | reverse complement strand
AAGGCGCCGCATCGCAGATCCCCCTGTTGTGTGCGGGAGGAGCGCCGAGTGAGGCATATAAACAATACGCCGCAATGAGAAGCGACCGAAGGCAACGCAGCAGATGACATCTTGATGGTGGATCAGGGATCCCCGGTGAGGACATTGACCCAGTCCCAGGGCTCGATCCCCGGGGTCTCCACCTGTCCCTCGGCGTAAAATTGCCTGACCCGCTCATCCACATCCCCCTCGGGACAACCCTCCAGTCGGGCCTCCAAGAGCCCCACCCCCTCCTCCGGATAACAGAAGAAATCCCCGGATAGGGAGACATTCCACAACCGGCCCTCCTTGGTCTCAAAATCCGCCCGCAGGAGCCCACCCGGGGCCTTGCGCATTCTGTGAACCACCCGGGCCCTTGAATGGATCTTGATCTCCCGGCCGGGCCGCAGCCTTTTCTTTTGATAAAGCCATTCATCGGTCATCATGGCCTGGCCCATCTCATCGATCTTGGCCTGGAGCACAGGGTCCTTTTCGCAGGACTCCAGGGGCCCCAAAAGCGCCTGGAAGGCCCCGGCCATGAGGGTGTTGAGCCTTGCTTCATCCCATTGGGCCGCCATTTCCGGCCCGAGCTCCCTGCGAATGGTAGAGAGGTTTTCTTTCAGGGATTGATGCATCTTGTCCCGGAATTTCTCGTCCGGCACCCTGAGGACCCGGGTCATGGTATCATAGTCAAAATCCACGATGAGATTCCCCACAAAAACGATGCAATCCCCTATTTCCCCAACCCCGGTCCCGGAGATCTTTCGGCTCCCCGCGATCACGTCATTCACCGGCTTGTACACCGCCTCAACCCCAATATGGCGGTACACGTCCACGACCGGCTGGAGGAACCTTTCATAAAAGGCCTCTTTGCGTTTCGGCACCAGGGGGTGGTCCTTTTTGAGGATAACCTGGAAAAAGAGCTGGTCTCCGTCCAGGTACACAGCCCCTCCCCCCAGGTCGCGCCTGAATATGGGTATGCCCCGGGCCCGGCAATAGTCCACATCCAGCTCTTGACTCACATCCTGATGAAATCCCACACACACATAGGGTGTGGCCGGCGAGACCAGGGAGAGGGCCTCCCGGCCCAGTTCGGCCAGGGCATGGTAGATCAACTGGGATTCATGCCAGGGGACCTTTCCCAAGTTATAGAGTCTCATAGGTATACCTCTCGCACTCCTCCCCGCCCGGAAAAGGCCTTCCGGTCTCTTACTTATCCAGGGCCCTGTGGATCAATTGGGTAATGTCCAGGACCTCCAGGGGAATTTTGTGACGCCGCACATAGGTCATCATGGTGCGAACGCACTGTTGACAGGAAGTCACCACCGCTTCCGCCCCGGTAGAGAGCACTTCCTCGATCTTTTCCTTTGCAATCTCCCCGGAGAGCCCCGCATCGATCATCTCCAGGTTCCCGCCGCCGCCGCAGCACCGGCAATTTTCCCTGTTCCAGGGAAGTTCCACCAGGGTAACGCCCGGGATGGAGCGGATCACCTCCCGGGGCGCTTCAAAGACCCGGGCCCCCCTCCCCAGGTCACAGGGGTCGTGGTAGGTCACGGTGAGGGGAAGGTCCTTGAGGGGGACCCGCTTTTCTCTGACCAGATCAAAGAGGTATTCAGAGGCATGGACGATATCAAATTCCCGGGGATAATACTCCCGCCACATTTGAAAACAGGAAGGACAGGCAAAAATGACCTTCTTGGCCCCTTTCTCCCGCACCGCCTGGAGGTTGTGCTCCATGAACCGGGGGAACATATCCCTCAGGCCGGCCCCCAGCATGGGGAAACCGCAACACCACTCCTCTTCTCCCAAGAGGGTGAAGTCCACGCCGCTCACATCCAGGATCTCGGCCAGGGCAACGGGGATCTTTTGGGCCAGGGGAAAATAGGCGGCCACGCATCCTGTGAAGTAGACCACGTCCGCCTCATCCTTGAGAAAGCCGTGGTCGGGTGCTTCGCGCATGTCTTCCACCCAATCGGCACGCTCTTCATTGTCCTCGGAAAAGACATTGCGGCTCTCCTCCAGGTTCTCCCGGATCATATCCACTTTGTCGGGATAGGCCTTGGAGTGGAACAGGTCCTGTCGCAGAGAAAGCCACAGGTCTCTGAGGTGGATGCCTACAGGACAAACCTCCTGGCACCTGCCGCACAGGGTGCACCGAAATACGGTATCCCTTAAATGGTCCCACTCCTCCTGGGAGGGTCCCTTCTTACCCAGAAACCTCCTGAAAAGGCCGGACCTGCGCCTGACAAGGTCCCCCAGGGCCTGGAGTCTCCACGGGGCCGAGAGTTCCCCGTCTGATGCGGCTGATACCGCCGGACATACGTCTGCACATATCTGGCAATTGGTGCAGGCCCCCATTTCAAGGAGCTCTCTTACTCGGTAGTCCTGGTTGGACATGGGTTGCCCTTTAAAAAGACCTCAAAGGCCCCCTTACCGGGGCCGGGTCATGGCTCCGATTACTTTGCGTACTTCTCGATGTCCGCCAAGAGCCAATTCTCCACGGCCTCGGGTCCGTGGATCAGGTTGGCCAGTTCGCCCTTGTCGTCGGGCCTTATCTTATACATCCAGCCCTTTCCATAACAATCATCATTGATCAGGCTCGGGTTGGTCTCCAATTCTTCATTCACGGCCGCCAGTTCCCCGTTCACGGGGCCGAAGACCTTGCCCAGCCACTTGCCTGACTCCAGCTTGGCGAACTTCTTCCCTGCCTTGATCCGTTTGCCCTCGTCAGGAAGCTGGACATAGACGATCTCCCCGGCCATGATCTGGGCGAAATCGTCCATTCCCATGACCAAGAGATCCCCTTCTTCCTTGACCCAGAAATGGTTTTCCTCGTAATAGAGGTCTTCAGGCATTTTGTAACCGTGCATCTCCATAGTTTCCCCTCCTTGTCACGTCTTTACTCCGCCTCCTCCATCAATTCGTTGATAAACTGCGTCGTATTATAGATCCTGAACTTCTGTTTCCGCAACTTGGCGTTCGCCAGGTTATGGACGCAGGAATTACAGTCCGTGAGCACCACCTCCGCCCCGATCTCTTCCGCCTCCAAAAGCCGCCGCCTGGCCATGGCAATGGAGTTCTTGGGATAGGCCCCCCTGACCCCCCCTCCTGCACCGCAACAAAGGGAATCGGCGTGGTGATGGGCCATTTCCACGAAGTTGGGAGCTATCTTCCGGATGGTCTCCCGGGGCTCCTCATAGATTCCGCAGTGCCGCCCTAAATCACAGGGGTCATGGTAGGTGACCCGCTTGTCCGTGGTCACCCCGAAGTCAAAATCCTTCAAAAACTGGGACACATGCAAGATCCTGATCCCCTTGTCCCTGAGGGGGCTGTACTGGGTTTTTGTATTGAAGGTCCGCGAGCAGTAAGGGCATCCCGTCACCACGGTTTTGGCCCCTGTGGCCAGGATGCGGTCCATGTTCTTCCGGGCCAGATCCCGGTTGATCTCATATCCCACGTCTTCCAAGACACCGCTGCAGCAGACCTCATCAATGAGGGTGTAATCCACATCGAGGCGATCCAGCAGATCCAGGGTGGCCTCGGTGGACTCCTCCTCCCGGTAAAGGCCGACACACCCCACAAAGAAAACGATTTCCGCCCTTGTGTTCTTGTCCCTGCCAAAGGATTCCTGCTCCTCCTCTCCATAGATGTTGGTCTTTTCCTTTAAAATTGCATCCATGCCCTTGAAGGCGGGGTGGCAGGAACCGATATGGACCATATCCTTCCTCACCTGTTTGATAATCTCCGGGACGTTCACGCCGGAGGGACAGTTCTCGGCACAACTCGCGCAGGTGGTGCATTGAAACAGGGTCTCGATCAGGGCATCATCCAGGGGGATTTTGTGATCCATGACCTCTTTGAGCAAAAGCATCTTACCGCGGGCGTTATAGGCGGGCCGAAGGGTGGCCCCAAATACGGGGCATACGGCCTGGCAGAATCCACACCGGGAGCACTGCAGGATCTGCTCTCGAAATTTTTTCTCAAAGTCATACTTGGCTTCCATAGGACAGTTCCTCCACCAAAGGGGCCACATTTAGGGCCCCGCCTCCGGATCCCTTATCATCCGCTGGAAACAGGATCCAGGGCCATCTTACCGGGATTAAGGATGTTGTTGGGGTCCAACATTCTTTTGACCTTCCGCATCACGTCCATGGCCACCGGGTCATGCTCAAGGGTCATAAAAGGGGCCTTGGAAAGACCTATGCCGTGCTCCCCCGTCAGGGTCCCACCCAGATCAACGGCCAGGTTGAAAAGGTCGGCGCTGGCCCGCTCCATTCTTTTCACCTCTTCCGGGTCATAGCCGTCATAGAGGATCTGAGGGTGGAGGTTCCCGTCACCGGCATGGCCGAAGGTGGCGATCTGTATCTGGTGCTTTTGAGAGATGGCCTCTATCCCCTTGAGGAGCTCGGCGATCCTTTGCATGGGGACGGTTACGTCCTCGAGGACAAAGTTGGTTTTGATCCTCGCCAGGACGGCGTAGGCCGACTTCCTGGCGGCCCAGAGCGCTTCTTTTTCTTTCTCCGTCTCGGCCCGCTTGATCTCCTTTGGGTGGTTCTTTTCAAAGACCTCGATAACCTTTTCTATTTGATAGGAGGTCTCTTCCAGGGTATAGCCGTCCGTCTCAGCCAGGAGCATGGCATCCACTTCCGGGAGCCTGAGATCCGTGTTCTGGTTGATGGCCTCCAAGGTATGTCTTCCAAGGATCTCCAGGGCACTGGGAATGATGCCGCTGTACATGATCTGACTGATGGCCCGGCCTGCATCCTCCAGGTCGTCAAAGGTGGCCAGGGCCGCGCTGGTGGCAGTGGGCCTGGGATTGATCTTAAGGGTGATTTCCGTCACCACCCCCAGAGTGCCTTCGGAGCCCACGAAGAGCCGCGCAAGGTCAAAACCGGAGACGCTCTTCATGGTCCTGGAGCCGGTTTTCATGATCCGGCCGTCGGGCAAAACCACTTCAAGACCCAGGACATAGTCCCGGGTGGTCCCATATTTGGCCCCCTTGAGCCCTCCTGCATTGGTGGCCACATTCCCGCCCAGGGTGCTCACCGTGCCGCTCGCCGGATCAGGGGGGAAAAAGAAGCCGTACGGGGCGAGGGCCCGTTCAAGGTCTGCATACACCACCCCCGGCTGGACCACGGCCAGGCGGTCTTCAATACTGATCTCCAGGATCTTGTTCATATGATTCAGATCCAGCACAATGCCCCCTTGAATAGGGACCGCCATGCCCGAAAGCCCGGTGCCCGCCCCCCTGGGGATCACGGGGATACCCTCCCGGTTTGCCATCTCCAGGATCTCCGAGACCTGCCCCGCCGTCTGCACCCAGAGCCCACAACCGGGCCGGTGGCTGTGTTCCGAGGCGTCGTAGGAAAAAGAGACCATATCAATCAGGTTCTCCGTGTAATTCTCCTCACCCACGACCTGTTTGAGCATTTCCCGTATTCTGGCTTCCATCAACAACCCCTCTGTGTTCAAGGTCTTGTTCTGCGCCCGGGACGGTGTTCAAGATCCCTCATCGCATTCATGACCAGCACCACCGGTCCCATAATCATGTGGAGCAACCGGCTGAAAGGGATATACGCCACAAAGGCCCCGGTCAAAACCGCATGGACGTACCACATGGTTCCGTAGAGATCTTCAAGGCCCCTGGGATCTGAAAAAAGTCGGCTTATCCCATAGCCCAGGAAGGCGAATTTTGAATCCGCTGGATGACCCGTCATGGCCATCTTCATTCCCTCCAGTATAAACCCTGCCACCCCGATACCCGCGATCAGACCAAGGGCCAAACGGTCCTGTCCGGGCAAACCAGGGGGCCTTTTGGCCCTCGCAACAACCCCCCGTCCCAGGGCCGCTGCAACCCCTGCGATGATCATGACTCCGGTGAGATCAAAGAGAAGGGCCGTAACCGGAGCATTCCTGTCCACCAGATGCCACACCCAGGGCCATTCAGGACGCCACAAGGAGCCGAGCAAGGCCACCAGACCCCAGAGAAACCGCAATACAATGGGGAAAAAGATCAGGCCGTGGATCACCCAGCGGGCCCTGGACTGTTTGAAGAGCCTTCTCTGGAGCAGGACATCCAGGAACAAGGTCCTGACCATCCAAAAGAACTTCCGGGAAAAGACCTGTTTTACCCCTTTTCCCAGGACCGCCCCTGTCTTGAAAAAGGCATTCTTCTCCCTTTCCTGGCCCACGCTCCCCGAAAGCCAACAGGCCGTTGCCCCCACCATGCCCACCCCGAAGAGGAGGAGGGAAAGGATGGTGGTCATATCCCCCATGGAAAAGGTGGCCGTATGGCAGGGCATGCACAGGATCCCCTTGGCCGGGAGGATCCTGCTCGGTGCCCCAAGGGTATTGCCTGACACATGGCATCTCCGGCACCCGTTTTCCCCGTCGAACCTCACCAGGTCATGGAGAATCAGAATGTCTCCGGGCTGAGCGGCCCTTTTCCACAGAACCCTCCCGGATTCCGGGTCCCTCACGGGACGCACCCCCTTGAGGTGGCAGGACTCACAAGAGACCGCCATATGGGCGTCTCGCGCCACCTTCGCATCGTGGGGCAGGTGACATTCCCTGCAAGGGACCGGTCTTTGTTCATCATGGTTAAAGGCCGCTGCCCCGGCGTGGCAAACCGTACACCCCATTTCCCCATGGGGTGTGGCCAGATAGGAGGCCTCAATAATCAGGGGCATCCGTCTCCCGGTGATTTTCTGGGCCGGGGACCCTGACCGGCCGTGGCAGTGGAAACAAAACCCCCTGACCCTCCCCGCGTCTCCCGGGGCGGGCGGGACCGCCACAAAGTGGCACGCCGCACATGCCTCATCTTCCTGTAAGGGAGAAGGCAGGGAAGACCGGGGCTCGTGGCACGCGCCACACCGTCCTTGCCGCGATCCGGCGGCATCCAGGTCTTTCTGCCGGTCTTGACTTGGCCGGAACTGGTAGTGGGGGTCGTGGCACCCCAGGCAGGTCCTGTATTCAGCGGGATCTTCTACACGACGCTCACCGTGCACCCCTTGAGCAAGATCGTCCAGGATGTTGTCGTGACAGTCCAGGCACTGATCCACCCTGAAGAAATCAGCCAGGTCTTTTGTGACCATGGCGGGATCCGGGTGAAGGGCCTTTTCCGCGGTTTCCCCATGGCAATCCCGGCACGCGTTCTGGCCGTGGACTGACATATGGTATCTTGCCGGATCGATCCACCAGGAATCCCCCGCCCATGCCGGGGAACCTACGAAAAGGGCACCCGCCACGATCACCAGGATGAGGGCCCTCATCGTATCCTGTTTCATTGAGACGTCCCCACGCGCATCCGCCATTGTCTGGAGGCCCTGTCCCTTGGCCGCTATCTTATTGGATCATTCCCACCACATAGGGGCCGTCCGGGATGACCACCGCCTTGGCGTAGGCCCTCCGGAGGTCACTCACGGTGTTCTGCACATTCTCCACCTTGACCATTCCCATTTTTTCCAGGTCCTCTTTTTCCACGCCCGGTGAATACACGTATATCCGGCCGGCATGTTCAAGGGCCTGGTAGATATTCTGGGCACACCACTGATCGATAACAAAGTTCTCGGGGTCGCAGTATCCTTCGAAGAACTCCTGGGGGCTTCCTATGGAACGCAGCATGTGGGTGAACTCCGGCCCCCCGATCCCTTCACGGCATTCACAGGCCAGGAAGATGGTCCCCCCGGGCTTGAGGATATCCCTGGCGCCTATGAGGGCCTTACTCATCTGATAGAAGGTGGAATCCAAGGGGTAACCTCCCCCAGAGGTAATCACCAAGTCAACCCGTTCCTCCACGGGCACCACCGAATGGTCATATACCATGTCACACCCGGCCAGATGGGCATGGTCGTAATGGCCTGCAAAAACCCCCGCCACCGCCCTCTCCCTATTGATCACCACATTGAGAATAAAATCCACACCCACCAACCCGGCCACACGGACCACGTACTCGTGAAAGGGGTTCCCTTTGAGGAGGCAGTTCCGCAGATTCGGGTGGTCCACCATCTGGTAGGAATGCATGAACTTCATGGTCTCAAAACTGGAAATTCCGGGCAGAATCGCCTTGCCCCCGCCCGAGTACCCCGCATAGAAGTGGGGCTCGATCAGCCCGGTGAGGATCTTCAGGCCGGCCTCCAGGTAGTGGGTGTTGATCTCGATGGGTGCCCCGTCGATTTCATCCACTTTTCGATAGACCTCCGGCCTCCGGCAATAGTGATTGACGATATTATAGCCCTCCATGATGTCACGGCCCACCATGTATTCCAGCTCCTCCCCCAGATTGGGCCGGTGCATCCCTGTGGCCACCAGGATGGTGATCTTTTCTCGTGGAAGCCCACCGGCTTCCAACGCCTTGAGAAGGGGCGGGAGAAGCACCTTGTTGGGCGCCGGCCGGGTTATGTCGGAGATCACAACGCAGGCATTGTCCTTGCCGGCCGCCAGTTCTCCCAAAGGGGGGCTCTTGATAGGCCTGTTCAGGACCTCCTCAATGGCCCGGCCCGGATCTGCAAGGGCCTCCATGTCTTGCATTTCCAGGAAAAGGGTGTCTTCCGACACCTCCAATTCAAGCCTTTCTTGACCGAACAAAAGCGCTGCCTTCATGGTTGTCCTCCTCGCCTGAAAGGCCCATAATTATTCAAAAAACTGGTAAGACCAATTTACAAATTAATGACTCCAAGTCAAGGGAAAAAACAATAAAATTCCCAAAACATAAAACAGCTTGCGTCCCTGCTCCGGTTTTGGTATGACCAAATACAGAAAAAGGAGACCCCTATGTTTAAAAAGATTTCGCCCAAAAAGATCTCAGACGAGATCATTGAACAATTCAAAGGCATGCTCAGCCGCGGAGAGCTCAAGCCCGGCGATGAACTCCCCTCGGAGAGGGAAATGGCGGACATGATCGGTGTCAGCCGCCCCCCCCTGCGGGAGGCCCTCAATGTGCTTCAGGCCATGGGGTTTATCGAGATTAAACCCAGGAGCAAGATTGTGGTCAAATCCCTTGCGGAAAAGGCCCTTGAAGACCCCCTGAGCCTGCTCATCGCCGAGGACATTGATAGGCTTTTCGAGCTCCTGGAGATACGCAGGGCCATGGAAACCTGGGTGGCCCGTCAGGCGGCCCGAAGGGCAACCCCGGCTGACATCGAGAAACTGGAAAAGATCCTCGGCCGGGATCAGGACAACCTGAGACACCACCGGGATGATGCAAAAACCGACGCCGACTTCCACGTGGCCGTGGCCCTTGCCACCCACAACACCCTCTTTTCCCATCTCATGGCCTCGTGCTATCAAATCCTTTGGGACACACAAAAGGTGTCACGGCAAAGGATCTTCAGGAAAAAGGGAAACAGGGAAAACATCGCAGGACAGCATGTGAAGATCTTTGAGGCCGTCAGGGACAGGGATGCGGCCAGGGCCGGAGAAGAGGCAAAACGTCATATCGATTTTGTTGAAAAAGAACTCCGGGCCATTATGGAGAAGGAAAAGAGGCGCCCCTAAGCTCTATCCAACGCCAGGGCCACCAGTTCGGTGATATCCATGACGTTCAAATCGACCTTTTGCCGCCGTACACTGCCCTTGATGGTCCGGACACACTGCTGGCAAGAGGTGACCACCGTGTGGGCCCCTGTCCTCTGGATCTCTTGAATCTTTTTTTGGGCCACCTTTTCGGACAAACCCGCATCCCCCATCTCTACATTACCCCCCCCGCCACAGCACACGCTCTTAGCCCGGCTGTTTTCCAGCTCCACCAGGGTGAGCCCTGGAATGGCCTTCAGGATTTGTCGCGGGGCCTCGTACACGCCGCTGTTTCTTCCCAGGTCGCAGGGGTCATGATAGGTGACCGTGAGGTCGACCTCCCTGAGCGTAAGAGATCCCTCCCTGATGAGGGCCTCAATGAACTGGGTTGCGTGATAGAGTTCCAAAGAGGCATGGTAATAGTCCTTCCACGTATGAAAGCAGGAAGGGCAAGAAAAGACCACCCTTTCCGCCCCCAAGGCATGGACCCTGTCCAGGTTGTGAGCCTTGAGTTCTTCCATGTCCCCGGGCAGACCGGCCCCGATGAGGGGATAACCGCAGCACCATTCATCTCCGGCCAGCAGGGCAAAATCGATACGGGCCGCCTGGAGGATCTTCACAAGATTTGGGGGGATGGCCTGGACCATGGGAAAAAAGGAGGCCACACAGCCCACAAAATAGACCACCTCCGCCCTTTCCTTCCGGGCCATGGGTGCCATGCCGGGGATGTCCTCCCCCCACTCGACCCGTTCCTCGTTGGGCTCATCAGAGATGTTATGGTTTGAAAGAAGGGATTGAACCACCCCCTTCATATGGGGATGGATACCCCGATCTTTGGTGATCCGGCTGCGCATGCTCAAAAAGACCTTGCGCAAATCCACCCCGCTCGGACAGGTCACGGTACAGGCGCCGCAGAGGAGACATTTTGCGAAGATCTCCTGATAATGGTCACTGAGCTCCAGGTCCCCCCGGGTGAAATACCTGGCCAGCTGGATCTTGCCCCGGGGCGTATACTTCTCCAGCAGGAGTTCCTTGCTCACGGGACACGATGCCACACAAAGACCGCACTTGATACACTGGTCAAACTCTTGGGCAAGGGTATCCGTCTTTAGTGCTTCCACCTCTTCTAGTCCTTGAAAACCCAAGACCCTTCCTTCTATCTAAGCCTGTGGGCCAGACTATAAAAAGCTGCCCGGGTTGAGGATGTTGTGGGGGTCAAAAACCCGTTTTATCCCCCGCATGAGTTCTATGGCGGTCCCGCTGAATTCCAACTCCATGAACCGGGCTTTGGCAATGCCGATGCCATGTTCCCCCGAGAGGGTGCCCCCCATCCCGACGGCCGCCTCGCAAATCTCTTCCAGGGCCAGGTCAATACGCGCCATCTCCTCCTTGTCTCGAAGGTCCGTCATGATGAGAGGATGGAGGTTCCCGTCTCCTGCATGGGCAAGCACCCCTATTTTCAGCGTATATTTGTCCGCCACCTCCAGGATCTTCCGGATGATCTCGGGAAGCCTCTTCACGGGGACTGCGGCGTCCTCAACAATGCAGTTGGGTCTCAGGCTCGCCACGGCCCCAAAGGCCGTCCTTCTGGCCTCCCATAACCTCTCGGCCTCCTCGGGGCTGCCGGCCCTCTCGACCTCCACTGCCCCCCTTTCCCTGCAAAAGCGTTCAATCCTCTCTCCCTGCCTCTCCACCAGCACATCTTCCCCGTCCACTTCGATAAGAAGAAGGGCCTCTGCGTCTTTCTGGAATCTGGCACCCCCATAGTCACCTATGACATCCAATACCACCCGGTCAATCAATTCCAGGGTGGCAGGCACAATGCCCGATCCTATGATAGCGGCCACCGTGTTGGCGGCATCGTCCAAATCCGCAAAAATGGCCTGGAGGGTGGCCTTGGCCGGTGGTAGAGGAATGAGCCTCATGGTGATCTCTGTAATGATGCCCAGGGTACCTTCGGAGCCACACATCAATCGTGTCAGGTCATATCCGCTGACGTTCTTCAGGGTCTTTCCGCCGGTCCTGATGACCCCGCCCGGAGGAAGGACGACCTCAAGGCCCAACAGGTAATCCCGGGTTACGCCATACTTGACACCCCGGGGTCCACCTGCGTTGAGGGCCACATTCCCCCCGATGGTGGAGACGAACATGCTCGCAGGGTCAGGGGGGTACATGAGACCGTATGAAGCCACCTCCTTTTGGAGATCCCCATTGACCACACCCGGTTGCACGACAGCGCACATGCTTTCGGGATCGATCTCCAGAATCCGGTTCATGCGGTGAAAGGCCATGATAACGCCCCCTTTTCGTGCCACCGAACTGCCGCAGATATTGGTGCCCGCCCCCCGGGGAACAACGGGGATTCTCTCCCTGTGGGCGATCTGCATGATCCGGGCGATTTCATCGGTAGAGCCTGGAATGATAACCGCTTCGGGCTTGAATTCGGGAAGAAACCCGTCATAGGAATAGGTGGCAAGGTCTTCGGGCGTATCCAGGAACCAGTCCTCTCCCACCACGGCCCGCAACTCCCTGGTCGACGCCTCTGAAATCATACAAGGCCTCCTCCTTGACCTTCCCTCACGGCTCTGTAAGGGATCTTGCTCTCCCTACATCTCTCCATCCGAAACAGGCCTGCCGGCCCGGCCTTTCTCGGTGAGATAATACTTCCCTTCTTCCGTCACAGCGATGATCCCCGTTGAAACCATAAACTCCACTGCCTTTGGCCTGAAATCACGCATCCCCGCCCGCAGGATAGGCGTCTTCACATAGGGAAGGCTTACGGCCGAGGAAGGATCCTGGGCGTCTTGCTTTTTTAGGTCTTCAAGCACCGTAAAGTAGGCCCGTCTCATCCTCCAAAGATGGACCCTCCGGGTCAAGAGATAAACCCCTGCCAGCAAAAAAACGCCTACAATGATCTGTACCGTATCACTCATGGGACCTCACTTGGCCTTCCTGTTTTGACGCCTTATAAGAATTCGGGGGCAAAAAAAGCTTTTCCCCAGTCCAGGATGAAGAAAGGAGGCAGGGTCAACAGGTCAATAAGATGACATTCATAGGACGGGAAAATCAACCCATTTTTCAATTCTTCTATCCTTCCCCCTTTCATGGAAGCCCATAGGTGTTGTGAGAAGCCCCTTTTTTGAATGGCTTCGGAGGGCCTTTTCCTGAGGGGGGCTTGAGGGACCAAGGATGGGATAGGCTTAAAGGGCGAGGGCGCCCTATTTCACCAGCACATTGGCAAGCCATGTGATGGAGGGTGGCCATATGACACAGATCAAAAGCCCGACCTCCATGAGCCGCCAAAATGGGAAGGCCCCCCAGTAAATATCGGTTGTCTTTACCTCGGCGGGCGCCACCCCCTTGAGATAAAAAAGGGCATAGCCAAAGGGGGGCGTAAGGAAGGAATCCTGAAGCATCACTGCAATGGTGACCACAAACCACACCTTATCAAACCCCAACTCCTGGGCAATGGGAAGGAAAAGGGGAAAGGTGATCATGATAATCCCGATCCAGTCGATGAACATCCCCAGCAGGAAGAGGATGATCATCATAACGATAAAGGTCCCCCACTTCCCCAGGCCGATCCCGAAAATAAAGTTCTTCACCACTTCCCCGCCCCCCGAGCCCATGAAGACGGCGGCAAAGCAGGCGGCCCCCACCAGGATAATGATGACCATTGAGGTGGTCCTGGCCGTGTTGACCACCGCGGAATAGAGGCCCTGCCAAGTGAATCTTCTATAGGCCAAGGTCATGCAAAAGGCAATGGCCGCCCCCACGCCGGCCGCCTCGGTGGGTGTGGCGATGCCTGCAAAGATAGAGCCCAATACCCCCATAATCAGGATCATAGGAGGCACCAGGGACTTGAGGGTCATCTTTAGCAGCTGTCTTCCAGACATGGCCTGCCTCTCTTCCAGAGACAGGGCCGGGCCGTCTTCAGGCTTGATCCAGCAGCGGACCAAGATATACCCGATGTAAAGGGTGGAAAGAATCAGCCCGGGGACAATCGCACCGGCAAAAAGCTTGCCCACGGAAAGGGCGGCCTGGTCCGCCATGACCACCAGCATAATACTGGGGGGGATGAGAATGCCCAGGGTGCCCCCGGCGCAAACCGCTCCCGAGGCCAAACGCTTGTTATAGCCGTATTTGAGCATGACCGGCATGGACAGGAGACCCATGGTCACCACCGATGCCCCGATAATCCCCGTACACGCCCCGAAGAGGGTGGAGACCACCACCACCGCAATGGCCACCCCGCCCCGGATGGGGCCGAAGAGGTATCTCATGGTGTCAAAGAGGTCTTCGGCCACGCCGGATTGGTCCAGAAGCTGGGCCATGAAGATAAACAGGGGGATGGCGACAAGGATGTAATTGTCCATGATCCCGAAGGTGCGGTTCAAAAACATGTAGAAACAGGCCGGCCCCCAGCCCAGGTATCCGAATATGGCGGCCAAGCCGCCCAGGACAAAAGCGAGGGGATGCCCCATGAACAGGCCGATCAGAAGCCCCACAAACATGCCTATGGTGATGAATTCTGCGCTCATATATCCCTTCCCCTTACGGTGAGCATGATGCTCCGAATGAAGTTGGCCAGCCCTTGAAGCAAAAGCAATGCAAAGGTGATGGGAATCACCGTCTTTATTTCCGGCACCACAGGCAGGGCCGCAGACCCGCTCGTCTCACCGATTTCCCACGATGTCTTGGCAAAAAAGATCCCCTGGTAAAAGACAATAATGCAAAAGGGGAAATAGAAGACAGAATAGGTGATAATGTCCAGGATGCCCCTGACCCTGGGTGAGAACTGCTGATAAATGATGTCTATACTCACGTGGGCGCGATAGAGGAGGGTGTAGGCCGCCACCAGCATGAAATGGGGGCCGTAAAGGTAGTTTGTGACCTCCGGCGCCCAGATGTGGGGTGCGGTGAAAATCCTCCTTGATATCACTTCAAAGACGACCACCGCGGTGAGGGGAATGACAAGCCACACAAAGATGCGGCCGCTCCATTCACTGACGGCGTCTATGCCCTTTAAGAATGTGTTAAGTTGCATGGATGCCCCTTTCTCTTAGGTCAATAGGGCCAACGATAGGAAACACCGCCGAACAAGCCCTCTGATTCACCATGGAGAAAGAGGCCTTCGAGGGGGTCCTCAAAGGCCTCTATCCCTGGTTATTTCACACCCATCTTGTCCAGTTCCGCCAAGACCTTATCCACGTAAGCCGGGTTCCGTCCATTCTTGAAGGGTCCGGACATATCGCGCCAATCCGAATACTCCTTGAGATACTCCATCTGGGACTTGAGCATCCTGGCATAGAATTTGGATTTCTCGGCCTGCATGAGGCAGTACTGTCCTGCCAACTCCTCAAGTTTTTGGAGGGTCGCATCATCCAGTTTCACCACTTCCGTACCCTTTTTGATAAACCTCTCTATGGCCCTGCCCGATTCCCCCTCATAAAAGGCGGTGGCCTTGATGGCCGCGGCCTGGCAGGCATACTTGAGGATGGCCTTGTATTCCTCTGACAGGGAATTATACGCCTTGAGATTGATCATCACCCCGATTTGGGAGGAAGGCTGAAACCAGCAGGGGACACTCCAGTATTTGGTGATCTCCCCAAAGCCCATCTCCCAGTCAATGCCCGGGCTGCTGAATTCCGCCCCGTCCAGGGTGCCCCGCTCCACGGCCAGATAGATCTCGCCGCCGGGGATCTTGATGGGTGAACACCCGATCTGCTGCAGGATCCAGATGGTGGCCCGTGAGGGGGTCCTCAGCTTCTTGCCCTTGTAGTCGGCGAGGGTCTTGATGGGACCGGTCTTCGCGGTGGTCCGGAAGCCGGACTCCATAGGGGTGGCCCCCAGGGAGAAATAGGTCATGCCATACTGCCCGAAGAGCTCCTGCATCAGATCCAGCCCGCCGAATTCATACATCCACGTAATGTAGTCCATATTGGTAAAGCCGAAGGGGAAAGAGCCCAGAAAATCAAAGGCCGGATCCTTGCTCGCCCAGTAGCTCGGCCAGTCGCCCACCATCTCGACCACGCCCTTGCTACAGGCATCGAAATACTCAAAGGCCCCCATCAGGGAACCGGAAGGAAACCACTTGATCTCAAAGTTTCCGTTTGTCATCTCCTTGACATACTTGATCATTTCCTTTTCGCCATAATAGAGATTAATGGCGGGGGTCCAGGTACTTCCCATCCTCCATTTGATCTTGCCGGCCATGGCCGTGGAGGCGAAGACCAGGGTTATGGCCCCGATAAGCACAAACAAGGTGATCCTTTTCATGTTTCCCTCCATCTCACTTGGGTTGACGCCGTTGAACATGGAAATCCATTGTCACTCCATTATCCGCGGATTCCTATCACCTCCCCTCTGCTGTGTGGCTTGGTGTTTCGATTCGCAATGATTGGGACGCATTTTGAGAAACGGATTTCAGCTGATAAGCAATGCGCCACCTTATTGACGAATCGACCGACCTTGGAACTGGTATTTTGGTCATACCAATCTCAGACCGGGCTTTTCTGTCTGGGGAAAAAGCCCCAAATCCCTAAATTCCAGGGCAATGACAATGGGGTTATGGTTCTATTTGTTATAAATTATGACTACGATTATCAGAATCCTGCTTCAATACCCATTCAATACAGAGGCGGTTCCTCTCTGCAATTTTGGTATGACCAATTATCGTTCTTCCGTCCTGGGTCCATGCATGTGAGCAGTCATCTTCAAAGAGCGAGAAAGAGATGAAACCCAAAAAAGGCAGGTTAGGGTTAATCTGAAAATCTCATCCATATTCTGGGCAGGTAATAGCCCTATATAGTCCTTGGAGGCAATGGACGTCAAGGCCTATTCTCTGACCCCGAATGCCTGCCCGGCCCCAAGGGGGCCATGAATACGATTACCCCTTCTCCAGTTTCTTTTCCGCATAGGTCAGGACCATGCCTCCGTCAAAGAGCAGGTCCCCGCCGATGAGATACTTGGCGAATCGGGAAAATCCAAAAAGAAAGAGGTTGCCCACCTCGATGGGGGACATCATCTCCTTGATCCGGGAGTTGCCCATCATCACCTCCCGCACCACCTCTTCGGGGCTTATCCCCCGCTGTTCCGCCTGGGCGGGAATCTGGTTGAGGGTAAGGGCCGTCTTAATAAATCCTGTACT
Organism: uncultured Desulfobacteraceae bacterium; assembly: GCA_964573885.1. Taxonomy (GTDB): domain Bacteria; phylum Desulfobacterota; class DSM-4660; order Desulfatiglandales; family Desulfatiglandaceae; genus CAZNLL01. The sequence goes on along the minus strand of CAZNLL010000010.1, from coordinate 31,939 downwards.
CACGGAAAAGCCGCGGATTTTTCCGAAACCTTCCGCAGCAATCGATTGGGTCAGGGCCCGGAGACCGAACTTGGTGATATTGTAGGCCGGCTTGTTGAGGGTGCAGATGTGGGCGTGGGCGGAGGTCATATTTCCAATGGCCCCTGTCCCGTCGTCGCTTTTTCTCATATGGGGTATGGTCAATTTAGAAAGGTAAAAGGGGGCACGGAGCATAAGGGCGAGCATGTAGTCGTATTTGTCCATGGGGAAATTCTCTATGGAGTCAATATGCTGAATCCCGGCTATGTTGGCCAGATACTTGACGGTGCCCAGCTTGGCCGCCTCGGACACGGCGTGATCAAGATCTTCATCCCGGGTCAAATCCGTCTTGATGAAGATCATCTGACCGCCCATCTCCCTGGCCAGCCTCTGGGTTTCAACACCTGCCTTTTCATCGATATCAAGGCCCACGGTCATCAAATTATTGGCGGCCGCTGCAATGGCCGTGGCCCTGCCGATGCCCCCTGCGGCACCCGTCACGATGCATACGTTGTTGGGATTGAAATGCTCGTCGGGCAGCGACAAGATGTCTTTCCTCTCTATTTGAGGATCTTGAATCTCCAAGCTCTCTCCCTCCCTCCACAGTAATTTGGGTGAAGGTTTGGCAAATATCGTGCCAAAGGTCACGAGAGCCGGGCATCCTGTCTTTTATAATATTTAATTCAATAACTTACGTACCGTTTCAAATAAAGCTTGTTCTTTGCCCCTCCAGTGAATATAAAGGGTGACATGTATCAATAAAAATACATGTAGACTTCTTGATACGAGAAAGGCCATGGCTCGAAAGAAGAGAGGACCGGGGAGAAGGGAACCGGCAAAAGGCGGAGCTCATCCGGAAAAGGGAAAGGATATCCGCGACCAGCTGGAACTCTTTAAGCTGATCTACGACAGTATTTACAATGGAAGCATTGTAACGGATGCAGGGGGCTATGTGACCCATTTCAACAAGCCCTACGGCGAATTCCTGGGAATCGACCCTGAAAAGCAGATCGGCAAACATTGCACCGAGGTCATCGAGAACACCCGGATGCACCTGGTGGCCAAGACCGGCAAGCCTGAAATCAACCAGTCCCATCACATCAGGGGCCAGGACATGGTTGTCCAGCGCATTCCTATAAAAAAGGATGGGAAGGTAATCGCCGTCTTCGGCCAGGTCATGTTCAAGGATGTGCGGGATGTGAGAAAGCTCGCCGAAAAGCTCTCCCTTCTCGAAAGCAAGGTGGAGCTCTATGAAAAGGAGCTCTTTTCCCTTCGCTCCACCCGATACACCATTGACAGTATCATCGGGGTAAGCCCCGCCATTAAGGCCCTTAAGAGGGAGGCCCTCCGGGCGGCCGCCAATAACCTCCCCGTCCTGATCACGGGCGCATCAGGAACGGGCAAGGAGCTCTTCGCCCAGGCCATCCATCACGCAAGCAGGCGCAAACTCCATCCCTTTGTGCACATCAACTGCGCGGCCATCCCCAAGGATCTCTTGGAGTCCGAGCTCTTTGGCTATGAAAAGGGGGCCTTCACCGGGGCCAGGTCCGAGGGAAAGCCGGGCAAATTCGAGCTGGCCCATCGGGGCTCTGTGTTCTTGGATGAAATCGGGGACCTCCCCCTGGAGATGCAGCCCAAATTGCTCCGGGTGGTTGAGGAAAAGGAGATGGAACGCATCGGGGGGACCAAACTGATCAGGACCGACTTTCGGCTGATCGCCGCCACCAACCAAAATCTGGAAGAAATGGTGGGAGAGGGCCGTTTCCGCAAGGATCTCTACTACAGACTCAACGTGATTCCCCTGCAAATCCCCCCCCTTCGAAAACGCCGGGAGGATATCCCTGTGTTGACCCGGTATTTCCTCAAGGGTATTGCCCAGGAGGCCTCCCTCTCTCGGGTGAAGTTGGACAGGGAGGCCGAGAAGGCCCTGGTGGACCATGATTGGACGGGGAATGTGAGGGAACTCTCCAATGTGCTTGAACGGGTCCTCTCTTCGCTGGAAGGGGATACCATTCGTTTATGTGATCTGCCCTTCTATATTTATCGAAACCACGGCCCCTCCCTTGATCCAAAACAGACCTCTCTTAAACGGGTCCAGGGCAGGGCGGAAAGGGATGCCATCCGTTTTGCCCTGGAATCGACCGGATATAACAAGGCCGGGGCGGCCAGGTTGTTGGGTATTCACCGGACCCTCTTGTATAAGAAAATGAAGAAGTACGATCTTCTTATTCATCAAAAGCCCCTGTAGGATCTAAGCGGTTTCGTACATATCAAGCCATTTCCCGGTCTCCGGGCAGTACCACAGAAGGGGATACATCTCTTTTTGGGTCTGTCTCACCACCCGGCCCGGGAGGGGCTCTCCTGCATACCTGAGCCCGGCCACATAGTGGTCCTCCCCGACCCCCAGATTCGTCAAGTCCAAGAGGAGGAGTTCTAATCGGTCGGCGTCAAAGGCCCCGTCCATAGACGTCTCAAAGACCATGGTCCCCTTGGCCCATGAGCCGGCGCTCACCGCAACATATCCCTCTCTCAGGAGAGGCAAAGGTTCAGCCTCCATCCACCTGGCCCTGATCCTTTCCATGTTTTTCAACCTGTCTTGTACCTCATGGGGCTCAAAGGGTACGAACTCAAGCAAGGGTCTTCCCTCCATAAAGACCCCAATCTCAAAAAGGCCCAACCCTTGCTTTCCGCTTCCGAATCCCAGGCGGTGACAGAGGTTGTTTACATCCCTGTAGCCCGTCCATCGGGTACCGCTTTGCCTTGCGATCTCCTCCATGATCTCCTTTTCTTCGTACCATATCTTTTTGATGAACTCGGGGCTCACGTATGAGGGATTACGCCGCGTCATCCATGGAGGGGCAACCGTGTCATCCCGCTTCTGAAGGACATATTGGGTAAAGGTCTCCTTAAGGGCCTCCGGGATGTAACCGCACAGGATTTCACTGACATACCCGCTCATCTCAATGGACACGCGCCGGCTTGTCCGCATAAAACAAACCCCGTAGTTGCACAAAAGGCGCTTAAGAATACGGCAGTTTGCCTTCTAGGGCCGGTATCAGACCTTGACCAGGGTGGTGTGCTCCAGGTGGAGGAGCTTTCGACCCACATTCCTGAAAAGGACCTCCACCTTGTCACCCCCCTTGAATTTAGAAACGACCCCGGGGCCAAAGGCCGGGTGTTTGACCTTGTCCCCCGGGGATAGTCCCGGGGCCCCTGCATGGTCCCTTATCTCTTCACGGCGAACATCAAACCACCCCCGCGTCCTGATCCTGGAAGAAGTCCCACCGTATTCATAGGAAACCACGTCCGCGGGCAGCCCTTGAATAAAGCAGGACAACCCGCTGCCCCGGCCCGGTCTTAATCCGCTGTGGCCGTGAGACCACGCAGTGGCCCCTTCCTGGCCCGGGTAACACATGATCAACTCATCTTTGGCCCGGGTGGCGGCCACGTACATGAGGCGACGCTCTTCTTCCAAGGCCAGGGGGTTATTGAAGGCCCGCACAGGGGGAAACCGGCCGTCGGCCACCCAGATGACAAACACCACGGGCCACTCCAGGCCCTTTGCCGAATGGACCGTAGACAGGATAAGGGTCTCCTTGTCTCCTGAAGGGTCCATGTCCGCGGAGCTGGTGGGGGGTTCCAACACGAGATCATCCAGGAAACTGCCCAGCTTCTTGTACCGACCCGCCATAGGAGTAAGCTGCTCCAGTTCTTTCTGCCGCCGCGGATAGTCATCGAATCTCTCTTTTAGAAGGGGCACATAATAGTCCATCACCCGTTCCACGGCCTTTCCGGGTTTGATCCCTTTGGAAGCCAACTTGCCCAGCAGTGCCTGCAAGGGCTTCAATCCCGTCTCCTTTTTGCCCGCCCCGGGCCATTCCCCAAGCCTTTCATGCGGAATGCGGTTATCTCTCATCCACTTAATGATGGCCTGACTCTTTCCCTGGCCCACGTTCTCCACGAGCCGCAAGACCCGAAACCAGCTCACCATCTCCTCCGGGTTTACCACCACCCTGAGATGAGCCAGGAAATCCTTGATATGGGCGGATTCCAGGAACTTGAACCCGCCGTACTTTACGTAGGGCAGGCCTTGGCGGGTAAGCTCCGCCTCCAATTCAAAGGAGTGATAGGCCGCACGAAAAAGCACGGCAAAATCGCTCAAAGGCCGGCCCAGGTCCAGTTGGCTCCGAATGAAACGACAAATAAACAAGGCCTGTTCCGGTTCGGTCATGGTATCCACAATCCTGGGCGGGCCTCCGCCCGTGCGTCCGGTGAAAAGGCACTTGGTATACTGTTCGGCCGCCCCCTTCATAAGCACATTGGTCATGGTGAGGATGGGCTGGGTGGACCGGTAGTTTTGTTGAAGTTTGATCACCTTGGCCTCGGGAAACTGGTCGGGGAAGGTGAACATATTCCTGTAATCGGCCCCCCTAAACGAATAAATGGCCTGGGCGTCATCCCCCACCACCATGACGTTCCGGTGATCCAGGGCCAGCCATTTTACGGTGTCCGCCTGGATGGCGTTGGTGTCCTGGTACTCATCGACCATGACATAGCCATATTGGGCCCCGATCTCCCTGCGGACCTCTTCCTCCTGCTCCAGGAGCTTCCGAAAATTGATGATGAGGTCGTCATAGTCCATCAAATGGTTGGCCTGTTTATATCCCCTGTAAAACCCCTGGAGTTTTCCGATTTCATAAGTAAATTCAAGGAATTGGCCGTACTCTTCCGCCACCACATCCTCCAGGGGACGTTGGAGATTCGCCGCCTTGCTCAGGATGTTGGCCAGAGTCCCCTTTTTCGGGAAGCGGGGGATCCCTTTGGGCAGCTGGAGTTCCGGAATAAGGACCCGGAGGACCTCCTCCATATCGGATCGGTCCAGGATAGTGAACCCCACCGGGAAACCCAGGCGGCCTGCGTGGGCCCTTAAGACCCGGAGGGCAAGGGAATGGAAGGTCCCTCCCGAGGCAAACCGGCATCTCCTGTCTGAGAGATGGGCTGCCCGCTCAAGCATTTCCTGGGCCGCCTTTCGAGTAAAAGTAAGGAGCAATATGGATTCCGGAGGGATCCCCACCTCCACCAGACGGGCCACCCGGTAGACCAGGGTCCGGGTCTTTCCGCTTCCGGCCCCGGCAATAACCAAGACAGGCCCCTCCAGGGTCATGACCGCCTCTAACTGGGCCGGATTGAGGACCTTTTCATAGGCTATCTGACCGACCAAAACGAATTACCCTTTCTCTAAAAACCGAAACAAAAGGCCCTTCCCGGGATCTCGCGGGGATCCAAAAAGGGGCACTTGCTCATGACCATTATTCCTGGACCTCATAACGACAAGGGTCCAGGGCCCTTGAAATAGACCACCAAAATGACCAGGACGGCGATTCCGATAACGAGCAAGAGGGCCAGGGGGATCAAGAAGGCAAAAATGACCCTCACATAAGAGGTCTCATGGATCTCCCTGAAACCAATAATCTGTACGATAATCTGCCAGATCCCCCCCACCCATCCGCCGAAAAAAGGGATCAAGCCCCATACCTGAGCGGCCTGGGAATAAGACACCACCCTGAAGGTGGCCTCAAACCCGTTCTTCCCTCCCCGCACAAGGAGGAGTAGAAGGTGCATGATGCCGCTGTAGCAAAAGAGGCCCATGATGACAGAAAGGGGGATGAGAACCACCAAAACAATAAAAATCAAGCCTGCCGTAAGTTGCTCGAAACCGCACAAGCCGAAAGAGGCCATACCGCCGGACAGCAACATCACCTGCCAGAAGAAACCAAACATGCTGCCCAGGCCGCCGATAAGGATGCCGAAGGCCAAAGGCTCCTTGAGTCCCCCCTTGAACGCCAAAGTGCGAAAGAGGTGTTGGGGGGCGAAAAGCACCTCCTTTATGGTGCCGAAGACGGCCCGAAAGAGCCCTATTTCGGACCGCTTTTCCCAGGGTGCCCCTTCACGCGAGGAAGCCTCCCCTTCTGCTCCGCCGTCACTGTACCCCTTTCCTAAACCGGAGTGTTCCGGACCCAGGGCCCCCGAATCGTGTATATTGAACCGCTGACCGCACCGGGGGCAGGTGGCCCATTGGACCCCGGCGGGGATCTTTTCCTTGGCCACTTTCTTGGAGAAATGGCAATAGGGACAATGGATTTCCACAGTCACTTCCTGCCCTTTCCTTTGGCCTCTTGAAGCCTGCTTAACTGTTTTTTCTCGGACCACCGCTTCACCCGCTCCACCAGGCCCTTTACAGGGGCCCTCTCCAGAACCTCGCTTCTCAAGGCAATTCCCTCCCTGGTGGCAAGGGCCTTCTCCAGGCAGGCCTTCCTGTGGGGGCACTCAAAGCAGGTCGGGGGAGTCTCCCTCAGGCCTTCCATTCCCAAGGGGAAGACCTTATCCAAAACGCCAAAACACTCCTTCTGGGATTCCGTCATGCAACCTCTGTTCCCGGCCCTGTTTCAGGGCGTCCAGGCCTGTGATTCCAAGGGTCATGATCAGGGCCCTGATCCACCATCAAGATGTCTTCTGCTGCGTTGCCTTCGGTCGCTTCTCATTGCGGCGTATTGTATATACGCCTCACTCGGCGCTCCTCGGCGCCTTGCATCTAACACCTTGCTGGTGCCCAGGGAGCGCCCAAAATGATTTATTAACATTATCCATCGAGAATTTTGACGGTGGATTTTGGTCAGGGCCAAATACATTGACATCAACCATTCCCCTCTTTATGATCAGCCTCCATGAAACGGCATAATAGGGTATACCTTATCAGACACGGTCAGGTAAAGGGGTATGAAAATTTTCCGGTATACGGCCACACGGACGTCACCTTGACCGACATAGGAATCCTCCAGATGGAAGCGATGGCCGAACGCCTTCGCCTTGTAGACATCGACGCCCTTTACGCCAGCGATCTCACCAGGGCCTCTCAAGGGGCCCGGCTTATAGCCCGTTATCACGACGCCCCCCTTCATTTCCTGCCCGAGCTCCGGGAGATGTACTTCGGCGACTGGGAAGGCCTTTCCCTCTCTGAGATCCGGAAGGGCTTCCCGGAAGAACTCAAGAGGCGTCAAGCCGACCTCATGCATTATGAGGCCCCTGGTGGGGGAGAATCCATTTTACGATTTGGAGAAAGGGTTACAAGGTGTTTGGACCGCATCCTGAAAGAACAAAAGGAGAAGGATATCGCCGTCATTGCCCATGGAGGGGTCAACCGCATTGTCCTGTGCAAGGCCCTTGGCCTGGATTTTGAACGCATGTTTGCTATTCACCAGGGTTATGGGTGCCTCAATATCATCGACTACTTCCCGGACTACACCCTGGTCCGGCTGGTTAACGGCTGAAAAGGCCCTCCGGCCCCATGGTTACGCCTCCCCTCCGGTGACAAAAAATCCCGCCTTGCACCGGAAAAACCTTGCCTTGAGTCTTTTTTAAATGTAGAAGAACGAGGATTTTTATAACCTTCAGATCAAACGCGCCGAAACATACAAACCCAGAAAGTGGATCTTTAGGAATTTCAGGAGGTTGATTATGCAGACCGTCACCGTAAAGGATCTCATGGTGCCCCTTGAAGAGTATGCCACCGTGTCCGAGGAGGCCACACTCTACGAGGCCGTGATGGCCCTGGAAAAGGCCCAGGAGGAACTTGACCGAAGCCGATACCACTACCTGCATCGTGCCGTAGTGGTGCTGGACAAAAATGGCAAGGTGCTCGGCAAGATAAGCCAACTGGATGCCCTCCGGGCACTGGAACCCAAGTATGCGAAAGTGGGGGAACCCACCACCATCTCCCGGGCCGGCTTCAGCCCCCAGTTCTTGAAGAACATGCTGGACCAGTACGCCCTCTTCCGGGGCAGCCTCGATGATATCTGTTCCAAGGCGGCCGAGGTCAAAGTCAAGAGTTTTGTCCATGCCCCTTCTGAAGGTGAATTTGTGTCTGAAGATGCCACCCTGGCCGAGGCCATACACATGATCCTCATGGGCCAGCGGCAGTCCCTTCTTGTAACCCGGGGAGATGACATTGTCGGTATTTTGAGGCTCACCGACATATTCAAAGAGGTCTTCCAGAGGATGAAGGCCTGCAAGATGTGACATCTGCTTCCCCATATGGGTAGATCACCACGCTCAGAGACAGGAAAGGAGGATTTTCTATGAGCCACGAAGTCGAACATGAAGCAGGGAAGGGCGGAATCCTGTCCAACAAGCTTTTGTGGCTATGTATCGGGTTAGGCATCTTTATCCTGGTAGGGTTTATTCTTCCCACACCGCAAACGGTGGCCGATACGGTTGAAAAATATGGATTCGCCCAAAAGCTTATTGAGTGGGAAGTGGCCCACAACGTTACCGAGGCCGCCCACAAGACAATGATCGTCCTGGGCATCATCCCTATGGCGGTCATTTTTTTCGCCACCGAGGCCATTCCCATCGGCCTTACCGGCATCCTCATGCCCATTCTGGCCTATTTTCTCCATCTCCTTCCCCGGAGCATGATCGGGAAGACCTTCGCCGGCGACGCCCCCATGTTTTTGCTCGGGGTCCTGGCCATGGGTGTGGCCGTGGTGGACGTGGGTCTCCACAAACGGCTGGCCAGCTGGCTCCTGGGCTGGACCCGGGGCTTCCTGGTGCCTATTTTTGTGCTCTGTATCAGCATGTCCGTGGTGGGCTCTTTTATTTCGGCCCATGCCATGTGCGCCTTTATGACCCCGGTTATGGCGGCGGTCTATTTTGGGGCCGTATCCGCCAACAGCAGAGGAGGAAGAATCGAACATGACCCGGCCCTGGCAAAATTTTTGCTCTTCACCCTCTGTTTCGCCCTTAATGTGGGAGGGATCGGTTCTCCGGCCGCCGGGGGCCGAAATGTGATTATGATGGGGTTTTGGAGTGAATATAATGTCCCCATGGACTTCTTCACGTGGATGAAATACGGCCTTCCCATGGTCCCCATCCTGGGTGTCCTGGTGGCCGTGTATATGCTCGTCCTCTTTGGTAAAAGGATCAAGACCAAGGACCTTACTCCGGGCCTGAAAGCGATCAAGGAAGAAACCAAGCTCATGGGCAAAATGACCTATCCGGAGTATGTCACCTTCGGCATGCTTCTCCTTATCCTCATACTCTGGATCGTGGGTGGAGAGGAACTGGGCCTGGGAGGCCCCTCCCTTCTGGCCCTTCTGATTCCCGTGGTCTTCAAGACAACAGACTGGAAAAAGATCCTCAACGGCATATCCTGGGACGCCTGGTTTATGTATTGCGGGGCCCTGACCCTGGGGGCGCTCCTCAAGGAGAGCGGGGCGGCCCTCTGGCTGGCCCAGAGCTTTCTCAAGATCCTAGGGTCCATAGGCATACACTCCGGTTTCGGCCTCTGGGTGGGTCTCTCAGGCCTTTCCGGTCTCATGACCAACTTTATGTCGGACGCAGGCACAACCGCCCTCCTCGGGCCGATTGTGATCCCCATGGGAATCATGACCGGGGTTCAGGGCGAGCCTTGGGCCATCGGACTGGCCGTGGCCTTTGCGACCTCTTTTGCCCATTTCCTTATCGTGGGCACACCCAACAACGCCATTGTGTACGGGCTGGGGGTGTATCCGGATACGGGCGAAAAGATGATCCACCCCATGGACTTTCTTAAGTACGGCTTTTTACTCTTTATCCTGTCCATGCTGGTCGTCTGGATTGTGGGCTTCCTCGTGGTCTATAATGTTGTGGGATTCCCTGAAGGGATCCTGGAAACGGCCAAGGGGGTCATGGACAGCGGGATGCAATAGCGCCGGTCCACCCGTACATGCAGGTTTTTAACCCCCGACCCGGGCCCAAGAGGCACCGGGTCGGGGAAAAGCAATGAGAATAAAGTAAACAAGAAACCATTGAAGAGGAGGGACAACGGCCATGAGTAAACCATTCGTCATGCTGGTGGATGATGAAGTGCCCTTTGTTGAGACCATGACCAAGCGTCTGGAAAAAAGAGAGCTTGAGGTCCTCACGGCCTTCAGCGGGCAAGAGGCCTTGGACAAACTAAAAGAACACCGGAATCTTGACGTGGTTATCCTGGATGTCAAGATGCCTGCCATGGACGGAATAGAAACCCTGGGAGAAATCAAGAAACTGAATCCCCTCACTGAGGTCATTATGCTCACCGGACATGCCACCGTGGAGACGGCCATTGAGGGCATGAAGCTGGGGGCCTATGATTATCTCATGAAGCCCTGTGACATTGAACAGCTTATGGAAAAGGTCACGGAGGCCACCAAGAAAAAGCGAGACCATGAACAGAAAATAAGAGAGGCCAGGGTTAAGGAAGCCCTGTCCACGCACGGTCTTGCTTAAAGGCCCGGCTTGTCGCATTTCTTCTCATGCCCCGGTGCCGGTGACGCAACCACGCTACACGGGCACTTACACCATCCCTTTATTTTTTAAGGACCGCCGAAGGCGGTCCTTTTTGTCTGCCTCTCTCCTCCACTCACACCGGCTCCCATCGAAAACGGCGTGGTCTAGCCCTTGTTGCATTTTTACCCGGATTGTGAGATAGAAAAATGGGCTCCCTCCTATACACCGGCCGGCATATGGGACGTGGGTCATGGCTCACCACAAAATCTTTTAGCACGGTATTTTACGAATGTGGGATAGAATAGGCCTCCGCTCACGGATCTATATGATCCTCTCCGCTTTGGTTTTCATCACCCTCGCGGGGGGAGGGGTGATGGTTTGGTATACCTACCGCATGCAGGACCTTCTCACCCACATGATAGAAAGGAACGTGGCCGCCTTTGAGGCGGCCGAAGCCCTGGAAAACGCCCTCATCAACCAAAAGGGCTTTGTGTCCTATTATTTTCTGGATGCAGACCCTGATTGGTTGAGACGGCTCGGAGAGTACCGACAGATCTTCCGGGAACGGCTGAAGACGGTGGAGGCCCTGGTGGGGTCTAAGGCCGAGAAAGAGGGCATCGCCCGGATCGATTCGGAATACGAACGTTATATCACCCTCAAGGATAGAGTCATCAATCACTATAAGGCGGGCAAGCGCGAGGCCGGGGCAGAAATTCATAAGGAGGTAAGGACCCTCTTTTTCAACATTCTGGATCTATGCGAAAAGTACAAGGCCCTCCAGAAGTCCAAGATCAACCAAATGAGAGAGCAAAGCCGCATGCAGGCGGAAAAGCTGCGGATCATCGCCCTGACGGCCATGGCGGCGGTCCTGATCCTTGGGGTGCTCCTCACCTTTGTGCTCGTCCATCACATACTGGGTCCTATCCGCAAACTGGTTTCGGAGGCGGACGGCCAGGGCGGCTCTTACACCTCTCCCGACGAGGTAAAGGCCCTGAGCCTCAGCGTTAAGGGACTGATCCAAGACATGCACCACACCCACTTCGAACTGGAGAGGAGCCGGGAATCCCTCTTGCAGGCCGAAAAAATGGCCCTGGTGGGCAAACTGGCGGCCGGGACCTCTCACAGTATTCGCAACCCCCTCACCTCGGTTAAGATGAGGCTCTTCTCTTTAAGCCGGTCCCTGGACCTTTCAGAAGACCAAAAAGAGGACTTCCAAGTGATTTCCGATGAAATCCGCCATATTGACACCATTGTTCAGAATTTTCTGGAATTCTCCCGGCCCCCAAAGCTCACCATGCAGAAGATCAGCCCTTCAGACGTGGTGGACATGACCATACAGCTCCTAACCCATCGCCTCCAATCCTACGACGTCCACATTGAACTGGACAGACAGGGCCGGCTCCCACTGATCCAGGCGGACCTGGAACAACTCAAAGAAGTCCTTGTGAACCTGATCGTCAATGCCTGTGAAGCCATGATCAGGGGCGGGACCATCACCATTCAGGAAGAGGTGAAGAGTGACGATCCTCGAGGCGAAGTGGTCTTGATCAAGCTCTCGGACACGGGTCCCGGTATTCCTTCATCCCTTCAGAATAAAGTACTCCAACCCTTTTTTACCACCAAAGAGGAGGGAACCGGCCTGGGACTGAGCATCGCCGTTCGCATACTGGAGCAACACGGAGGCTGGCTTGAACTCCTATCCAAGGAGGGACAGGGAGCCACTTTTCTCATCACCCTCCCTGTTATGGAGGATCAACATGAGCACCATTCTGGTCATTGATGACGACGACCAATTGCGGAGAAGTTTTGAAAAACTGCTCACAGAAGAGGGCTATACCGTGGAAAGCGCCCCTTCCGGTGAGGCCGGTTTGGACATCGCTCGCAACAAGATCCCAGACCTGGCCATTCTTGATATGCGACTGCCCGGCATGAACGGTCTTGAAACCTTCCAGGCCCTTCACGAATTGGAGCCCAAGCTTCCTGTGATTATTATGACCGCCCACGGGACCACGGAAACGGCCATAGAAGCGACCAAGATGGGGGCCTTCGACTATATTCTCAAGCCCTTTGATATCCCCGACATGCTGGATGTGATCAAACAAGCCCTGGAGGCGGGCCGCTTTATGCGCTCCCCCGTGGACATGGATGCCCTACCGGATAAGGCCTCCCGGGAGGCCATCATCGGCCGGAGCCGGTCCATGCAAGATGTTTATAAGGCCATCGGCCGCGTGGCCTCAACCGACGCGACGGTCCTCATCCGGGGCGAGTCGGGGACCGGGAAAGAACTGGCGGCCCGGGCCATCTATCAACACAGCCTTAGGGCCAGCAAGCCTTTTCTGGTCATCAACTGTGTGGCCATTCCCGAAAATCTCCTCGAGAGCGAGCTCTTTGGTTATGAAAAGGGGGCCTTTACCGGGGCCTCCCATCGCCGGGTCGGCAAGATCGAACAGGCCCACGGCGGTACAGTGTTTTTAGACGAGATCGGGGATATGCCCTCCAGTATTCAGGCCAAGATATTGCGACTGCTTCAGGAGAAAAGTATCGAGCGTCTGGGAGGCCGGGAAACCATTCCCGTGGACGTGCGCATAATCGCCGCCACCAACAGAGACCTGGAAGCGGCCCTTGATTCAGGCCGTTTCCGTGAAGACCTCTATTACCGCCTCAAGGTGGTCACCATCTGGCTCCCTCCATTAAGGGAGCGCAAGGGGGACATCCCGCTCCTTACCCAGTATTTTCTGGCCCGCTTCTCTTTGGATGTGGGCATGGACAACCCCGGAATCACGGAAGAGGCCATGGCCGCACTGCCCGCTCATCCATGGCCCGGCAACGTCAGGGAACTGGCCAACGCCCTCCAGAAGACATTGATATTCAACCGGGGGGCCCCCATCTGCCCTGAAGATATCGCCCAGGCCGTCACCGGCAAGGGGGCGAAAAAGGAAGGGAGCCCGGACAGTGCGGATGGTGTCATGCGCCAATGGATTCGCCGGGAACTGACTTCCAGATCAACGGAAAACATGTTCGACACATGCACGGACCGCTTTGCAAGCATTTTGATCAGCGAAACCCTCAACCTCACCGGAGGGAACCGCTCTCGGGCCGCCAAGCTTTTAGGACTCTCAAGGCCTACCCTTCACTCCAAGATCGAAAAATACAACCTCAGATTTGAGACATTGGTTAAGGAAGAGTAGTCCCCCTTCCTTATGCCTTGACAGGCCATGTGCTTTTGCCTAAGCTTCTTTAATTAATAGAAAATTTCTCTGGGAGCAATAAGGCGGAATCCATGGCGTTTGTGGACCGGGAAAACCGGGTGCTGGTGGTCAAAGTGGTCTACTACGGCCCTGAAAGGAGCGGGAAGACGACCAATTTGGAACACATTTACAGGGTCCACAAACACCGTATACCCACCAAGAAGGTCATGGTAAAGTCCTATGGAGACAAGACCCTGTTTTTTGATTTTCTTCCCCTGGAACTGGGAAAGCTCAGGAACTATCAGGTAAAAATACAGTTCTATACCGTGCCCGGAAAGGTCAAATATAATGCCACCAGGAGGGTAGTCCTCAAGGGTGTGGACGGCATTGTTTTTGTGGCGGATTCCATGGTGGTGAGGAGAAAGAACAACATCCTCTCCCTAAAAGACCTTCATGAAAATCTGGCCGTCCACAAAAGAGACATTGCCAAGATCCCTATCGTGTTCCAATATAACAAGCGGGACCTGGAGGAAAAAGGGATTCCCCTTTTGTCTCCGGATACATTGGACAAAGACCTGAACAACACAATTCACGCCCCTTCTTTTCAGGCCAGCGCCCTGGAGGGGATCAATGTGCTGTCCACCATGAAACGCATCATTGTGCTCACCATCGCCCGCCTTGAAAAGGAGCTGAATATGTCGTAACTTAGGTGAACCCTTGGGGGGAAGAGCCTGACGGAACAAATGGATATAGAGTCAAAAATCAGAGAAGCCGAGGTCTACCAAGCCATGGGATTGCTGGAGGATTCCTTGGGCATATACGAGGAAATCCTGTCCAAGTCCTCTGAAATGGAAACCCCTTCTGCTGAGGATCTTCACGCCAAGGTCAGGCTCTTAAGGCAGAAGATAGACCGCCAAAGAAAGGGGCAGGCTGGAAAGATTTCCCAGGAAGACGTCTCAATGATCAAGCAGGCCGTATCTGTCCGGGCCTCCGCACCGGAGATCAGGGACAGCGCCCTGGCATTGAAGGAGTTGGGTCTCTTTGAAGAAGCCGTTTCCGAGTACGAGAAGTTGTTCCACTTTGACCCCACCTCCCATGAGATTTTCTCGGAGGTCGTGGCCTGTCTTTTCGCCTCCCGATCCCCCCACGAGGCTTTAAAGAGGATAAAGACCATCACCAGCAAACCGGATCTGGATGCCCTGACACAGGCCCAGCTCAAATACGGCTTCGGCCTGGAATTGGAAAGACAGGGCCGTCAGGATTTCAGTCTTGACCTGTACAAAGCCGCATCCGTGCTGGATCCTGAAAATGCGGACATCAAGGAAAAACTACAGGCCCTGACGGCCACCTTCTCCTCCGGCTCCAGGTATGACTATCTCCTCCATCATGGGATCGTCACATCAGAGCAGCTCCAGAAGGCCTTGGCCGTTTCCAAAAAGGCCAAAAAGAGCGTGGAATTTATCCTCATCGACCACTTCAAGGTCAAAAAGGAGGATGTGGGCCGATCCTTGTCACTTTTCTACGGCTGCCCTTTCAAGGCCTTTGATCCCGATCGCCCCATTCCCGTCGAACTCATCATGAACTTAAAGAAATCCTTTTTGCTCCATGACCTGTGGGTTCCCCTGTCATGGAGCAAAGAGGGCGTGGAGGTCCTGGTGAACGACCCCAAGGACCTTCGAAAAACAGGCCTTATCAGGGGGCTCATAAAGACCAAAAACATTATGCTCTCCGTGGGTGTGAGGGAGGACATAGAAAATTTCATCAACCACTTCTTTACGCCGAGGCAGGAAAAAGTGGTTGAGGATATGATTGACGAGCTGGATATGATCCCGGACATCTCCTTTGAAGAAGAAGAGGAAACGGAGATTGAAGAGGATCTTTTTGATGAGGAGTCGAGCCAGGTGGTGAAGCTCGTGGATCAAATCCTGGTCACGGCTTACCGAAAGGGCGCTTCGGATATCCACATTGAACCCTCGCCCATTGCAAAAAAGACCGACATTCGATTTCGCATGGACGGCGTGTGTCAACACTACCTCCAGGTTCCCAACTCCATGGCCAGGGGAATCCTTTCCAGGTTGAAGATCATGGCCGGCCTTGACATCGCCGAGAGGCGCCTGCCCCAGGACGGAAAGATTAAATTCAAGCGAAAGGGGATCGCCCCTTTCGAGCTCCGTCTCGCCACCCTTCCCACCACCGGCGGTCTGGAAGACGCGGTCCTGAGAATTCTCGCCAAGGCGGGGGCCATGAAGCTCGATCAAATGGGACTCAATGAGAGAAACATGCACCTCCTGAAGCGTATCATCCGCCAGCCCTATGGCCTGATTTTGGTGGTGGGGCCTACGGGCTCGGGAAAAACCACCACCCTTCATGCAGCCCTTGGTCATATCAACAGGCCGGGCATCAAGATTTGGACGGCGGAAGACCCTGTTGAGATTACCCAACAGGGCCTGAGGCAGGTGGAGGTCAAATCCAAGATAGGCCTCGATTTTGCCAGAGTCATGCGGGCCTTTTTGAGGGCCGATCCGGATGTGATCATGATCGGTGAGATGCGTGATTATGAAACCGCCTCCATCGGTGTGGAGGCGTCCCTCACCGGTCATCTGGTCTTTTCAACCCTCCACACCAACAGTGCCCCGGAAACGGTCACCAGACTCCTGGATATGGGCCTGAACCCCCTCAATTTTTCCGACGCCTTTTTGTGCGTCCTCGCCCAGAGGTTGACCCGGAAGCTGTGCACCCAGTGCCGCGAGCCCTACCACCCTTCCAGGGAGGAGTTTCAGGAGTTTACGGAAGAATACGGGGCCAAGGCTTTTAAGAACACGGCAATAAAATTCAATAACGACCTGACCCTTTACCGCCCGGTGGGCTGTGATGCCTGCTCTGGAAGCGGATACAAGGGCCGTATGGGCATCCATGAACTCATGGAAGGAACCTCGACGGTCAAGAGGCTGATCAAAAAACAGGCCTCCTCTGAGGATCTTTTTGTGCAGGCCCAGAAAGACGGCATGACCACCCTCAAGCAGGATGGGATTATGAAGGTGTTTCAGGGCCTGACCGATATCGGCGAAGTACGGCGTGTCTGTGTTGAATGAGATCAGGTGAAGAAATGTCCAAGAAAGCCATGGTGGTGGATAACGATTTCTTTTTTGTTGAATTTCTCTCCGAGGTTCTGGAAAAGAGGGGCTATGCCGTCATTAAGGCCTATGACGGGAAGGAGGCCATATCCCAGCTGGAGCACGGTCCGGTGGATCTCCTCTTTACCGACATGGTCATGCCCAAGATAGACGGGAAAGAGCTCATATATTTTGCCCGGAAGAAATTTCCGGATACCGCCTTCCCCATTATTGCCGTATCCGGAACCCTGGTGGAGCGGCTGGATACCATCAAAGAGATCGGTGCGGATTACTACATTGCAAAGGGGCCCATGGAAGGCATGGCTGACCATCTCCATCGCTTTATGGACAGAATCGAAAAGGAACCCCTCAACCCCGACCCAGGAAGTGATGTCTTTGAACCGGGCCGGGTGTATCCCAGGCAGGCGACGGTGGAGTTGATTGAGAGTGTCAATTTCCAGCGGGCCATCATCGAGAGTGTCGGTGTGGGAATTATCGTGGTGGATAAGGACGCCAGGATCATTAGTGCGAACCCCCCGGTCCTGGATATCATCAACAGGTCTTCTGAAAGCCTATTAAATTCCCCGGTAACGGCCATATTCCCGGCCCGGGACAAAGAAAGGCTGGTAAGTCATCTCAAGAAGGTGCTCCACGATCCAGCAATGGGCAAGAGTGCGTTTTACACCACCATGTGCTTCCGAGACCTTTGCATCATCGTGTCACCCCTTCAGGTGGAAGGCAGGATAAGCGGGTGGATCCTAGTTATGGAGGAAACAGGGCAATGGGCAGAACAAGCATAAAGAACAAGTTAATCCTCAGTTTCTTGGCGCTCCTCTTTATTGTTATGGTGGTGGTGGGCGTCGTCAACCGTGTGGCCAACGACTTTTACCTGGCCCAGGCCATTTCTGCAGCCCTGGCCCTGGTTGCGGGCATCATCTTCGGCAGTCTTTTCTCCACCTCTCTTGTGAAAAGACTCAACAGCCTGAGTCATATCACCAGGGAAATCAGCCGTGGTGATCTCTCCCAGGAGGTCCCCGTCTTGTCCCAGGATGAACTCCGGGACCTTGAGGAGATATTTTCTACCATGCTGAACCACTTGCGGTCCATGATATCCGAGATAAAGAGGGTTTCTTCTCAAGTGGATGATACCAGCGCCCGGCTCATGGAACTGGCGGAAAAAGTCCTCGAAAACAGCCAGGAGGTCGACAACTCGGCCAAAGCGATTGCCAAGAGCTCTGAGGATCAAACCCTGATCGTCCAGAAGACTTCCCTCAAGATGGATAACGGCCTTAAAGAGATGGATGAGATGGTTACCCAATCAGCGGCGACTGTCTCTAAAATCAACGAGGCCAGGAAAAAAACGCAACTGGGGGAAACCAACGCCCGTCAGACCCTCAACCACCTGGAAGGGGTCCTCAAGGCGATGAGCGATTATACAGAACCCATATACAGGCTTTCCAATAAGGTGGAGAAGATACGCCTGGTGGTCAAGGTCATGGATGAGATCGCCCAAAAGACCGATCTTCTCTCCCTCAACGCGTCCATCGAGGCCACCAGGGCCGGTGATTCTGGAAAGGGCTTCGCCCTTGTGGCCAACGAGATACGGAGCATGGCTGAGACGTCCAAAGAGAACTCTCAAGAAATCGGTAAAATAGTGGAAGACGTGCTCCAGGATAACAAGGCCGTAATAGAGGCCCTGAAAAAGAGTCAGGATGGGATCAACAAGGGACATGAAATCATCCACGGCATCGTGGACACCTTTTCCGACATGTTGTCCGGGGTCAAAGACATTTTCGAAGAAGTCCAGGAAATGGAGCAGGTCACGGAAAAACAGATCAGACAGATGCGGGCGATTATGAATCAGTTTCAGGAACTCTCCCGGCTTGCGAACGAAAACTTTGTGTCCACCCAGAAGACCACGGTGGCCACCAAAAAGCAGAAAGAGGATACGGAACGTATTGTGAGCGCTGTTAATTCCCTGAAAGCCCTTTCAAGTAAAATGGTAGGGACCCAGAAACGGTTCCGCCTGCCAGAGGGTTAAGCATGGAATGCTTCGCCTTCAAGGCCGCCGACAACTATCTGGGTGTAGAGGCCCGTTACGTCTACAGGGTGGTGGATGTGGTGGAGGTCACACCGGTCCCCCTGGTCCCTCCGTGCTACATGGGGCTGATCTACTACCGGGGGGAGTTGTTTGATGTCGTTCACATGGGACGTCTCATGGGTCAAGGCCCCACCCTTCAAGAATCCCCCCGCATTATTCTCCTCAGGTGGTCTCACAAAAAATTGGGACTCATACCGGATCGGATTTTAGGCCTTCTATGGATTGAAGATGGAGAACAGAGGGAAGAGGCCTTTTCCGAGTCCGGATATGCGGTCAAGTTGATCTCTCCGGATGAGATCTTGAACACTTTATCAGGGCTCTCTTATGGACCTCACCAAGTATGAAAAGATCTTCATCCAGGAGTCGGAAAATTACCTCAAGGATCTCGACGATCTCCTTATGGAGGCGGAGAAGGATCTCGGCAACCGTGAGATCTGGCAGGAGATATTCGGAAAGATCCACTCTATTAAGGGCATGGCAAGGGCCCTGAGCCTGGAAAAGACCACGGGCCTGACCCACGCCATGGAAAACTGGTGCAAACAATTCCAAGAAGGGTCATCCAAGGCAACGGGCGATACGGTCCAAATCCTCATGGACGGTGGAGAGGTGCTTAGGGCCCTTGTGGCGGGGCTGGACAAGCTGGAGTCTTCCGAAGCCGAAGAATGGTACCAGAGGTTGATGTCCCGCCTGCAAAAGGGGTCTGAAGAACCCCCTGGGGAAAGGGGGCGGAAAAAGCGCTTATCTTCTCCGTCAGCGACACCCGTCAAGAAGATCGATTATATCCGGGTCAAATACTCCCTTATTGAGGAACTCCTTGGTCTTTCCCAAGAGATCCTCCTCCTGGAAAAGACCCTCCCACCCCTGCCTCAGGCCGCGGTTTCAGCCGGTCTTAAAAACTGGATTAACCACTATACCTCTATGCTGAAGGGTCTTTATTTCCGATTGGCCCAATTAAGACTCATGCCTGTAGGGGATTTTGCCGATTTATTTGGTAAGACCATCAGGGACCTGGCCAAGCAGCACGGCAGGGAGGTGACCTTTGAAGTGGCCGGGGGGGAAGTGCAAGCGGACCTCACCCTTTTGGAACGATTACGGGAGCCCTTTGTCCATCTATTCAGAAATGCCGTGGCTCACGGCATTGAACCAAGGGAGGAGCGGATAAAAGCAGGAAAAAGTCCTGGAGGTAAACTTGTTATGGAGGCCCGGAGCGAGAAGGGCCACCTCATCATCAAAATCAGTGACGACGGCCAAGGCATAAAGGAATCCGCCATTGTTGACTATCTGAAGGGAAAAAAGGCCTTGACCGATGAGCAGATAAGGGCCCTGCCCGAGCAGGAATTCTTCAATACTATTTTGCAGGCCGATTTCTCCACGGCCGGGCAGGCCACGGACATGGCCGGAAGGGGCATAGGGATGAACGTGGTGGCCCAAGCCATTAAGGACCTGGGGGGCAGTCTGAACATCCGCTCAACCCCTTACAAGGGGGCCCAGTTTCTTTTGAAACTCCCCGTCTCCCTGTCTGTGATTTATACGGTAACCTTCAGGGTAGGAGAATACACCCTGTCCGTACCCACTTCCAGCGTGGCGTCTATAGACAGAGGAAACGATCCTGTGGATGAGGACAGCCCATTATATGACCTCAGGTCCATGCTCGGTGTGGGTCATAATGGGCATAAACCCTTTCATATTCTAAACCTCAAGCATCCGGATCAAGAAAAGGTCGGGGAAAAGGAGGGCGAGCCCCTCAAGGGGCTGATCGTGGACCGTATTATCGGGAACACGCCCCTCATGATCATGCCCTCCGGAGAGTTACTGGCCAGAGCCGGGGTGTTTGCCGGTGTGGGAATCATGGAAAACGGGGAAATATCCCTCCTCTTGAATCTTGGGAGCCTCCCCGAAACACCTTCCAGGGGGGCCTAGATCCCTTTCCCGCGAGGCACAGGAAAAACACATGGATCTTTTGGGGCAAATCAGAGACACTTACACCCGCAGCCGCCTCCAACCTCCGGGGGAGAACCTGGAGAGGGTCCTCAGGGATGTAAAAGACCTCTTTGAAGGGCGGGCGGCGGGTTTTCAACACTGTGATACCCCTTATCATAACTTGGAGCACTCCTTGGAAACCACGGCGGTCATGATCCGGATCATGGACGGATGGAATAAGGGCGGTCGGCCCCCACCTATCGCACAAGACTTCTTTGACCTGGGCGTCATTGCGGCCCTGCTCCACGACGTGGGATACATCAAAAAATCCGGTGATAACAGCGGGACCGGCGCCAAATACACCTTCAGGCACGTGGGACGGGGAGTGGCACTTGCCTCCCGATACCTTTCCTCTCTAGGTTACACCCATGAGGCGACTCATTTCATCCAGACCCTTATATGGCACACCTACAACAAAACGCATATCAGCGAGGTGACCTATTCCTGTGACGAAGAAAAGTGGGCGGCCTTCAGCCTCGGCACCGCTGATCTGCTGGCCCAGATGTCCGCCCCTGATTACCTGGATAAGCTCCCCCTCCTCTTTGAGGAGTTCAAGGAGGGATACGCCTACGAAGGGATAGCCCAGCTCAGAGAGAAGGGTCACAAGGTCTTTGAATCCCTCGATGAAATGATCCGGGGAACCCCCGCCTTTTACGAGAACTGGGTCAAACCCCGATTCAGGGAGATGGGCTCCGTATGCCTTGTCATAGAACCCCGGGCAGAAAAAGGAAAAAATGACCTGTTGGCGGCCCTGGAGAAAAACATGGATCGCATATCCTCATAATTGTGAGGGAACCGCCTCCCGGTTGGTGTTGAGTATTTCTCTGGTCTTCCGGGACAGGGTGTTCATATCAAAGGGTTTCTGTATGAATCCCGCCTTACCCCGTTGAACCATATCGGCCGCCTGCCCGTCGAGATCGTAACCGCTTGACAGGAGCACCCTGATATGGGGGTTGATCCTTTTGAGCGCTTCAAAGGTCTCTTGTCCGCCCATGCCGGGCATGATCACATCCAGGATAACCATATCAATCTCTGCCTTGTTTGCCTCGTAGACCCGTAAGGCGGCTTTTCCACCCTTGGCCACCAAGGAGCGGTAGCCCAGTTTCTCGATCATCTGGCGGCCCACATCGAGGATCCATTCCTCATCGTCCACCAGGAGAACGGTTTCATGGCCGCCCACTATTTTTTCTCCAGGCCTTTGTTCGTCCCTCGGTGTCCCCTTGACCGCGGGCAGAAAGATATCAAAGGTCGTTCCCTGGCCTATATCACTCCGGAGCTTGATCATGCCCCCATGGGCCTTAACAATGCCGTGTACGGAAAAAAGACCCAGGCCCGTGCCCTGGCTCCGGGGCTTGGTGGTAAAAAAGGGATCAAATGCCCGGTCCTGGGTGCGCCGGTCCATGCCCGTACCCGTGTCCCCTACAGAGAGTTTCACCTGTCTCCCTGAAAGGGCTGTGTCAGTCTCTGCTTCATCCAGGACCACGTTTTGTGTCTCCACATGGATATTTCCTCCTCCAGGCATAGCCTGCCAGGCGTTTACCAGGAGATTCAACAGGACCTGTTCCATTTGCCCGGGATCGGCCTCCACCGTCCACAGCCCTTCTTTACAGGTCGTGTGGACGTTGATTTCTTTTTTCATTTGAACAAACATCTCTGACGTCCTTTTTACAATGGCATTTATGTCGATGGGCCTGGCCTCCTTTCCACCACCCCTGGTAAGTCCCAAGAGGCGCTTGGTCAAACCCTCCCCGCTTCGCGCATAGTCTTCTATGGCCTTGAGTTTTTTCCGGTAAAGGTGGTTTTCGTCCATTTCCAGCAACATGAGGGCCACATTGCCCTGGATGCCCATGAGCAGGTTATTGAAATTGTGAGCGATCCCGCCGGCCAGGGTGCCCAGGGCCTCCATCTTATTGGCCTGTATCAGCTGAGCCTCCATCCGTTTTTGTTCGCTCACATCATTGAGGATGATCATGGCTGTAAGTCCCCGGTCGTTTTCAACAGGGAGAATGCTCAAGAGGGCCTGGCGGTCATTGACCTGAACGGGGAGGTTTCTGCCCGCCCTTTTCCCGGTAGAGACGGCCCCTTCCAGCAGTTTCTGGAAAAGGCGGCGGTCCTTCACCGCCACGTAATCGGCAAAAGGCGTTCCCAGCAACCTTTCTTCGGACACCTGGAGCATGGTGAGGGCCGCGGGATTTACATAAATGATCCTTCCTTCCCCGGTCACCTCCAGGATTCCCTCGGACATGGCCTCCAGGATGACTTCAAAGTGCCTTTTCACAGTCAGCAGCTCGCCCGTAATGGCCCTGGGGTTAATCTCCTCAAGACCCAGCACCCTTCCGGCCGCACACCATGCGGCTAAGGCTTCAGGACGCTCAACCGCGGCGAGAACGTTTTGGCCCATCACATCCAGCGGCCCCTTGGCGATGCAGATGTCCGCCCCCATTTCAGTCAGGGTTACACCCTCCTCCGCGGCCACCGCGGAGAGGATCACCAGATAGGTCTGCTCCAGGGACTCCATTTTTCGCAAGATGTTGCACAGCCTCTTCCCGTCAATGCGGGGCATGATGAGATCGATGAATACCACGTGGAACCTTTGTTTCTTTACCAGGTCCAGGGCCGACAGGCCGTCTTCGGCCGTGGCCACTTTGTGCCCCTCCTTTGAGAGCACATCCTTCATAAACGCCAGCATTAACAGATCGTTATCCACCACCAGAATCCTCTTCATATGTGGCTCCCTTTCGAATCAGCATCCCTTTCCCGGTAACTGCCCAGCTTCATTTTCAACATGCCCTAACAACCCAGCCTGTACGGATGTAAAAAGCCTTTCCCGGCCACGAACGCCCTTTCCAGGAACATGGCGCCATAGATCAGGACAGATTTTTGAGCAATTTACATGCCAGCCCATGAAACCCACCCCCCGGCGCCTGCAAAGCCCTCCCCCTTTTGGGCCTCGGATCCAAGCCCCCCTGTGGTGAGAGGCGGATCCGGGGCAAGAGGCCAAAAAATGCACAAAAAAATGTGCACTTTCACATATTTTTGTGCACTGTAGGACGGGTCACCGCACCCGCCCATACCGCCTGGTCAGATGAGATACGCCGGAAGGGCTGTGCCTGAGTCAATTAAGACCCAGTTCATTCATTTTGGCCAACAGGGTGTTGCGATGAATACCCAGGATCTCTGCTGCCGCCTTTCTGCTGCCGCCGGCATTGTCCAGAACTTCACGGATATAGCGTTTTTCAAAGGTGTGCACAGCATCTTTTAGTTTCATTTTCTTGAGCTTTTTTGTATTGGTTGCGGGCCAGGACACGTCCTGAACGTGGATAATGGATTTCTTGGTGACCGTGGCCAGTCTCTCGACCAGGTTTTCCAGCTCCCGCACGTTGCCCGGCCAATGGTACCTCATCAAGGCCTCCACGGCCTTCTCGGAAAACCGCTTGGGCGGCTTGCCGGTCTTTCTGCTGTACATCTCCAAGAAGTGATCCAACAGCAAAGGGATGTCCCCTTTTCTTTCCCTTAAGGCGGGTAATTTAATGGGAAACACATTCAGCCTGTAGAAAAGATCCTCTCGAAACTGTCCCTGGGACATCAACTCCTTGAGATCCTTATTGGAGGCGGCCACGAACCTCACATCAATTTTGATCACCTTATTGCCGCCCAGTCTCTCGAACTCCTTTTCCTGGATCACCCGGAGGAGTTTTGCCTGCATGTTGGTATCAAGAATATCCGCATCATCCAGAAACACCGTGCCCTTATCTGCAATTTCAAGCTTTCCCATGGTTGTGCGTGCGGCCCCTGTAAAGGCCCCCCTGTAATACCCGAATATCTCGCTTTCCATAAGGGTTGACGGGATGGCCGCACAATTGATGACCACAAAAGGATAATGCTTCCGGGGACTTCGGTTGTGGATGGCCCGAGCCACAAGTTCCTTACCTGTGCCGCTCTCCCCTTGAATAAGAACCGCGCCATCGCTTTCGGAAATGGTGGATATGTATTCAAAGATTTCCGCCATTCTCCGGTCCTTGCCCACCATTTTTTCAAAGGGCACATACCGTTCCAGCTCGCTTCTGAGGTAGGCGACCTCCTTCACGAGACGCCCCTTTTCCAGGGCCCGGTGGATCAGGGTCAGAACATCGTCCACCACGAAGGGTTTTACCACATATTCATAGGCCCCCAGTTTGATGGCCTTAACCGCGGTCTGAATCTCCTTCACGGCCGTGACCATGATCACCTCTGTATTGGGCTCCATTTCCTTGAATCGCTCCAACAGATCGAGCCCGTTTATATCCGGCAGGCGGATGTCCAGCAGGATCAAATCTACAGAGCTTTTTGTCAGAATATCAACCGCTTCCTGACCTGACGACGCGAGAAGCACCTCGTATACATCCTTGAGAACCATGTTGAATGAATGGCGCACGCCCCGTTCGTCATCTACAACAAGAATGGTGGCCTTCTTTTTCATGTCCCCTCAGTTCTTCTTAAATCCTATTCTCCGACCCCTCCAGAGATCCTATTAACATTTTTTGTGCCAAAAATACCCTCCCACCCTTTATCCCAGCCGCAAAAGCGGCCCAAAACCCCACAAAATAAAACATAAATCATTGTTATTAATAACTTATTTGGCATACATTGAAACAGGTCCCCTTTCAGAATCCATGAATGCCGGCTCTTTCCGGGTCAATGGCCAAGATCGCCTTTTCCCCACGCCATTAACAGCTTTTTCCTGAAAAATGCACAAAAAAATGTGCACGATGCACATTTTTTTGTGCACAATTCAAAAACCGGTTGATCCCCGTGATGAAGGCATCGCCTTGCCCGGTAAGACTTTGGACCCCGCTTCCCACTCAATTCCCAGTTGGCATATATATTGAAGAAATCAGACTTTTTACACAAATCACCGGGACAAACATGTCAACCCTAAAGAAAGGAGAGATCTTTTATGCATGCCAACCTGAGTTCCTTTCTCCAGGCAAAGCCTTATATCTGCCTCTACCTCACCCTAGGGTGGAAAATCACCTGGTTCCTCATTTCTCTTCTCGGGCGACTCTACTACTTCAGAAACAGAGAGGAAAAAAAACGTATTGAACGGGCCCTCTCTGAAGGCGTGGGGCGTGGATGCCATGAGAGTGAACTGGCCGGCATTCAAAGGAAGGTATTCTCAGGCATCCTGGCCCACTATTATGAAAAACTCTTCATTGCCTTTGAAAAACCGGCCAAGGCCACACGCTTTCTTCAACACCATATCTCCACAGGAGACATGGACAAGCTGAGAAAAGGCCTTTCAAAAGGCAACGGGGTGGTCGTGGTAACCGCCCACTACGGGGCCATCGAGTATATGCCCACCCTCTTGGCCGTCAACGGCCTTCCGGTCTCCATGATCGCCAAGTTCAAAAGCACGCATCTGAAAAAAAAGGTTTACCAACAAGCCAATGCCTATTGTATAAGTCTCATTGACGGGAGCAATGCGGGAAACGTCATGAAGGCGGCCTTCCACGAGTTGAGGCAGAATCGGGTTCTCATCACCCAGTGTGACGAGATAGAGGCCTGGAGACCTTCAAAGACCCAAAAGACCTCTTTTCTTGGAAAGGTCACCGGACTGGACAGGACCATCAACATCATTCAAAAAAGAACAGGGGCGGAGATTGCTTTCGGAATCATACACCGCTATGCTCTAAACCGATACCGGCTCGTATTGCGCACCTCGGAGGAAATGGCAAGATCCCTGGGCACCCGTTTTTCCGTGGGAGAACTTATTCTCAAATGTCTCGAAACCTATATCTATGCCCATCCTGAGCAGTGGTATGAATGGAAGAAATATGCCCAAATAGGTGTCCCAGAAAGGCCTTCAAACCCCAAAAGGACCCCGGTCCTTCCCAGGCGGGTCCTTAAACCCGCCCTCGGCAGAGTCCATTGATTCGTCATGACCCCGATCTTAAGGAGGAGCACCCTTGTTCCTGTTTGTTGAGCCTGTTTCAAGAAATATAGGCATGTATGTGCCTGCATACCCCCTGCCCATCCTGGAGTTGGCGAGCTTTGTCAAATCAAGGTACCCCCGAAAAAGGATCCAGATCCTTTCCTTTCCCATGGATTATGGGCTTCCCCTGAGCCCGGCGGGGAGAGACCGGGTTTACCGGGACTTCCTCCAAGATCTGGCCGAATTGAGGCCCCGTGCCGTAGGGGTCTCGTGTACGGCCATTGCCCAGGCCCAAGAAGCCCTTTACCTATGCGAACGCATCAAGGCCCAGGATTCCCGCATCTTTGTTTTTTTGGGGGGCTATTTCCCGACCCTCTATTATGAAGAGATATTGTCACGGACCTCTGCAGTTGACGGGGTCGTCGTGGGAGAGGGGGAAGCCGCCTGTCTCGGGATCATGGAATGCCTTGCCGGGGGGAATCCCCCCCTGAATGACGCCATTCCGAACCTTGCATGGAAAAAGGGGAACAGGATTCACCAGAACAGTGCAGGCCTTCGGTTTGATCTCAAAAAAAAGGTCCCCCTTAACCTGGAATTGCTCAGATATCCCAGGGACTATGATATCCTTCCCTACGCCTTTAGCCGGGGGTGTCCCTATCATTGCAATTTCTGCATGGAGGAGTACATTCGACCTGTCCGACTGGAGGTCCCTGAAGAGACCGTTAAAGAAGACCTGACCGCTCTCGCCCGCAACACCACCAGCCATACCCTGCTCATCAGCGACGCCCTCTTCAAGTCTTTTCACCTCTTCCCCTTTCTCAGGTCCCTGGGAATGAGGATCAATTTTGAAACCCGGTGTGATGTCCTTGACCCTTCTATCTTGGGCCGGGTGGCGGATGTGTGCGGGATCTTCGCCCTGGGCCTTGAATCGGCCAGTTACAGCACCCTAAAGCGGATGAACAAGGTGAGGGACGAGACCCATTACCGCCACTACCTGAAGAATGCCAAGGCCATATTCCAGGAGGCGGTAAAAAACGAGATCCCGGTCATGATTTTCATGATCGCCGGCTATCCAGGAGACACGGAAAGGGACCTTCAAGAAAGCCTTGATTTTGCCCGGGAGTTGGCAAAAAATAGCGGACCGGGAGGTCATATCTTCAAAATCGGGGAGTGTCACGTGTACCCTAAAACCAAAATCCATGAGCTTGCCCTCTCCCTCCCCGGCGTCCATTTTGATCAAGACGGTATTTTCGGACAAAATATTGTGACCCGCCCGTCACAGGGCCTGGATTTTGAAACCGTTCTCGCCTATATGAAAGAAGTATTCGGCCTGTCCTCCTATACCCCCAGGCTCCAGAAACGGATGGGAAAGATAATGCCCTTCTTCAGGCTCCCTGCGCAGGCCCTCAATGACGACTTCATTCCCGCCCACTGTTTCAGGGACGGAGACAGGACCGTTTTTGACGTTCGTGGCCAGAGCCTGGAGGCCTTCAGGGCCGTGGTCCCGGGGTTAACCGCCAAATACAAGGCACAGATGTCCAACCCGCGAAGCTCTCGAAACTTGCCCCTGTAAAGGGAGAACATGAAAAAGGAAACGAGCTGCATCAATTCAAGGGCCATCATTGACTATGTAAAGGCCAAAAACGACGGTGACTGCTCCGGCCTCCTCACCCGCCTCGACCCTGAAATCGACATGCTCCCCGATCCGGAGGCCTTTTTGAGGGACCCCAACAACTGGATCAGCTGCACTGTTGTGGGGAAGCTGCTCAAGAGGGCCCGTTTGATCTGTAACGATGACCTGGCCGCCTATAAAATCGCCAGGTATGCCGCTGAAAACACCGCCCTGGGCTATGCCCAGGGCATCATTGTAAAGGCCTTCTGGTCCATCAAGAAAGGCCTCAAGAACCTCCAAAAGATTAATGACAAATGGAACAGGAGCAAACGCGTGGAGCTGGTGGATATCAGGCCGACCGAGGCCACCGTCCGCCTGCACTGGAATCCCGAGATGGACCTTTCCAAAGACATGTGTCTTTATAACCAGGGGGCATACACCTTCATTCCCCTCATCTGGGGGGGCCGTCCTGTGGAGCTGAAAGAGGCATGCTGTTTTTTTAGCGGGGCACCTTATTGCGAATATCGCCTGAGATGGCCCTTCAGAAACCGGTTCCACGAGGTCTTCTCCCGTTTCTTTGGTTCAGAATCCGTGCTCATGGAAACCATCAAGGAGATGGAGGCGGACAAGAAGATCATTGAGGAGAAATATGAAGAAGTGAACCGGCTGAACCTGGAGCTCAGCTATAAGATAAAACAACTCATGGCTATCCAGGAGACGGGAAAGGCCATCCTTTCGGTGCTGGATATTGACCAGCTCCTCACCGTAATTATGAATATCCTCTCTAATGTCTGCCAGATCAGCCGGGCCATGATCATGCTGGTCAACGAAGGAGAGGGGTGCCTGGAGTACATGTACGGGCTGGGTTTTGAAGGGCAGGTCCCGGAGCAGGTCAGGAATTATAAAGTCCCCCTCAACCGGGTAAGCAATATACTGGCGCGGGTCACCAGTACCGGCCGGGCCGAATATATACCCGAGGTCAAGCGTTCCCGACTCCGGAAAAGGAACGTCATCCTCATGCATGGAAACCCGAGATCGGTTTTCGTGGTCCCCCTGATCACCCGGTCCAAGGTGATCGGGGTCATCGCCACCGATGCGGTCAATGGAGAGGGCATTCCCAAGGCCACCCGGGAGACCCTGGAGATCTTCGCCCCCCAGATTGCCATTGCCATTGAAAACGCCAGGCTCTATACCAGGCTTCAAGAACAGATGGCTGAACTCAAAAGGTCCCAGGCCCTCCTGAGCCGGGCGGAGAAATTCTCCTTTCTGGGTAACCTGGCCGCGAGACTGGCCCATGAGATCAAGAACCCCATGACAGCCATAGGGACCTTTATCCAGATGCTGCCGCATAAATTCGATGACGAGGAATTCAGGCAGGACTTCTATTCCATCGCCGTGGAAGAGACGGAGCGCGTGAATAACCTTATCACCGAGCTTCTGGACCTGGTAAAAACCAAAGAGACCCACTTTGAATTCAATGACCTCCACGACCTCATCGACAAAATGGTCCTTCTCATCTCCCCCCAGAGCAATGCCAAGGGAATCCAGGTGGTCCGCCGCTTCAGTCCGGATGTGGGCCAGGTGTGGCTCGATTCAGTGAAAATGAAAGAAGTCATTTTAAACCTCCTCTCAAATGCGGTGGAGTTCACCCCGGCCCGGGGCACCATTGAGGTGGTCACCCGACACTGTGGCACGGAGAAAAAAGAAAAGAGTATTTGCATTGAAATTAAGGACAACGGCATTGGGATCCCCGAGGCCAATTTGGAAAAAATCTTTGATCCCTATTTTACCACCAAGCATAAGAGCAGCATCCATAACGGTACGGGGCTCGGCCTGTTTATTGCCCACAAAAACATGCAGGATCACGGTGGATCGGTGGAGGTGAAAAGCAAAACCAAGGAGGGCACCTCCTTCCTCCTCATCCTCCCTCTCCAGCCGCCCCTGAAGAGGCCACCCCATGAGGAGGCCACCCCATGAGACTGGAAAGGATCCATGTGTATAAGATCCGCCTCCCCTTTAAGGGCGATTTTTCCATTTCCCGGGTCAAGGGCCTGTCCAGCGAGATTATTGTGGTCGAGCTCATGGCGGCCCAAAAAGGCATCAGGGGATATGGAGAGGGGGTCCCGGTGGCCTTTGTGACCGGAGAAACACCCGACAGTGCCGTGGAGGATGTGGGCCGGTTGATCCGCAGCACCGCTTTTCCCTGGGAACTGGATGATGTAGCCCAGGTGTGGGGATTTATGGATACCCTCCCCCCTGGAAAAACGCACAATACCGCCATATGCGCTCTCGAGACCGCCCTCCTGGACGCCCTGGGGCAATACCAGGGCAGGTCTATTGTGGAGTATCTTCCTCAGCACCACCTCCAGGACAGGGTCTTTTATGGGGGGGCCTTAACCCTGGGGGACCGTGGCAGGATCTTGGACCTGTGCCGGTTGATCAAAAGCCTGGGACTAAACCGGCTCCGCATCAAGATGGGCAAGGATCTCGAACAAAACAAGGCGGCCCTGGAAACCGTGAATTCCATCCTAGGACACGGCTGTGAGCTGCGGATTGATCCCAATGGTGTGTGGGATTGTGACCTGGCCTTTAAGCACCTCCCCCTCATTGAGGGACACGGCGTGCGTGTTGTGGAAGAACCCCTGGAAAGAGGGGCCCCGGGTTTCGCTGATTTCGCCCGGGCACTGATCTCCAGAGGGGTATCCTTGATGGCCTGCGAGTCCGCCCCCACCCTTGAGGACCTGGAAAAGATCATTCATGAGGGGTACTATCAAATGATCAATGTGAAACTATGCAGGAGCGGGGGGTTCCGCAGGGCCCTTCGCATAATTGACTACATTCGGGAACAGGGTCTCTCCTTTCAGATCGGCTGTACCCTGGGGGAATCGGGCATCCTCTCCGCCGCGGGAAGGGCCCTTTGTCTGGTGTGCGGGGACGCCGTCAATTACGACGGCTCATATGATCCATTTATTCTGGAGAAAAACACCACCTGTCATGATGTCTCTTTTGGTTACGGGGGAGAGGCAGGGCCCCTGGAGGGGACCGGCCTTGGGGTGGAGGTCGACCCTGAGGCCCTTTACGCCTTGGGGGGTGCCCCCGCCCTGAGCGTTTCAAGACATTAAACACCCCTTACCGGTAAGCCATGGAAAACACGCCGGCCTATTCAAACTGGAAGCAAGACCACCGGGGCTTCTTGGAGACCCTCACCGGCAAGCATGTCTTTGTCCTCTTTTCCGGAGGCTGTGATTCATCCCTGGCCTTGAGCCTGCTCGCAAGGGCGGGTGAGGAGTTCGGCTTTGATGTGGAGGCCCATGGCGCGGCATTCCCGGTTCACAGATACACGGAGGCCGAAAAGGCCAAGCTTTCAGCCTTCTGGAACCGGAGGGAGGTCACCATCGGTTGGCATACACTGGCTGATTCTGACAAGGCCCTTGAGGAGGCCCAGGACCCCTGCCTGGTCTGCCAGGGAGTGAGGAAAGAAATGCTCAGGGACGCCTTGCCCCGATTTGTCAGGGCCTGGGAAGATCTTGTACTGGTGACAAGTTTCAGCCTGTGGGATCTGGCAAGTTACACCATGGAACATCTCCTGGCAGACCTCTCCTCTACGCCGGAGCAGGGTGATGATCCCGGGAAGAACAAGCGATTGATGGAGACGGCCCAGCGCTTCTACCCCTCTCTTAAAATGAAGGAGGGATATACGGTATTCAGGCC